>CALHQJ010000123.1 GCA_938036545.1 uncultured Clostridium sp. | reverse complement strand
TCTTGTCCGGCAAAGCCGGACAAGAAGATGCCCGTCCTGAACAGTTACGAATTTTTACAGGTTTTGCTGGACATTCTGCAAAGAGAACGGTATAGTAAAACGAATGAAGAATGATACATAACAGGGTAGGTGAAAGACATGTTTTTACTGGCAATTATTTACATGGCGTTTATCAGTCTGGGACTTCCCGATGCGATGCTGGGTTCTGCCTGGCCGGATATGCATGGAGAATTGGGAGTACCCCTTTCCTATGCGGGAGTCATTTCCATGATTATTTCCATTGGAACGGTGATTTCCAGTCTTTTAAGCGACAGATTAAGCAGAAAATTTGGAACCGGACGGGTAACGGCCTGCAGCGTGGCACTGACAGCCGCAGCGCTGCTGGGGTTTTCCGTGGCTCCGTCCTTTGGAGTGCTGTGCATCTTAGCGGTTCCATACGGATTAGGAGCAGGGGCAGTAGACGCCGCTTTAAATAATTATGCGGCTCTTTATTTTAAAGCCAGCCATATGAGCTGGCTTCACTGCTGCTGGGGAATCGGCGCTTCCCTGGGGCCTTATATTATGGGACTTTGCCTGACCGGAGGATTTACCTGGAACAGAGGTTATCAGGTTGTGGGAATCCTGCAGGTGGTTTTAACGGCGGTGTTATTTGCATCTCTGTCTCAGTGGAAAGAGAAGAAGCGGGAGGAAGAAGGGGAGAACACATTTCAGAAAAAACGATCCCTTTCTCCGAAACAGCTGCTTGACATTCCTGGAGTAAAGGCCCAGATGGCTGCCTTTTTCTGTTACTGCGCCCTGGAACAGACTGCAGGACTGTGGGCTTCCAGCTATCTGGTAATGGAACGGGGACTGCCGGAAGAAGTTGCTGCAAAATGGGCGTCTCTGTTCTATTTGGGAATTACGGCTGGGAGATTTTTAAGCGGTTTCCTTGCGATGAAATTAAACGATAAGCAGATGGTACGGCTGGGACAGGCAGCTGGGGTGGTTGGAGTTTTTCTTGTAATGCTGCCCTTCGGCCCAGGGGCTGCCTATATTGGCCTGATTACCATTGGCCTTGGCTGCGCTCCCGTTTATCCCAGCCTGATGCACGCAACGCCTATCAATTTTGGCTGGGATTTATCCCAGGCCATCGTGGGCCTTCAGATGGCCTTTGCCTATTTGGGCAATACTCTGATGCCGCCGCTGTTTGGCTTTATTGCCCAGCGCTTTTCCATTGGCTGGTATCCGGTTTATCTGCTGATTTTGATGGCAGCTATGTTTGTATCATCTGAGTGTTTAAACCGGAGGACATCAGGAAAGCAGACGGCTTAGAAAAAACGCACAGAAGCCTTAGTCGCCAGGAGTATAGTCATTGCAGGGTTCCTGGGACCAGATCAGGTTTTCACCGTCTGAGGCCACGGAAATGGTTCCCTGTATATCTGTCCGGTATACGGGGATTTCCATAGATTCCAGCCGTTCCATAACCGTATCGTGTGGATGGCCGTAGGAGTTTCCCTTCCCGCAGCTGATAATGGTATATTCCGGAATGGCATTTTCCAATAAACTCCAGGAAGTGGAACTGCCGCTCCCATGGTGACCGGCTACGTAGACGTCGCTTAACAGAAACCGTCCCCATGACTGGCAGATGTCTTCCTCTTCCTCATGTTCTGCGTCTCCGGTTAACAGAAAGCTGGTGTTTCCATAGGTAATCCGGATAGCCAGGGAATTGTTGTTTCCGCTGTCCGGATCAATGACAGTAGGGCCAAGGACTGTAAACGAGGCCTGTCCCAGTTCAAAGGTATCTCCTACAGCCGGATGAATGGGAGTTATGGATTTTTCAGCCAGTACCTTTTGGTAAGATTTGAAAATGGCGCTTTTAGCGCTGTAATCCGGCGCAAGTACCTGTTCCACAGGGAAATGGTTTAAGACGCCGACAATGCCGTTTAAATGATCCGCATCATAGTGAGAAATGGTAACATAATTGAGCTTTTCCAAATCCTCCTGTTCCAGATAACTTACTACAAAGGACGAGGCATTTCGATCGCCGCCGTCATACAGCATGGTCTGGCCGTCTGCTTCAATAAAGACAGACAATCCCTGTCCTACGTCTAATACAGTCATGCGAAAAGGCGCTTCTTCCAGTCCTTCTGGGGAAACTGCAGATTCGGTTGGAAGAAGAGGGGTCAAATCAATATCAAATAAAATTCCTACTGCAAGCAAAAAGGTAAACAGCAGAAGCGGAAAAGCAGAGAGGGGGATGTGTCCGTGGAAATCCCAGCTCCTGCGGCTGCGTTGTCTGCTGCTTCTTTTTTTCTGGGGTCTTTTCCTGTGGCTGGTCGTGGAGTAATTCAGTTTCATGTTAGTTTACTTCCTTCTGATTTAAAAAAATTCCGTAACTATTCAGGGCGGCGGGAAATCTGGTGCAACAAGCTGTGTTAAGCTGGCTTGTTGCACCAGATTTCACATCGGAAGATGCCTCCGTCCTGAACAGTTACAATTTTCCTTCTTAGTGTACCAAAAGAGATGCCTGCTGTAAACCGGATTTCCAGTCAGGCCTTTGGAGCAAACGGATTAAAGGTGAAGTTCCGGTTGGTAATAAGACAGCCAGAAATTGATTTGGATCATATAAGCCATCATCTGGGGAGCTGCCATAAGCTGGCCGTACCAGGGCTTTCCGTAGTCAGAAGGGCTGGATAAAAAGAGCCGAGTCTTTTCTTTGTCAATAAACGGAAGAATCGGGGAACCAGGATCTTCCAGAATTTCAGTTAACCTCTGGGAAAGAAGCTTTTCATAAGCTTTGTCATAGGTTTTGGGATAAGGAGATTTTTTGCGGAACAGCACTTCATCCGGCAGCAGTCCACGCCCTGACTGACGCAGCAGATTTTTGACAATTCCGCCGCCTGCTTTCATTTCCCAGGGCACGTTCCACAGGTATTCTACAATCCGGTGATCCGCAAAGGGAACCCGTGCTGTCAGGCCGCAGATTTCGCTGGTTCGGTTCATGCGATCAAGGAGCGTCTGCATAAACCATACCAGATTCAGGTAAGAAATTTCTCTTCTGCGGGTTTCTCTGGGGTTTTCGTCATCCAGACGGGGAACCTGGGAGAGAGAGGTTTCATATCGTTCCTGAACATACTCTTCCATATGAAGCTCTGACAAAAAGGAATCGGACAGAAGTATCTGGCGCGCCTTTAAATCCATGGTCCACGGGAACGTATGGGTACAGAAGCAGGCTTCCTTATGAAACCAGGGATAACCGCCAAAGATTTCATCGGCACACTCCCCTGTTAAGGCGGCTGAAAAATCCGGCGCAACCTGAGAACAGAAGTACAGCAGGGAGGAATCCACATCTGCCATAGCAGGCAGATCGTGAGCCAGAACAGAGGCTTCTAACAGGTCAAACTGGGTTTTGGCCGTACATTCCAGAAAGTGGTGATCCGACTGCAGGTAATGGGCCATGATTTCCACAAAGGGACGATCCTGAGAAGGCTGGAACTCGTTGGCCTGAAAGTTTTTATCATTTCCTGTAAAATCAAAAGAAAAGGTGGTAAGCTGCCGGTTTTTCTTCTTTAATTCTCTGGCGCAGATGGCAGATACCAGGGAAGAATCTACACCGCCGGATAAAAAGGAACAGGCAGAAGAACCGCAGTCCAGCTGGCGTTTTACAGAATCCTGGAGGAGGAAGGCAGTTTTTTCAATGGTTGTTTCATAACTGTCTTCATGGGGATGGCTTTTTAGTTCCCAATAAGGGTAAAGAGAGAGCCCTTCTGGTGAATACAGCAGAAAATGGGCTGGAAGCACCTCGAAAATGTCTTTGAACACACCGCTTCCGCTGGTTTTTGCCGGCCCCAGACTGAAGACTTCGTTAAGTCCCTTCAAATCCAGGACTGGTTTGACACAGTCCCAGGCAAACAGACCTTTTAACTGAGAGGCAAACAGTAAAATCCCATCTTTTACACAATAAAAAAGCGGTTTGGTTCCAGCTCGGTCCCGATATAAAAGGAGGCGATTTCTGGCAGTATCTGCAATGGCAAAGGCGAAGGCACCGTTTAGCTTTTCTGCAAAAGAAGGGCCAAATGCCAGATAAGCGGTAAGGGCCAATTCCCCATCCTCTGCATATTCCAGAGTGTGTCCAAGAGACGTTAATTCAGCTGCCAGTTCAGAGGCATTGTACAGTTCCCCATCCCAGACAATGGCAAAAGTGCAGCCGTTGTCTTTTTTTACGATAGGAAGAGGGCGATCAGAACCAGGCTCATTCTCTGTCTGTATCAGGCCCAGGTTTTTGGTAAGAAAAGAATGAAGCTTGACAGGACTGGCCTGGAAGCAGGAAAATGAAAAGGCCTGATTTATGGAATCCAGGGCGTGGGAAACAACATTTTTATCAAAGGAAAAGTCTGTTTCAGGGTGGAAAAAACCGGCGATTTTACTCATAATAAACTCCTTTTTGCTGGATGATTATAAAAGAAAACATGCGGTAAGAAAGGCGCATGAGAAACCGATGAGAACCGGCAGAAAATTTTTTCTTGCAAGTTCTAAGGGGCTTACATTACAGATAGCTGCTACAGGGATTAGGCCCCATGGAACCAGGGTTCCTCCGCCTACAAAGATAGCGGCTATCTGGCCAAGGGCTGCAAGAACGGGGATAGAAGCGCCTACGGCAGTTCCGAAGGTATTGGCTAATGCGCCGGTTAAAGGGAGTCCGGAAAATCCGGAGCCGTCCAGTCCTGTCAGAGCGCCTACGGCCATTTGGATTGCTCCAATGAGATATTTATTTAAGGGGGCGTGGGCGGCCAGCCACAGGGCCCAGTCATTCATAATTCCTCCGGAAAAGGAGTCGCCCATAATGGAAGTAATTCCTTCTCCGCCTAAAAAGAAAAAACCTCCAATTGCAATGACCGGCGCAAAAATGCGGATGGCAAACAAAAAGCCATCTGTCAGATAGCCGGTAATTTTTTCCAGACAGTCGGTTTTGAAAGCCAGAACTGATCCCAGACACATGAGAAGAATAGCAGTTCCGGATATCAGGCTGGTGGCGTCTCCGCCTCGGAGATCAAAAGCCAGCATGACGATAATATCAGATAAAAATGCCAGAGGAACAGCAGCGGCTAAAAGTTTAGCCGGACCGGTCGGTTTCCTTTCTGAAGAGATTAAAGAGGGATTGTCAGAGGCATCTCCAGAGCTGGTTTTTAAGGTTATGGATGAGGCTGCCATGGTTTTGCGGTTTAATAAAAAAGCAGAGGTAACTGCGGCAATTCCCATGGCCCAGAAAACTGGCCGGCCTTCGGTTAAAATCTGACTGGTAGAAATACCGGCGGCTGCAGCAGAGATGGCAGGAGCGCCCTGAACAACCAGATCATAGCTTAAAGCAATGCCATGACCGAACAGGTTCATAGCTATAGCAGCTGCCAATGGGGTAAGGCCTGCGCGGATAGAAAAGGGAAGCATAATGGCACCTACCAGGGCCACAGATGGAGAGGGCCATAAAAACAGAGAAACGATGAGCATGGTAATTCCTAATATCCACCAGGTCAGAGACGGCGTTTTCATAATGCGGGACATAGGCCTCATTAACAGATAGTCGCTTCCCAGCTCTCGTAAGCACTTGGACAGGGCGGTGACCAGCGCAATGGTAGCGATAATTTCCATAAATTCTCTGCCTGCATACAGGATGGCGTTAAATACGGTCTGAATCCCGCCCCAAACACTTCCAAGGCCGGTGAGACCCAGAAGAAAGAGAAAGCCAATGCAGACAGCCGGAGTATCCTTTCGCAGAATCATAACGCCCAGAATCACAATAACCCCGATTAGATAGCAATAATGAAGAGGGGTCAGAACAATTGAGTTTTCTAACATAACTGCACTCCCGATTTTCAGATTATAGTTTAGCATATGTTGGTTTCCTGGCAGCCGTGCGGCTTGACAGGGGAAAAAAAGAGGGTTACAATATGCCGGAATGAATGGGAGGTTTTGTAATGAATCGAAAAAAGTTAATTCTGGATGTGGCGCTGATTCTGGCAGCTAATACCATCTATGCATTGGGCGTGGTGATGTTTCTGCTTCCCAATGGATTTATTATGGGCGGAACCACAGGACTTGCCCTGGCAGCCCAAAATTATTTCGGGATTCCGATTACCGGATTCGTATCCGTATTTAATGTGGGAATGTTCCTGCTGGGAGCGGTGATTCTGGGAAAAAAGTTTGCCATGACTACCATTATCAGTACCTTTTACTATCCCTTTATTTTAGGAGTGCTTCAAAAGTTTCCCCAGCTTCCCCAGACGGGAGTAGATATGATTATCGGAGCCATTTTCGGAGGAGGCATGATTGGAATCGGAATTGGCATTGTAATCCGCTGCGGCGCTTCAACCGGCGGCATGGATATTCCGCCATTGTTAATCCGCCGCTTTTTTGGAATACCGGTTTCTGTTACCATGTATGGCTTTGACGTTTTGATTTTGCTGCTTCAGGCGTCATTTTCAGACAGAACCCAGATTCTTTACGGCATTTTGCTGGTGCTGTTGTATACTATGGTTTTGGAAAAAGTGCTGATTATGGGAGAAGCGAAGACTCAGGTAAAAATTGTCAGCAGCAAGTATGAAGAAATTAACGATATGATTATTCGGGATTTGGATCGGGGTTCTACCCTTCTCTATGGGGAAACCGGATTTATGAGAACAGAAAGGCCGGTATTGCTGACAGTCATTTCCAATCGGGAATTGGCAAAGCTGAATCGGGCCGTACAGGAAATCGATCCGGAGGCCTTTCTGGTAATCAGCCAGGTAAAAGAAGTGAAGGGAAGAGGCTTTTCCCGTCAGAAAATATGGGCTGAACGGGAAAAGCAGATAGGAACGTATTAATAGCAGTTATCCGCAGAATACCACAATGTCTTTTGGCACAGCCAGAGCAGGAATGCTTTTGGTAGAAGCGGAAAACAGCACCAAAAGCATATGGCCTCCCAGGCTGCCATGGATTTTCTGGCCATTGGGAGTGGTGATGTCCGTATGTTGATCGGGATTTAGCCGCAGGGTTCCGTCAGAATTAGTCAGGGTTTCATCAAAAACATCCAGCGCCGCCTGGGTTCCGTTTTCGGTTTTGACAATGACCAGGGCGGCGTAACGGGGCGGATATATGAGAGGCACTGGAGCATTGGGGTCGTAGAAAGCGGTAATGGAATCTCCGTTTTCCAGACATTCGCAGTCATATACATAGGTGCTGGAAGTTAATAAAAGGGATACCGGCCCGTCAGCAGACTGGATATCCAGAAGGAAGGAACACAAGTCATTGCCTCTGTCATCGGCCAGGCTGTGTACTGCGGCAATGACTCCTGTGATAGATGGAAAGGAATTCATAAAAGCCTCCAAAATTATCATCTATGCCAGAATATGATAAAAGGGGCCGAAAAGGTTCCTGTTCCAAATTACATTATTGAGATCAGTTCAGCCATGCGAAGATTCAGACAGAAAAAGGCGTTGAAAGCTTGTTTTCATAAGAATTTTTCTGTCTGAATCTTCATAGGGCGGACGCCCGACGCTTCTTGTCCGCTGTAAGCGGGCAAGAAGATGCATGGCTGAACAGCTACACTATTGAGAAAAGGAGAATTGGTATGACAACACAGGTTACCAGGGAGCAGGCTCTTGACCTGCTGAAAAAGTACAATCAGGAGCCCTTTCATATCCTTCATGGACTGACTGTAGAAGGCGCTATGCGCTGGTATGCAAAGGAACTGGGATATGGGGAGGAAGAAGAATTTTGGGCAATTGCCGGACTGCTTCATGATGTGGATTTTGAAAAATATCCGGAAGAACACTGCAAAAAGGCTCCGGAACTGCTTGCAGAGATTGGGGCAGAGCCAGAACTGATTCATGCAATATGCAGTCACGCTTATGGTCTGTGTTCCGATGTAAAGCCGGAGCATCAGATGGAAAAGGTGCTGTTTGCAGCAGATGAACTGACTGGACTCATTGGCGCAGCTGCCCGTATGCGTCCATCTAAAAGCGTAATGGACATGGAAGTTTCCAGTTTAAAGAAAAAGTTTAAAGATAAGCGGTTTGCAGCCGGATGTTCCAGGGACGTTATCAGGGACGGAGCTGAGATTTTGGGCTGGACTCTGGAAGAATTAATGGAAAAGACCATTTTAGCCATGCGTTCCTGCGAAGACAGCGTAAATGAACAGATGGTAAAACCTGTATAAAATTGTCTTGACAGGGATTTTATTTCAGAGTATCATTTTCAAAAATGGCGTTTTGCGGTAAAGGAGAATGATTATGAAAAAGGTAGTGAAGTTTGGAGGCAGTTCTTTAGCCAGCGCAAGACAATTTAAAAAGGTTGGAGATATTATCCGCGCTGACAAATCCAGACGTTATGTAATTCCGTCTGCACCAGGCAAGAGAAATGACAAGGATGAGAAAGTTACAGATTTGCTGTATGAGTGCTATGAAGCTGCATCCTCAGGAGCCGGCTATAAAAAGATTCTGGACAAGATTAAAAAGCGTTACACAGATATTATTGACGGCCTGGAGTTAAATTTAAACTTAGACCATGAGTTTGCCAAGATAGAGGAAAACTTCATTGCCAAAATCGGAAAGGATTATGCCGCTTCCAGAGGCGAGTATTTGAATGGAATGGTAATGGCATCGTATCTGGGATATGAATTTATTGACGCAGCGGAAGTGATTTTCTTTGATGAAAAGGGCAATCTGGACGCAGAGGCAACTAACCGAGAGCTTTCCGATCGGCTTTCTCATGCAGAAAGAGCGGTAATCCCGGGATTTTACGGTTCCAAGGCTGACGGCAGCATTAAAACCTTTTCCAGAGGCGGATCAGATGTGACCGGTTCCATTGTAGCCAGGGCGATTCATGCAGACCTGTATGAAAACTGGACGGACGTTTCCGGCTTCTTAGTAGCAGATCCAAGGATTATCGACAATCCGGAAGTAATCGAGACCATTACATACCGGGAACTGAGAGAGCTTTCCTACATGGGCGCCAGCGTTCTTCATGAAGATGCGATTTTCCCGGTCCGCAGAGAGGGAATTCCCATTAACATCCGCAATACCAATAAACCGGATGATAAGGGTACGTTAATTGTAGAAAGTACTTGCAGAAAGCCCAAATATATTATTACCGGAATTGCAGGAAAGAAGGGATTCTGTTCCATCAATATTGAAAAAGCCATGATGAATGCGGAAGTAGGCTTCTGTCGGAAGATCTTATCCGTATTTGAAAAGCAGAATATTTCCATTGAACATATGCCTTCCGGTATTGATACCATGACCGTATTTGTCCATCAGGATGAATTTGTGGAACACGAACAGTCGGTAATCGCCGGAATCCACAGGGCCGTAGAACCGGACGCAGTGGAACTGGAAGCAGATCTGGCCCTGATTGCAGTAGTGGGCAGAGGAATGAAAGCTACGAGAGGTACGGCGGGAAGAATTTTCTCTGCATTGGCCCATGCCAGAATCAATGTTAAGATGATTGATCAGGGTTCCAGCGAGTTTAACATTATTATTGGCGTTAAAAATTCGGATTTTGAAACGGCAATTAAGGCGATTTACGATATTTTTGTAACAGCGGCGCTGTAAATTGAAAGCTGTAAAATGGGGATGGATAGGAATTTGTCTTCCGCATTTTACGGCTTCTTCTTTTTAACGATAAGGGAGAAATGGATCTTTTCAGATGGGAAAATCTGGGGTATACTGAAAGAAATAACTGGGGAAATATAATTGTAAAACTGTATGCCAAGATACAGCATAAAGGAGGAAGCGCCATTGCTGGAGAAAATTGATTTATCCAAAACCGCTGATAAGGAAACCTACAAGGCTGTGAGAGATCAACTGGGGGCAAAACTGGGACTTTTGCAGAGGGAGTGCAAAGCAGCAGGAATTCCGGTTATTATTGTGTTTGAAGGAATGGGAGCAGCAGGAAAGGGGATTCAGATTAACCGGCTGATTCAAAATCTGGACCCAAGAGGATTTTCTGTGTATGCATCCAGCAGAGAGACAGAGGAAGAGGCAATGCGTCCGTTTTTGTGGAGATATTGGACGAAAACCCCTGCCAATGGGAGGATTGCTGTCTTTGACAGAAGCTGGTACTGCAGGGTTCAAAAGGATCGGTTCGACGGAAAAATAACGGAGAGCCAGCTTCCTGGGGCTTTTCAAGATATTTTGTCCTTTGAGCGCCAGCTTACAGACGGGGGAGCTGTGATTATCAAGCTGTTTCTTTATATCTCAAAGGAGGAACAAAGGAAGCGGTTTAAAAAACTAGACGGTTCAAAAGAGACTTCCTGGCGGGTAAACGAGGCTGATTGGGAGAGAAACGAACGGTATGAGGAATACCTTCAAATAAACGAAGAAATGCTGGAAAAGACCGATACCGAAAACGCTCCCTGGACGATAATTGAGGCCACGGATAAAAATTACGGAGCCATGAAAATTCTGGCTACAGTGTCAGACCGTTTAGAATATGAACTGGTAAAGCGCCGTCAGCAGGCAAAAGAGAAAAAGCCAATTCCGGCGCTTCCGGATGAAAAGTATAAAACAGGGGTTTTGTCTGGTGTAGATTTGACAAAAACTCTGACCAGAAAAGATTATAAAAAACAAATAGATAAGCTTCAGAAGAGGCTGGAGGTTCTCCACAATGAGATTTATCAGCTTCGTATTCCAGTGGTTATAGGTTTTGAGGGATGGGATGCAGGAGGAAAGGGAGGAGCTATTAAGCGTCTGACCAGCCATCTGGACCCGAGAGGGTATCAGGTAAATCCGACAGCAGCACCCAATGATATTGAAAAAGTGCATCATTATCTGTGGCGGTTCTGGAATAACGTTCCTAAGGCAGGACATATTGCGATTTTTGACCGTACCTGGTACGGCAGAGTCATGGTAGAGCGAATCGAAGGGTTCTGCGAGGAAGCGGAATGGAAGCGGGCTTACCAGGAAATTAATGAAATGGAGGCTCATATGGCCAATGCCGGAGCCATTGTTTTAAAATTCTGGCTTCACATTGATAAGGATGAACAGGAACGCCGGTTTCAAGAACGTATGGCAGATCCGGCAAAACAGTGGAAGATTACAGACGAAGACTGGCGGAATCGGGAAAAATGGGAACAATACGAGGAAGCAGTCAACGAGATGCTGGTACGCACCTCTACCACCTATGCGCCCTGGATTGTGGTAGAAGGAAACTGTAAGTATTATGCCAGGGTAAGGGTACTGGAAACAGTAGTAGAAGCAATGGAAAGAAAAGTGAAAGAGCATAAGAGAAAACTATGAGTAAAGTAATTATTGTTGGCGGCGGAGCCGCCGGTATGGCGGCTGGGATTGCAGCGGCCAAAAGCGGACATCAGGTTGAGATTTACGAAAAAAATGAAAAATTAGGGAAAAAAGTATATATTACCGGAAAAGGGCGGTGTAATGTAACCAATGCCTGTGATGTAGAAGATTTGCTGAAAGGCGTAATCAGCAACAGCAGATTCCTTTACAGCAGTTTTTATGGATTTACCAATGAAGATATGATGAATTTGCTCGAACAGGCAGGGTGTCCCTTAAAGACAGAACGGGGAGGACGCGTATTTCCGGTTTCAGATAAATCTTCGGATGTAATAAAAGCCCTTTCCGGACTGCTGAGAGATTTAGATGTGGAAGTTCATCTCAATCAGCCGGCAGCAGGACTGTTGATTGAAGATGAGGATGGACTGCAGGTTTGCAGGGGGATTAAGCTGGCCGGAAGATTTGGAAAAGAAGTCTATGGAGATAGAGTAATTGTGGCAACTGGCGGATTATCATATCCAACTACCGGGTCTACCGGAGATGGATATGAATGGGCCAGACAGGCAGGCCATAAAGTAGCGAATCTGTCTCCGGCTCTGGTGCCTTTTGAGACGGAAGGGACAGTTGCCGGAGAATTGCAGGGCTTGTCTTTGAAAAACATTGAAATCGTAATAAAAAATGGCAAAAAGGAATTGTACCGAGACTTTGGAGAAATGCTGTTTACTCATTTTGGGGTCAGCGGTCCGGTGCTGTTAAGCGCCAGCAGCTACTGCGCAAAAGCAATCCAGAAGGGACCTCTGACTCTGTCTATTGATTTAAAACCAGCCTTGTCAAAGGAGCAGCTGGATGACAGGATTTTGAGAGATTTCGAAGGCGCAAAAAATAAGCAGTTTAAAAATTCCTTAAACCATCTGCTTCCGGCTAAAATGATACCGGTTATAATCGACAGAAGCGGTATCGATCCGGATAAGCAGGTGAATGAAATTACGAGAAACCAGCGGCAGAAGCTGGTGGAAGAAATTAAACACTTCACCCTGACCCTGACAGGACTTCGGGGCTATAAAGAGGCTATTATTACCCAGGGCGGTGTTGCAGTAAAAGAAATCAATCCGTCTACCATGGAATCCAAGCTGGTAAAAGGCCTTTATTTTGCCGGAGAAATTCTGGATTTGGACGCAGTAACGGGAGGATATAACCTTCAGATTGCCTGGTCTACCGGCTGGGCGGCTGGAGTCTGCCAGATATAAACATCAGGGTTTTACGGGATTTGAAAAAGGGAGGAAAAAACATGTCTTATTTTAATATTGCAGTAGACGGCCCGGCAGGGGCCGGAAAGAGTACCATTGCCAAGGCGGTGGCGGCAAAGCTGGGATTTATTTATGTGGATACGGGAGCAATGTACCGCGCCATGGCTCTGTATTTTCTGCGCCAGGGAATTGGCAAAGAAGATGAAAAAGCCATTGAGACAGCCTGCAGCCAGGTAGAGATTACTATCCGTTATGAAGATGGGAGCCAGCAGGTTATCTTAAACGGAGAAAACGTTTCTTCGGCAATCCGGGCAGAGGAAGTGGGAAACATGGCGTCAGCTACCAGCGTGTACCTTCCGGTACGGGAAAAGCTGGTACAGCTTCAGCAGGATTTGGCAAAGACCGCCAATATTATTATGGACGGCAGAGATATTGGAACCTGCGTGCTCCCAGACGCTCAGGCTAAGATATACCTGACCGCCAGCTCTTCGGTCAGGGCGAAAAGAAGGTATGAGGAATTAAAAGAAAAGGGGGTCATGTGTAATTTAGAAGAAATTGAGCAAGATATTATCGAGAGAGATTATCGGGATATGCACAGAAAACATTCTCCTTTGAAGCAGGCAGAAGACGCAGCGCTGGTGGATAGCTCCGACATGACCATTGAACAGGTAATTGACGCCATTATTGCGGTTGCCCGCAGAAAGGGGTTGGACGCCTGATGGAAGTGATTGTAGCGAAAACGGCTGGTTTCTGTTTTGGAGTGGAGCGGGCAGTCAATAAAGTATACGAACAGATTGATAAGCAGGACGGCCGCCCCATTTATACCTATGGACCGATTATCCACAATGAAGAAGTGGTAAAAGATTTAGAAAAAAAAGGAGTCAGGGTCATCGAAACAGAGGAAGAATTAAGACAGCTGAAGGAAGGCGTAGTGATTATTCGTTCCCATGGCGTAGGAAGGCCGATTTATGATTTACTGGAAGAAAACCAGATAGAGCTGGTAGACGCAACCTGTCCCTTTGTGAAAAAAATTCACCGTATCGTAAAAGAAGAAAACGAAAAAGGCCGTCGGGTGATTATCATTGGAAATGAAAAACATCCGGAAGTAGAAGGCATAAAGGGATGGGCAAATCCGGATACGATTGTGGTAGAATCAGAGGAACAAATAGACGATTTGGCCCTTGAAGCTGGGGAAAAGCTGAGTATTGTGTCTCAGACGACATTTAATTACAAGAAATTTCAAGATTTAGTTGAAAAATTTTTAAAAAAGGGTTATGATATTAGTGTTTTAAATACGATTTGCAATGCAACACAGGAAAGGCAGTCGGAAGCGCGCAGGATCGCTTCTGAGGTAGACGCCATGATTGTCATCGGCGGGAAGAGCAGTTCCAACACTCAGAAGTTGTATGAGATCTGCCGCAGGGAGTGTGAGAACACATATTACATCCAGACATTTGACGATTTGGAACCTGAAAGTGTAAGTTCTGTGCGAAGCGTAGGTATTACAGCGGGAGCATCCACTCCCAAAAACATTATTAAGGAGGTTCATACTAATGTCAGAATTAAGTTTTGAACAAATGTTAGAAGAATCATTAAAGACAATACGTACAGGAGAGGTAGTCACTGGTAAGGTCATCGACGTCAAAGAAGATGAAGTAGTTTTAAATATAGGTTACAAGTCTGATGGCATTATTCCAAGAAGCGAATATACCAATGAGCCAGGCGTAGATTTAACCACTCTTGTACACGTAGGCGACGAGATGGAAGCAAAAGTCATTAAGGTAAATGACGGCGAAGGCCAGGTAGCTCTTTCTTACAAGAGACTGGCAGCTGACAGAGGCAACAAGAGACTGGAAGAAGCATTCAACAACCAGGAAGTATTAACCGCAAAGGTTACCCAGGTTTTAGACGGTGGTTTAAGCGTAGTAGTAGACGAAGCAAGAGTATTCATTCCTGCAAGTCTGGTATCTGATACCTACGAAAAGGATTTATCCAAGTACGCAGGCCAGGAGATTGAATTTGTAATTACTGAGTTCAATCCGAAGAGAAGAAGAATCATCGGCGACAGAAAGCAGCTGATGGTTGCTAAGAAGGCAGCTTTACAGAAAGAATTATTCGAGAAAATCCATGTTGGCGACGCAGTAGAAGGTACTGTTAAGAATGTAACCGATTTTGGTGCATTCATCGACTTAGGCGGCGCTGACGGTCTGCTTCACATCTCTGAAATGAGCTGGGGCAGAGTAGAGAACCCGAAGAAGGTATTTAAGACCGGCGATCAGGTTCGCGTGCTGATTAAAGACATTCAGGGCGAGAAGATTGCTCTGAGCTTAAAGTTCCCAGAGACCAATCCATGGGCAAATGCTGCTGAGAAGTATGCTGTAGGCAACGTTGTAACCGGCCGTGTAGCTCGTATGACGGACTTTGGCGCATTCGTAGAGTTAGAGCCAGGCGTAGACGCTCTGCTGCACGTTTCTCAGATTGCAAAAGAGCACATTGAGAAGCCGGCTGACGTATTAAAGATTGGCCAGGAAGTAGAAGCAAAAGTTGTTGACTTCAACGAAGCTGACAGAAAGATCAGCTTAAGCATCAAAGCGCTGTTAGCACCAGAGCAGAAAGAAGCTCCTGCTGCTGGCGCAGATGTTGCAGACGTAGACATTAACGCATACGTTGATGCAGAATAATTAAAAATTCAGATCCCCCTTTGCATAGTCCTGCAGAGGGGGATTTTTGTTTTAAATGTATTTGGAGGAACTGCAATCTATGGATAAGAGAAAACAGAAGCTTAAGACACCTCTGGCCTGCGCTTGGCTGGCCGGAGGAAATTCATATTGTGGTTTCCCTAAAGACCAGAACCTTGTTTTTGTGCTATGGAAACCAGATAATTGACCGCTTTATTGCCCAGGTGGGAATGAACTCAGAAGAAGGAGATAAGCAGTTCAGGGGAGATAAAAGGACGCCCAGGGGAGAATACTTGTTGACAACTAATATTATATACTATATAATATAGCCATAAACAATATTATATGGCATATAATATTAGATAGATACACAGTATTATAGTTAGCGCAACATCAGAGAGGGGAAGAAACCTATGGTATTTAATACGGGTTCTGCGCTGCTGGATGCCATTGTACTGGCTGTTGTATCCAGAGAGACGGAAGGCACTTATGGATATAAGATCACCCAGGATGTTCAGCAGGCAATTGAGATTTCAGAATCAACCTTGTATCCGGTTTTGAGAAGGCTGCAAAAGGATGACTGCCTGGAAACGTATGATATGGCAATTGATGGAAGAAACCGCAGATATTACCGGATTACAGAGCGGGGCAGAGTACAGCTGAATCTGTATCGTGGAGAGTGGGCAAATTATTCAGAGAAGATATCCCGCATTTTTGAGGAGGCTTGTATATGAATCGAGAGATGTTTATGAAAGAGCTGGAATATCTTCTTCAGGATATCCCAGATGAGGAAAAGGCAGACGCCCTGAATTATTATGCAGACTATCTGGAGGAAGCAGGGCCGGAAAATGAAGAAAAGGTTTTAAGGGAATTTGGAAGTCCGGAGCGGATTGCTGCAATTATTCGGGCAGATTTAAAAGGCGATTTGGAATCAGGCGGCGGCTTTACAGAAAGAGGATATGAGGACGACCGGTTCCGTCAGCCCAATTACCAGCTGATTCACAGAGAAACAGAAAATCATAGAGATACAGAGCAGGAATTGAACTTTGATACATTTTCTTATGGAAAAGAAGCGGCTGGTTCAGAACGGAAATCTGTTTCAGAAAACAGCGCTCCCAAAGAAAAGAAAAATAGTGGCTGGAAAATCGTAGGACTTGTATTCCTTGCTCTTATTGCGTTGCCGCTGCTTCCGCTGATTTTCGGACTGGGAATAGGAGCGGCCGGAGGGATACTGGGATTGGCTTTAGGCGCAGCCGCCCTGCTTTTGACTTTGCTGTTGGGCGCCGCGGTCTGGACAGCGGCCTGGCTGATTGCAGGAGTTTTGGCAATTATCGCAGGGGCTTTGGTAATGGTTACTCCTTTTAACCTGGTAAATGGAATCTGGTGTGTGGGAGTCGGGATTGCAGTTTTGGGAATCGGTATGTTGTCCCTTGCCATCAGCGCATTGTTTTATGGAAAATTTCTGCCATGGCTTGTGAATGCAGTTGTCAGGCTGGTAAAGGCAGCTGTGAATGGTGTTAAAAAGTTCTTTTCTAAAGAAAGGAGAGGCGCATGAAAAAGTGGATTAAGATTGCTGCAGTTACAGGGATAATCTTGTGCGGAGTCGGAGGGATTACGGCTCTGGCCGCTATGGGGCTGGGTGCAAAACCGGGTGCAGTTAATATTTCGGAAGATGGAATCAGGTATATCGGCGCAGATTCTGTGGAGGAAAAATGGGAGCATTTGGAAGAAACACCGGAGCTTGAACAGATATCGGAAGAACCGGCAAAAATAACAGAGACTATTTCAGCTCAAAGTTTTTTGCCAGAAAGCATTTCTAAAATTGATGTGGAACTGTTAAGCGGAGCAGTAGAAATCGTTTCGATTCCGGAAAGCGAAATTCAAATTGAAATAGATGAACAGGCTCAAAAAAGAGGTGTTTTCATCCACGAAAAGGGGGGAGAGCTGAAGATCTGCCAGCGCAGAAGGGAATTTTTACAGTTTCAGAATGAACCCTATGGAACGGTTCAGATTGGCATTCCGGAGACTATGGTAATCAATCAGTTGGAGTGTGAGCTTGATACCGGATCATGTACAGTTGAACATATTCAGACCAGAAGCATGGACTTAAGTACAGAGACAGGCGTGATTGAAGCGTCTGGCATTCGGACAGAGGATTTGGATGTCAGCGCAGAGGTGGGAGGTATAACCTTTGAAGGCGCTGTAGAGAGAAAGATAGAGGGAGACTGCGGAGTGGGCGAATTGATACTCCATCTGGAAGGAGAAAAGGAGGGCTTTAACTACGATATTGAAACCGGTGTGGGAAGCGTTCAGATAGGAGATTCCCAGTACAGCGGACTGGGCCTGGAAGAAAAAATTGATAATAGAAGTCTGGGCGCTGTAAAAACTATGAAACTGGAAGTAGGAACCGGCAGTGCGGAGGTGTCGTTTTATTAATGGCCTGATTATGACTGTTTGAACCTGTAAAAAAGAAAAAAACGGTATAAAAAGAGGGGAAAATGGGAATGCTTTGGGTGCACAGAAAAAAGGAGGCACCCAATATGACAAAAACAAAAAAACAAAAACCTTTTGATCCGACAGACTTAAGCCCGGAAGAAAAGCTGAAATTTGAAATCGCAGAAGAACTGGGGCTGAGGGATAAGGTAATAAGCGGAGGTTGGAGAAGCCTGACCGCAAAGGAAAGCGGCCGGATTGGCGGATTAATTACGAAAAAACGAAGAGAGCAGAAAAAGAACCAGGAAGGTTAAAGAAATTGGAAGCCGTTGTCCTGGCATAGGGAGAAGCAGATGGAAATTGGAATCATCAGTTTTACAAAGTCAGGAAGCCAGCTTGCAGACAGAGTTTGTAAAACGCTGGAAGAACAGGGGCACAGCTGCAGAGCAGATAAATGGCAGAAAGGCATGAGCCTTTCAGGCTGGACCAGAGATTGCTGGAAGGAGAAACAAGGGCTGGTATTTATTGGAGCAGCAGGAATTGCAGTCAGAGCCATTGCGCCCTTTTTAAAGGACAAATTTACCGATCCGGCAGTAATTGCAATGGATGAAAAAGGCTGTTTTGCCATTCCCCTGGCGTCCGGCCATATGGGGGGAGCCAATGAACTGGCAGAAGTCCTGGGACGGGAATTGCATGCAATTCCCGTGATTACCACGGCTACAGATGTGAACCATTTGTTTGCAGTAGATGTATTTGCCAGGGAGAACGGGCTGTATCTGTCAGACAGAGAATTGGCAAAACAGGTATCTGCCAGGCTGCTGGAGGGGAATCTCATAGGATGGCGGGCAGATTGGGGAGAATTTCCGGCGCCGGAAGGATTTGTACTGTCGGACTTGGAAAAAAAAGACTGTCTGACAGTATGGATTACCCTTTCAGATCAGGAAAGGGTTAATTATTTAAAGCTGATTCCAAGGGCGGCGGTAATTGGTATTGGATGCAGAAAAGGGACAGACGGGGAAGCGTTAAGCAGGGCAGTAGATCAGATGCTGAAGCAGCATCATATCAGTCCCTATGCCGTTTTGGGAGTGGCTACGATTGATATTAAGGAACAAGAGCCGGCCATTACAGAGCTGGTAAAGATGAGAGGCTGGAAACTGTTTTCTTATACAGCAGAAGAACTTGGCCGTGTAGAGGGAGAGTTTTCAGAATCAGAATTTGTGAAACAGACCGTAGGAGTGGGGAACGTATGCGAACGGGCCGCAGCCTGTTCGGGAGCGGAAATAATTGCGAAAAAAACCTTGTTTTCCGGCATTACAGTATCTCTTGGAGTAATGGAGAAGAGGTAAGAAACATCCGGCTGGATTTTTTAAAATACAAAATGAGGACATCTGCAAACATCCTGTCGGATGATTGTAAGATGTCCTCTTAATCGTGCAGAAGAAGAGACTTGAACTCTCATGGTATTGCTACCACACGGACCTGAACCGTGCGCGTCTGCCAATTCCGCCACTTCTGCAATCCATTGCTTTGTTACCTCAGCAACGTAGCCTATTATAGGATAGAATTGAGGATTTGTCAACATTTTTTTGAAAAATAAAAAAAATAAAAAAATTTCTGAAAACTATTGCCAAAATGAAAGTTACGTGTTATAATTCATATCGTTGCGCGGGAATGCTGGAATTGGCAGACAGGCAAGACTAAGGATCTTGTGGGTGTATGCTCGTGTGGGTTCAAGTCCCATTTCCCGCATGCATAGAGTATTAGAGATTGGCGGTGTCTGAACAGACGCCGCCAATTTTGCGTATATCGTTGAAAAGTTTTTTAAAACTCTTTGGAATTTGTGAAAAATTGTCTGGTAAAGGAAATCACAATCGTGTATAATAACCATTGAGGGCTGTTTTGCAGCCAGGGATTTCCGTGCAGAACGCCTAAAAGAAAACAATCGTTTTTCGAATAGAATCAGGAAACAGAACCAGGAGGAACTTATGCTTACATTAGAGAATGTATCCTTTGACGTAAAAGATGAAAAGGGAGAAAAGGATATTATTAAAAACTTAAGCTTGACTATAGATGACAGCAAGTTTGTAGTAATTACCGGTCCAAATGGAGGAGGCAAATCGACTCTTGCCAAATTGATTGCCGGAATTTACAAGCCTGCGTCCGGAAAGATTTATTTTAACGGTGAGGATATTACGGATGCTTCCATTACTGACAGGGCTAATATGGGCATCAGTTTTGCATTTCAGCAGCCGGTGCGTTTTAAGGGAGTTCAGGTACTGGATTTGATTCGTCTGGCAGCCCGGGAAAAGCTGTCAGCCGCTGACGCATGTAAATATTTATCAGAAGTTGGGCTGTGCGCCAAGGATTACATTAATCGGGAAGTAAACGGAAGCCTTTCCGGCGGCGAATTAAAGCGTATTGAGATCGCCACAGTACTGGCCAGAAAAACACAGCTTTCTGTATTTGACGAACCGGAGGCCGGCATTGATTTGTGGAGCTTCCAGAATTTGATTCAGGTGTTTGAGAGGATGAGAGAAAGCACCAATGGTTCCATCCTGATTATTTCCCATCAGGAACGAATCTTAAACATTGCAGATGAAATCGTTGTGATTGCAGACGGACAGATTTCCAAGCAGGGTTCCAGGGAAGAGATTCTTCCACAGATTTTGGGTACAGCGTCTGCTGTAGACGCCTGCAGCGTATTAAATCGGTAAGTTTAGGAGGATAGAGAATATGGGACAGTTTGATGAGAAAATAGACGAGATTCAAATGAGACTTTTGCGGGAAGTGGCAGATCTCCACGAAGTACCGGCAGGGGCATTTAACCTGCGGGCCAATGGACAGACAGCCCAGAGAACCAATACCGCCAATATTGACATTGTTTCAAAAGAAGACGGAACGGGCATTGACATTCGGATTAAGCCCCATACCGTCCATGAAAGCGTACACATTCCGGTTGTATTAAGCCAGAGCGGCCTGACGGAAATGGTATACAATGACTTCTATGTGGGAGAAGGAGCTGATGTGGTAATCGTAGCTGGATGCGGCATTCACAACAGCGGGGATCAGAAATCTGAGCATGATGGTATCCACCGTTTCTTTATTGGTAAAAATGCAAAGGTAAAATATGTAGAAAAGCATTACGGAAGTGGTGATGGCAAAGGAGAGCGGGTTTTAAATCCGACTACTGAGATTACCATGGAAGAAGGCAGCTATCTGGAGATGGAAATGGTTCAGATCAAAGGTGTAGACTCTACCTTGCGTAAGACAGTGGCAGATTTGGATAAAGATGCAAAACTGATTATCCGTGAACGTCTTTTGACTCATGGTACTCAGAAGGCAGAGAGCAGCTTTGTAGTCAATTTAAATGGCGAAGGATCCAGCGCTAATCTGGTTTCCAGATCCGTTGCAAAGGACGAATCCCATCAGATTTTTATCTCCCAGCTTAACGGTAATACCCAGTGTGCAGGCCATACCGAGTGCGACGCCATTATTATGGATCATGCAAGAATTGAAGCAGTTCCAGAGCTGACAGCAAATAACATTGATGCTGCCCTGATCCATGAAGCAGCCATTGGAAAGATTGCAGGGGAACAGATTATTAAGCTGATGACTTTAGGCCTAACAGAAGAAGAAGCAGAAGCGCAGATTGTAAACGGGTTCTTAAAGTAATCGAACGGCATAAAATGTGAAATTCAGAATATACTGGCAAAAACAGAAGGTTTTGAATAATGCGGGATCAAAAGCTGGAAAACCTTTTAAATTTAGCATTGGACGCTTCTCCAGAAGATTTTCAAAGGTCAGAGGCGCTTCAAACCGGTTTTAATGAAGAAAGCAGAACCTGGGAACTGATTGTACGCTATACTGGAGATTTAAGCGTTGTAGAGCAGTTTGGGGCAGAAAAAGAGGAACTTTTAAATGGGTATGGGATTATAACGGTTCCGGAAAAATACGTAGATGCAGTCAGCAGCTTGAATCAAATTGAATATGTGGAAAAGCCAAAGCGCCTGTTTTTTGCTCTTAACGAGGGAAAACAGGCGTCTTGTCTGTCTGGGGTGCAGACAGGGGAAGGGCCGTTTGGGGGAGGAGGACAAACAGGACGATATAATCTTACGGGAAAAGGAGTGCTTACAGCAATTATTGATACTGGAATTGATTACCTTCATCCGGATTTTAGAAATCCAGATGGAACGACCCGTATTGTGGAGCTGTGGGATCAGGATTTGGAACGGGTATTTTCTTCAGAAGACATCAATGAGGCCATTGCAGCAGCGGAGGAAAGGGGAAGAGAAGCAGGAAAAACTGTGGTTCCATCTCAGGACTCCAGTGGACATGGTACGGCAGTGGCAGGGATCTGTGCCGGAAATGGGCGGGCCGGAAACGGAAGGTACCGAGGCGTAGCGTATGAAAGCAGTCTTTTAGTTATTAAGCTGGGAACTCCGAAAAGAGAGGGCTTTCCCAGGACAACGGAACTGATGCGGGCTTTGAATTATGCAGTGGTAAAGGGAGTCCGGCTTGATATGCCTTTGGTGGTTAATATCAGTATCGGAAATACTTATGGTTCCCATGACGGAACCAGCCTGTTGGAGACGTTTATCAGCGATATTTCCGGATATGGAAAAACCACAATTGTAGTGGGGACGGGAAATGAAGGGGCAAGCGGCGGCCACACCTCTGGGCAGGCGGTGCCGGAAATGGAAGAGGAAATCGAATTTCTGATAGCTCCCTATGAGACGGGGCTGGGACTTCAGCTTTGGAAAAATTACGCAGATATTTTTACTATTGCGTTGATTACCCCAGAGGGAGAGTCCAGCGGCCCCATTGACAGCCGGCTGGGGCCTCAGACTTTAAACTATCGGAGAACAAGAGTGCTGTTGTATTACGGGAAACCAAGCCCATACAGTCAGGCGCAGGAGATTTATTTTGATTTTATTCCAGTAAGGGATTACCTGGACAGCGGAGTCTGGAAAATCAAACTGACACCCAGACAGGTGGTAAACGGCCAATATGATTTATGGCTGCCTTCCAGGAATGTATTAAATCCTGCAACTGGTTTTTTGTATGGCAATCCAGATACAACCCTGACCATTCCATCTACAGCAATGAGGGTGATTTCTGTGGGCGCATACAATTCTTCCTATCAGTCCTATGCAGACTTTTCCGGCAGGGGATTTAACCGAAACGGCCTGGTAAAGCCGGATTTGGCGGCACCAGGAGTCAATATTACAGCCCCCAGTCCTCTGGGAGGATACGAAACCTTTACCGGAACTTCCTTTGCGGCACCGTTTGTTACTGGAAGCGCAGCACTTCTGGCTCAGTGGGGAGTGGTAGAAGGAAACGATCCTTTTCTGTATGGAGAAAAAATCAAGGCCTATCTGATGCGCCGACCATCACGCCCCGTTCGCGGGCGCGGCGGGCGATTTCGCGGCACTCTTC
>CALHQJ010000122.1 GCA_938036545.1 uncultured Clostridium sp. | reverse complement strand
GTAAAACCCCGGAAAACCTTGATTTTCCGGGGTTTTTGAACCATTTTGATACGGTTTGAACAGCAGATTATCTCTTGCTGAACTGAGGTGCACGACGTGCAGCCTTGAGACCGTACTTCTTTCTTTCTTTCATTCTTGGGTCTCTGGTTAAGAAACCTGCTTTCTTTAATACTGGTCTGTAATCAGCGTCTGCGTGAAGCAGTGCTCTGGAAATACCATGACGGATTGCGCCTGCCTGTCCGGAGAAGCCGCCGCCATGTACGTTTACTAATACGTCGAACTTATCAGTGGTCTCGGTTGCAACCAGAGGCTGACGAACGATAACCTTTAAGGTCTCCAGACCTAAATACTCATCGATGTCTCTCTTGTTGATAGTGATCTTACCAGTACCTGGTACTAAGTATACTCTAGCGATAGATTTTTTTCTTCTGCCAGTTCCGTAAAATTTTGCGTTAGCCATTACAATTTCCTCCTTCCAAATCTTCTAAATTAGAATGTTAAAACTTCTGGTTTCTGTGCTGCCTGCTCGTGTTCCGGGCCTGCGTATACATGAAGCTTGTCTAACATGCTTCTTCCCAGAGGTCCCTTTGGAAGCATACCTTTAACTGCTAACTCTACTACCTTCTCTGGCTTCTTAGCCATCATCTCACGCAGAGTGGTCTCTCTCATACCGCCTACGTAATCAGAGTGGTTGTAGTAAATCTTCTGATTTAATTTCTTGCCGGTTACTTTAATCTTCTCAGCATTTACAACGATTACATAATCACCGCAATCCATATGAGGGGTGAAAATCGGCTTATTCTTACCTCTTAAAACCTTAGCTACTTCAGAAGCTAAGCGGCCTAATGTATATCCGGTAGCGTCAACTACGTACCATTTTCTTTCAATTGTTGCTGGACTAGCCATAAAACTCTTCATTGGTTGACCTCCTGTTAAATTCGCTCAAAATATCTGAAACATTTATCGCAAAATGCCTGTTCCGGGGCTTTGGTCAAGCATTTTCTCGCAACGTCACAGTTATACATTATATAATACTCCTTCTGGACTGTCAACCCATTTTTCCGGAAAAATCCTTTAATTTCAAAGGTTTTTCAGCCCTGACATATTTTTTTTATTTTTCCTGCCAAATATCGCTGGCTTTAAAGAAGCAGACGCATGTTTCCACAATCTGAAATCCGCATTTTTTGTACAATGCCAATGCCGGCCGATTGGTATCGGCAGCAATTAATTCCAAATGTCCCAGGTCTGAAAACCTGGCAAAGTCTTCTATGGCTTCTACTGCACAGCGTCCATAACCTTTTCCCTGATGCTCTTCATCTATTCCAATCATATCCAGGTACAGGATACCGCTCTTTTCACTCAATACAGAAAATCCTATTCTCTCATCCCCTGTTTTCAGCCAAAAGAACCTGCTCCCCTGTTTTTTCTCCTGTTCCACAGTTTCCAGCGTGTAGGTTGCCGAACCTGCTGTATCAAAAAAGCATTTGTTATACCTGTCAATCCACTGCTGACAATCCTGGGCAGCCAGCGGTTCCAAAGATACGTTTCGTTGATTTTCTCCGCCTGCTTCCTCAAAAAGTTTCTTCTCCAGTTTCAGTATTTGATATCCTTCTTCCAGACAGTAATATCCATAACGCTGCCCTGCTGCCAGACGATTTTTTCCTGGTTCTCTATCTGTCAGAAAGATTTCTTTTGCTCCATTGCGGTAGCACTGATGCACAAGTCGGGTAACGGTTCTGTCAAAGTCTAAATCTCTGCACCGATCTATCAAAATATATCCCTTTTTCTTTTCCGGTATTTCCTGCTGAATCATTCGATACTTCCAGTATTTATTATCCACCGCAATTTCCGGACACAGTTTCGTTTCATACTCTAAGCTTACCAGAGTCAGTCCCTTTGCCGGAGCCGTCCCGCCTGCCGCCTGTCTGTCTCTTGCATCTAATATTTCTTCCACATGTTCCGGCGGATAGATACCCATTCCTACCTTAAGGAGTGTTCCGGCAATAATCCGAACCATATTATAGAGAAATCCGCTGCCACTGATTCTCATGGTTATCAGCCCTTCTTCATCCTTTTTTAAGGTAAGGCTGTAAATCGTCCGGACTGTTTCCTCTGCCTGAGTTCGGACTGTACAAAAGCTTTTAAAATCATGTTCTCCTACCAGATAAGATGCTGCCTGCTTCATTTTTTCTAAATCTAATTGAAAATAACAAAAATGGGCGTACAGACGGCCTACCGGCATATCAATTTTCCGATTCAAAATTTTATATTCATAGGTCTTTACGCAATTCTGTTTTCTTGGATGCCAGTCCAGGGGCACTTCCTCAGAAGCCTGAACCCGAATATCTTCTGGAAGCCTCTGATTTAGGGCAAAGCAGATTTTCTCCGCCGGAATCCGGCTCTCTGTATCAAAAACTGCCACATTTCCTTTTGCATGGACGCCGGAATCCGTCCGGCTTGCCCCTATAACAGCAATGGGCTCTCTCAGTAAATCTGACAGAGCCTTGTTTAATACTTCTTCAATTGTAATTCCATTAGGCTGGAGCTGCCAGCCGCAGTAGTTGGTGCCGTCATAAGCCACCACCAGTTTTACACGTTTCATATTGCCATCCTCAAGAATAATACCAGCGCCACGTATCCGGCAAAAACTGCATATGCAATCCGGTCACGGCTGGCATATTTTAACGGTTTCATTTTGGTGCGCCCTTCTCCGCCCCGATAACAGCGGGCTTCCATGGCCATAGCCAAATCCGTTGCTCTCCGAAATGCAGAGATAAACAGCGGCACCAGGAGCGGCACCATTGCTTTGGCTTTCTGGATTAAGTTTCCGCTTTCAAAATCTGCGCCTCTTGCCATCTGGGCTTTCATAATTTTGTCTGTCTCTTCTACTAAAATCGGAATAAAGCGAAGAGCAATGGACATCATCATAGATACTTCATGGACCGGCACATGGAATCGTTTTAAAAAACCTAATCCCTTTTCCATGCCGTCTGTCAATTCGTTAGGCGTTGTGGTTAATGTCATTAAGGAAGAACCGATTACCAGATAAATCAGGCGGACTGCCATAAATGCCGCCGTCTCCACACCTTCTCTGGTAATTTTCAAAAACCACAGCCGGAACAGAACTTCTCCATCTGTCAGGAATAAATTAAAGCTGACGCTAATTAACAGCAATACTACGATTGCTTTTAATCCGCGGACAATAAACCGGAACGGAACCTTTGTCAGCCAGATGGTTCCGGCCAAAGCTGCTGTCGCCAGCACATATCCCCAGATATTATTAGATAAAAACAGGGTAATAATAAACACCATTGTCCCTACCAGCTTGGTTCTGGGATCCAGCCGGTGGACAACGGAATCTGTCGGATAATATTGTCCTATGGTAATATCTCTAATCATGTTATCTCCTAATACTCTCTTAATCCAAAAGAACCAAAATCGCTTTGCGTGCTTCTTCTACAGTCGTAATCTCATCATCTATGTCCACACCGTGTTTTCTTAAATCCTGAACAATATAAGTAATCTGAGGCGCCGCCAGTCCCATGGTTTCTAATTCCTTATAATGCTTAAACACTTCCCTGGGCGTACCGTCAAATACTTTTACACCATGATTCATCACTAAAAGCCGATCTGCATATCGGGCAATGTCTTCCATACTGTGTGAAACTAATATAATTGTGATTCCCTTTTCTTTATGAAGGGCCGCAATCTGGTCTAAAATTTCGTCTCTGCCTTTTGGATCCAGTCCTGCCGTAGGCTCGTCCAGAATTAATACCTCCGGTTCCATAGCCAGCACTCCTGCAATGGCTACCCTTCGTTTTTGTCCGCCAGACAGTTCAAAGGGAGACTGTGTATAAAAACTCTCATCCAGTCCTACTGCCTCCAGAGCTTTTTTTGCCCTTCTTTCTATCTCTTCTTTGGGAAGTCCCTGGTTTTTCGGCCCAAAACATACATCGGAAAATACGTCTACCTCAAAAAGCTGGTGCTCCGGATACTGAAATACCAGCCCCACCTTACTGCGAAGTTCCCGCATATTATATCCCTGAGAGTAAATATTTTCCCCATTGTAATACAACTGGCCGCTGGTTGCCTTAATCAGCCCATTCAGATGCTGAATCAGGGTAGACTTTCCAGAACCTGTATGGCCAATCAAACCAATAAACTGACCGTCCTGTATCTCAAAATTAACATCCTTCAGCGCATATTGTTCAAAAGCGGTTCCCTGACCGTAAACGTAATTTAAATTAACTGCTTTTATTCCCATGGTGTCCTCACCTGACTGCAAAATGCTGTTTATAAAGTAAAATACTGTTTATAAGGTTACTTCTTCCGGATATTTTTCCGCAAATAATGGGAGTAAAACTTCCATTAATTCCTGTCTGGTCAAGATCCCGTCAGGAATCGGAAGACCTGCCTTTTTCAGCTCGTAAGCCAGTTCTGTAACCTGCGGCACGTCCAGACGGTATTTTTTCAGTTCCTCTACCTTAGAGAAGATCTCCTTTGGAGTTCCGTCCATCACAATTTTTCCATCATCCATTACAATTACCCTGTCTGCATGGATTACTTCTTCCATATAGTGGGTAATCAAAAGTACCGTAACTCCTTCTTTTTTGTTTAACTCCCGTACTGTGCGGATTACCTCGCTGCGGCCATTGGGATCCAGCATGGCGGTAGGTTCGTCTAATACAATGCATTGGGGCCGCATTGCCATAACTCCTGCAATGGCCACTCTCTGTTTCTGGCCGCCGGACAATTTATTAGGCGA
The DNA here is from genome assembly GCA_938036545.1 of uncultured Clostridium sp. Classification (GTDB taxonomy): domain Bacteria; phylum Bacillota; class Clostridia; order Lachnospirales; family Lachnospiraceae; genus UMGS1370. Next base: position 28,545 of record CALHQJ010000122.1, on the reverse strand, counting down.
CTGCTTCCGGTAAGCAGTCATTCCCACTGCCTCCAAGCTGTCATCTACCCGTTTCCAGATTTCATCTGTCGGAATCCCGATATTTTCAGGGCCAAATCCCACATCTTCTTCTACTACATTGCCAATAATCTGGTTGTCCGGATTTTGAAACACCATACCGGTCTTTTTGCGGATTTCCCAAATTTTGTCCTCATCCTGAGTATTCATATCAGAAATCCAGAGCGTTCCGTCTGTAGGCATTAACAATGCATTTACCTGTTTTGCAAAAGTAGATTTTCCAGAACCATTATGTCCTAAAATGGCTACAAAATCTCCTTTTTCTATATCCAAACTCAAATCGTCAATTGCCCGATTAATTTCTTCTTCATTTTCTTCTTCGTCCCGTTTGATATAATCAAAAAAAACGTGTGCCGCTTTAATAATTCCCATGTCTGTCCTCTCTCACACCACTGGCGAATCTGCTCACATTGTTTCGTTATAACCGTTCAGGACAGCAGAGGCCTGAACCATTACGTTTCATTTTATTAGATAATCCTACAGTAGTCAAGGGAAAAAGCGTCTTGATACGGATTCTTGTCCGCTGTAAGCGGGCAAGAAGATATATGGCTGAGTAGTTACGTTATTTCCACTGACCGTTTTCATCAATTATATATTTGCCGTCAATCACTGTACTGCGGGCCATGCTTCCATCTTCATACAGATAATACCAGATTCCAGGTGTTCCCTGAACCCATCCAGTCCTCATACTGCCGTCTTCCCCAAGGTAATACCGCTTTTCTCCAATGTCCTGCCAGTCCGTTCTCATTTTTCCATCCTGTCCAAGGTAATACCACTTGCCGTCTATCATCTGCCAGTCTGTGGCAGCATACCCATCCTGATTAAAGTAATACCAGTCTCCTGATATTTTCTCCCACTGATTTCTTGGAATGGTTCCGTCTGCCTTTACATAAGTCTGCCCTTCTTGATACTGTTTCCACTCCCCATCTGTCAATCCCAAATCTTCCAATGTCATATCTCCGGATTCCACATACTCTCCGCTTAACAGATAATACCGTTCTGCATCTGTTTCGCCCATGGCCCTTACCTGGTAAGAATAGTCGGCCTCTTCGGTCATGTATTCTGATAAATCTGCTGTGTTGGAGGTCACAGTGAGAGTCTTAATTCGATCACCATTTTGGTACAGCAGCAGCTCATAAGCCGTTGCAAAGGGGACTTTCTTCCAAACTGCAGTCCTTTCTTTGCTGCTGCTCCACCCTGCCTCTTCCGTCTCGCCCAGCTGGACTCTTGGAATATAGGAAATACGAACCTTTAGGGTATTTTCATCCACTCTGGAAGAACTGGAATAATTGGCTCCAATAATCCGACAGTTTCCTGAATTATAAGAGATCTTAAAGCTGTTCTCTGTTTCCAGGGTCAGGGTTGCCGTTACTTTTGATCCGCCTTTCCATCTGGAACTGTCCTTTGACCACTGGATATCTGTAATTTCACAATCTGTACCTTCCAGAGTAATCTCCGGCTCCCTCAGTTCTTCTCCTTCATTGATGACATCTTCTACTTCAATCTGAATCTTGGAAACACTGGCACAAGCTGGAATTGTCCAAAATAGGGAACCTAAAATTCCTGCCAAAAGTCCGATTCGTCTGCTCATTGCTTTCATATTCCATATTCCTCCTGTTTAAAATGGCTTTTCAACTTCTCGCAACCGATCTGTTACGAATCATTCAATCTATTTTACAATAAAAATATGTTTTTTCTATGAAAGAAGGCTGAAATAAAACAGAGGCACAGCCAAGCTGTGCCCCCTATGCTTCATTCTATATTCTCTTGTCTCTTAACGCGTCATGCTGTCTCTGTGCCAAATCCCCTGAGCATCTACTGGGAATCCGTCAATTACGGTATTAACTGCCTTTTCACCACTGCCTGGATAGAAGTAATACCACTGGCCTCCTACCTGGTTCCAGCCTTCTGCCATCACGCCGTTGGCGTTTACATAGTAAGTCTTGCCATTAATCTGAATCCAGGAATTAGTGCACATTGCGCCTTCCGGGCCTCCCTGATTGGGATTTAAGTAGTACCATACATTGCCTTCCCGAAGCCAGCCTACCTGCATTGCACCGTAAGGGCCGCCTTCATTTGGGCTTAAATAGTACCAGCTATTATTAACCTTCTGCCAGCCGGTCAGCATAAGTCCATTGGAATCAAACAGATACCACTTGCCGTCTACACTAAGCCAGCCATTTCTGTGATAAGAACCATCAGGGTAACGGAACGTCCAATAGCCGTTATTTACCTGCCAGCCTACATTGGTAATGCCTCCGGAATTCGTCATTCCGTCTTCCATATCCTGACCGCTTCCGTCAGATACCTCGTCTGAATCCAGGTACTGCTCATCAGAAGTAACCCAGACGCTTTTCTTTCCGTAGTCTTCTTCCTTACTGGTAGAAGGAACGGTACGTACCTTAAAGGTATATGTGCCTCTCTTGGTCATATATGGATACAGATTTGCAGAAGTCCTCTTGTAATTTTCCAGCTTTTTCACCAGAGAACCGCCCCGATATAAATATACATCGTAAGCTCCTGAAGAAGCATACCGTTCATCCGGCGCTTCCCATCTGGCCTGGCCTTTGGAGCCATCCCAATAAGCATCTGCCGGAGGATCAAAGGTTCCCTTAACCGGTCTGGTCTTAACGGTCAATACCATACGGCCGCCGCTGCTTCTGGCGCTGACAAACTCCGCTCCGCCTACGGATACATTGCTGGAGCTGTAACTGCTGCGGAAGTAGTAGTCGTCAATTCCCTCTAAGTATATCTTAAGCTTGGGAGTGTCTCCGATTTTCAATGTCTTATCTGTAGAAATCGACCACTCTACGTCTACCACATCATACTTGGAAGAATTGGTATACACATAATTGGTATCCCCATTGTTGCCGATATTCATATCCGGCACTGTACTGCCTGCATCTAAATCAGTCTTTACATGTACTCCAAAACTGCTTATCACTGTCCTTGCCCAAGCTGTCGGTGCTAAAACCGCTGAAAACAGTGATGCCAAAATCACCGTCTGAATCATTTTACGTATTCTGCTCATATCCCCGCCTCCTTTATCTGTCTCTATTATAAGGCTTTCCATGGATACCGTCAACTTACAATATTCTGACATTTTTCTGTCGTGTAATGTTATGTACGGCAATTTTAGAAAATTTACATGCAAATCCACAGTATCAAAAAGGCAGTACCTTTTCAGATACTGCCTCAATCGTTAAAACAATTTTAAATTATACTAACTCAAGAAGAACTTCCATAGCTGCATCGCCCTTACGCTGGCCAATCTTAACGATTCTGGTGTAACCACCGTTACGGGAGGTGTACTTTGGAGCGATCTCGTCGAATAACTTTGCAGTTAAATCAACAGACTTGGTGTTTTTCTTTCTGCCGGCTGCCTGAGTTGGAACCTCAGTTACTCCGTACAGAACCTTTAACATCTGTCTTCTAGCATGTAATCTGGAAGGCATATCTTTCTTGATTTCCTTCTCGATTTCATCGTAAACAGTAACCTTCTTACCATCTACTACTTCTTTCACTCTCTTACCGTCTTTGTCCTTGCGGGCAACTTTAGCGGTAACCTTAACAGTCTCGAAGTTGTCTTTCTCTTTTACAGCCATAGCGATCAGGCCTTCAGCAACTTTGCGGATTTCTTTTGCTCTAGCCTCAGTGGTTCTGATTTTGCCATTGTAAATCAGAGCAGTAACCTGATTGCGGATCAGGGCCTTTCTCTGGTCAGAAGTTCTGCCTAATTTTCTATACTTTGCCATGATAATTTTTCCTCCATTTGTGGAACACACTGCCACGCTTCTTCGGTCTTACTGACAGGGTGCTTTTGATCCATAAATTAGTTCTGTCCAAAACGACAATCCAAACAAAAACCGCACCTTATGGGCAAGGATTCATTTTTATTCGTCGCTTGGGTTAAGCTGGAGTCCCAGCTCTTTTAACTTGGCTAACACTTCCTCTAAGGATTTGCGGCCAAGGTTACGAACCTTCATCATATCCTCAGAAGTGCGGTTGCACAGCTCTTCTACGGTATTGATGCCGGCACGTTTCAGACAGTTATAAGAACGAACGGACAGTTCCAGTTCGTCAATATTCATCTCTAAAACTTTTTCTTTTTCATTGTCTTCCTTTTCAACCATAACTTCTGCAGTTCTGGCGTTTTCAGAAAGGTCAATGAACAGATTCAGATGCTCACTTAATACTTTTGCTGCAAGGCTGACTGCCTCGTCTGGAGCTAAAGTACCATTGGTAAATACATCTAATGTCAGCTTATCGTAATCGGTAATCTGACCTACACGGGTATTTTCTACCGCCAGGTTGACACGCTCAACCGGAGTATAGATAGAGTCGATGGCAATTACGCCAATCGGCATATCCTCGGTCTTGTTCTTGTCTGCGCTGACATAGCCACGGCCCTTTGTAATCGTAAGCTCCATGTAGAACTTGCTGTCTGTGCCGCCGCTTAAGGTAGCAATAACCTGTTCAGGGTTCATAATCTCAATATCAGCATCTGCCTGAATGTCTGCACCAGTGATTACGCCTTCGCCTTCATATTCGATGTACGCAATCTTAGGCTCGTTGGTATCGCTGGTGTTGCGGATAGCCAGGCTCTTGATATTCATAATTATTTCAGTTACGTCTTCCTTTACGCCAGGAATAGAACTGAACTCATGTAAAACACCGTCGATTTTTACCTGACTGACTGCTGCACCTGGCAGAGAAGAAAGCATAATTCTTCTCAGAGAATTTCCCAACGTGGTGCCGTAGCCTCTCTCAAGGGGTTCTACTACAAATTTTCCGTATTTCTTATCTTCTGAAATCTCTGCAATTTCAATGTTTGGTTTCTCGAAATCGAACACTAACAGCCCCTCCTTCTGGGTCATATAATCGAGGGTACATACTCAGAATAAAGACCATGCTCTGGCCTGTACAAAGTACAGACCAAAGCAATGATGGATTTTTTATTTGGAGTACAACTCGACGATAAGCACTTCGTTTACAGGAACATCAATCTCATCTCTGGTTGGAAGCTCTTTTACAACACCCTTTAAAGCTTCCTGCTCAACTTCCAGCCAAGCTGGAACCATACGGCCGCCAGTTACTTCTAAGATGTCTTTGTATCTCTGTGCAGATTTGAATTTTTCTTTAATCTCGATTACATCGCCAGCTTTTACTAAGTAAGATGGGATGTTTACACACTTGCCGTTTACTAAAACGTGCTTGTGGTCTACAATCTGTCTGGCTTCTTTTCTGGTTCTGCCAAATCCCATACGGAACAGAACGTTGTCCAGTCTGGTCTCCAGCATGATCATCAGGTTTTCACCAGTCTGGCCTTTCATACGAGCAGCTCTCTCGTAGTAGTTACGGAAAGGCTTCTCTAATACGCCGTAGATGAATTTTGCTTTCTGCTTCTCTCTTAACTGAGTACCATACTCGCTCATCTTCTTGTTTGCTCTTTTAGACTCTCTATTGGATTTCTTATCAATTCCTAAATAGATTGGATCCAGGCCAAGGGATCTACATCTTTTAAGAACAGGAACTCTATCAACTGCCACTTTTTTTACCTCCTAAGATTAGACTCTTCTACGCTTCGGCGGACGGCATCCGTTGTGCGGAACCGGAGTTACGTCCTTAATGCTGGTTACTTCCAAGCCGCATGCCTGAAGGGCACGGATTGCTGCTTCACGTCCTGAACCAGGACCTTTTACCATAACATCTACTGATTTTAAGCCGTGTACAAGAGCTGCCTTTGTTGCAGTTTCTGCTGCCATCTGAGCTGCATATGGAGTAGATTTCCTTGAACCTCTAAATCCCAGACCACCAGCACTTGCCCATGATAAGGCATTTCCCTGTGCATCCGTTAAAGTCACGATCGTGTTGTTAAAAGATGACTGGATGTGTGCTTGTCCGCGTTCAACGTTTTTCTTTACACGCTTTTTTGTCACTTTCTTTGCAGTGGACACTTTTTTAGCCATTTTAAACTAACCTACTTTCTTTGCATCTTCCTAGAATCCGTTATTCCTGTTTTTAAAACATATAACCCGATTCCTGTTACCAGTTTCTACTTATTATTTTTTCTTGTTTGCTACAGTCTTTCTCGGACCTTTGCGGGTTCTTGCGTTGGTCTTTGTCTTCTGTCCGCGTACCGGAAGACTCTTTCTGTGGCGGATACCACGATAGCAGCCAATCTCCTGCAGTCTCTTGATGTTCATAGCGATTTCTCTACGTAAATCACCTTCAACAGTCTGGGTCTCAGCGATAACTGCTGCCAGTTTCTTTACTTCGTCGTCAGTCAGATCTTTTACACGGGTATCTGGATTCACGCCTGCTTCTGCAAGGATGCGGTTGGAGCTTGCGCGGCCAATGCCGTAAATGTAAGTCAGACCGATTTCAACACGTTTTTCTCTTGGTAAGTCAACACCTGAAATACGAGCCATGTGTGTATTACACCTCCTAAATTAATAATTAACCTTGTCTCTGCTTATGCTTCGGATTTTCACAAATTACTCTGATACTGCCTTTTCTCTTAATGACTTTGCACTTTTCGCAAATCGGTTTTACAGAACTTCTAACCTTCACAGTAATTCTCCTTTCTATAGCTTTCTATAGACCAACAGAGTTGCTAAAGCATTATACCATCTATTTCTATATAATGCAAGCGTTTTTCCTGTTAATCTTGAAATATTTTTGGGCATCCAACTTCGTTGGCCCCTATTTGTCTCTCCAGATGATGCGGCCCTTGGATAAGTCGTATGGAGACATTTCCAGAGTTACCCTATCGCCTGGCAGGATACGGATATAATTCATTCTCAGCTTTCCGCTGATTGTAGCAAGTACCTTATGGCCGTTTTCCAGTTCTACCTGGAACATGGCGTTTGGCAGCTTCTCTACTACGGTTCCTTCGATTTCAATAACGTCAGCTTTGGACATTCCACGCTTCCTCCTTCATTTCTATCTTATATCGCCAAATTCTTTTCTTTTTGCTTTGACGGATGCTTGCAGCAAACTCTCTTCTGCCGCCTGGACACCCAGACGGCAGAAAAAATTCATTTATAACAGGGACAGGATTTCCGGCTCGCCTTCGGTAATCAGTATGGTATTCTCATAATGAGCTGCCAGAGAACCGTCATCGGTTACCACTGTCCAGTCATCATCCAGCCATACTACATCATACCGGCCTGCAGTTATCATGGGTTCTACTGCCAAAGTCATGCCTGGCTCCAGGCGGATTCCCTTTCTTTTCTGGGAAAAGTTGGGGACTTCCGGATCTTCGTGAAGGTGAGTGCCGATTCCATGGCCTACCAAATCACGAACTACACCGTAGCCGAAGCTTTCTGCATATGCCTGAACTGCTGCAGAAATATCATTGAGATGATTTCCAGCCTTAGCAAATTTTATTCCTTCAAAAAAGCTCTGTCTCGTCACTTCAATCAGTCTAGCTGCTTCCGGACTAATCTCACCAACTCCGTAAGTACGAGCCGCATCGGAATGATAACCATTCCAGATAACTCCCGCATCCAGACTAACAATGTCGCCTTCTCTGAGAATATGGTGCTTATTGGGAATCCCGTGAACTACCTCGTCATTTACGGACACACAGATAGACGCTGGATAACCATTGTAGTTTTTAAAAGACGGGATACATCCAAAGCTTCTGATGAGACGTTCTCCTATTCTGTCTATATCCAGAGTACTCATTCCAGGTTCGATTGATTTTCCCAGTTCTTCATGAACCTGGGCCAGAATCCTGCCTGCTTCTCTCATCAGTTTAATCTCTCTATCAGATTTAATGGATACCATAACTTTATGCTCCTAAAATCTTAACAATATCCTGAAATACATTCTCCAAATCCTTTGTTCCGTCAACCTCAGCCAGCACTCCTGCTGTTCTGTAATAATCGATTAACGGCTGTGTCTGCTTATGGTAGACTTCCAGACGCTTCTTAACAGTCTCTGGCTTATCGTCATCTCTCAGCACAAGGGCTTCGCCGCATGCATCACAAATGCCTTCCTGTTTCGGGGCATTATACACAATATGATAAGTTTGGCCACAGCCTAAGCAGGCTCTTCTTCCAGACATACGGCTGATAATATTCTCATCTGGCACATCTACATTAACAGCCCAGTCGATTTTATCTCCCAGCTCTGTCAATGCTTTTGTAAGGCTTTCTGCCTGAGGAATGGTTCTTGGGAACCCGTCCAGCACATAGCCGTTTTTGCAGTCGTCTTCTTTAATTCTGTCTAACAGCATCCCAATGGTAATCTCATCGGGAACCAGCTGGCCCTGATCCATAAATGCTTTTGCCTTCATGCCCAATTCCGTACCGCCTTTAATGTTTGCTCGAAAGATGTCGCCGGTGGAAATATGAGGAATTTCGTACTTTGCGGAGATTTTTTTTGCCTGAGTGCCTTTTCCGGCACCAGGAGCGCCTAACATGATAAGTTTCATATTGTAAGTCCCCCTTTTTTAGTTCGTAATACCAGAAGAAACACCCATTGCAGGGTGCTTCTTCTGTAACTTAATCGTTCAAAAATCCTTTATAATTACGTACCAGCATCTTGGATTCAATTGCCTTCGTAGTCTCTAAAACAACACCTACAATGATGATTAAAGAAGTTCCTGCAAAAGCAATGTTTCCTACTGTGAACAGACCAGATACCATAATCGGGATGATGGCAATAATGATCAGTCCGCATGCGCCAATAAATACAATGTAGTTCAGGATCTTATTCAGATAATCGGACGTTGGCTTGCCTGGGCGGATGCCTGGGATAAAGCCACCGGCCTTCTTCATATTGTTTGCAACCTCCAGCGGATTGAAGGTAATGGAAGTATAGAAATACGCAAATACAATGATCATCGCAATATATAAAACCAAACCAATGGAATAAACAGGCATCTCCGGCCTAAACCAGGAGGATGAGCTTAATACCAGTAAAATCTTTCCGCCGATGGTATTATAATCAACATTGAAGAAGGATGCAATTACAACCGGCATAGACATTAAAGAAGAAGCAAAAATTACTGGGATTACGCCAGCAGTATTGACCTTTAACGGAATATGGGAAGACTGTCCTCCAATCATCCGGCGGCCCTGCATCTTCTTTGAATACTGAACCGGAATCCTTCTTTCGCCGCTGTTTAATACAACAACAAATACTACCATAGCAGCCAGTACCGCAAGGATAATTAATCCGATTACGACTGCAACTGCCACACTCTTTCCCTGCATAAAGCGAGTGAAAAGAGTTCTCGCATCATTCGGTACACTGGAGATAATGTTGAACAGCAGGACAATGGAAATACCATTACCCACGCCATTCTCTGTAATCCGTTCGCCAATCCACATCAGCAGGGCGCTGCCTGTAGTCATCGTTACGACAGCTACGATTACGCTCCATACATTGTAGTCAATCAACAGACCTTTTCCGCCGAATCCAACTGCCATGGCAATGGACTCAATCAAAGCCAGTCCAACGGTTACATAACGGGTATACTCCATAATTTTCCGTCTTCCGTCTTCTCCGTCCCGCTGCATCTCCTCTAACTTAGGAATTGCAATGGTTAAGAGCTGCATAATAATGGAAGATGTAATATATGGAGTAATACTCAATGCAAATATTGACAGGTTATCAAATGAGTTACCAGTCATCGCATTGAAAAAGCCCAGGTTCTGCCCGATAGTGTTCTGAAAGAATTCTTTCAGATAGGTTGGGTTCACCCCAGGAACTGGGAGCTGTGAACCGAACCGAATCACTAACAGCATTCCAAAGGTATACAGAAGTCTCTTCCGTATATCTTTGACCTTGAATGCGTTTTTCAGTGTTTGAAACATAGATTAGATCACCTCGCAGGTTCCACCTAAAGCTTCAATTTTAGCCTTTGCGCCCTCAGAGAAAGCGTTTGCCTTTACATTCAGCTTTTTGGTTAATTCTCCATTTCCAAGGATCTTAACACCATCCTGAGGATTCTTAATGATACCGGTAGCCAGTAATTCCTCAACGGTAACTACTGCATCGTTATCGAATCTCTCTAATGCGCTAACGTTAATACCTACGATATTCTTGGAATTGATATTGGTGAAACCTCTCTTAGGCAGTCTTCTGTATAATGGCATCTGGCCACCTTCAAAACCGATTCTTGGAGCGCCGGAACGTGCTTTCTGTCCCTTATGGCCCTTACCAGCAGTCTTGCCGTTGCCTGAACCATGTCCGCGTCCTCTTCTGAAATTATCGCTGTGCTTAGAGCCTTCAGCAGGTCTTAAATTAGATAACTCCATGACTTGCACCTCCTTGCTTGATTATTTATTATTAGATCTCTTCCACTTTTACTAAGTGGCGTACAGTCTGAATCATACCTCTAACAGCGCCATTGTCCGGCATTTCAACTGTTTTGTGAAGCTTCTTTAAACCAAGAGCCTCAACAGTTGCTCTCTGCTTTGGAATAGCACCGATTGGGGATTTTACTAATGTGATTTTTAACTTCTCTGCCATGTTCAATATCCTCCTTATTCAGTAATTTCTTCCACAGATTTGCCGCGCAGTCTGGCAACTTCTTCAGGAGTCTTTAAGCTGGTTAAGCCCTGGATGGTTGCAAGAACTACATTGGTCTTGTTATTGGAGCCTAAGGACTTGGTACGGATGTTCTTAATGCCTGCTAATTCCAATACGTTACGTGCTGGACCGCCTGCAATAATTCCGGTACCTTCTGGAGCTCTCTTCAGCAGAACGCTTGCGCTGCCGAATTTGCCCATGAAGTCATGGGGAATACTATTATTCTCATCCATCGGAATCTCTACCAGGTTCTTAACTGCTGCCTCTTTTCCTTTACGGATTGCCTCCGGAACCTCGCCGGCCTTGCCTAAGCCTGCGCCAACGTGTCCCTTGCCATCTCCTACTACTACCAGAGCGGAAAATCTCATGGTACGTCCACCTTTAACGGTCTTGGATACACGTTTGATTGCCACTACTTTGTCATTTAACTCTAACTGACTGGCATCAATGATTGTACGCTTCATGTTCGTTCTCCTCTCTATTAGAATTTCAGGCCAGCTTCACGAGCTGCTTCTGCTAATGCCTGAACCTTACCCTGATAAATGAAACCGCCTCTGTCAAATACAACCTCGGTGATTCCTTTTTCTAATGCTCTCTTGGCAATTACAGTACCTACATATGCTGCAGCATTAACGTCGTCGGTCTTCTCCAGCTCAGCCTTTACTGCCTTTTCTACTGTAGAAGCAGCAACTAAAGTGTTGCCTACTGTATCGTCAATAATTTGAGCATACATATGATTATTACTTCTGAACACTGCTAAACGAGGTCTTTCGGTTGTACCGGAAAAACGATTGCGTAATCTAGCGTGCTTCTTTTCGCGAACTGCGGTTCTTGACTGTTTGCTAACCATCTTTACACTCTCCTTACTTATTTCTTACCAGTCTTACCAACTTTACGTCTGATTACTTCATCAGCATACTTGATTCCCTTGCCCTTGTATGGCTCAGGTCTTCTCTTATCTCTGATTTCAGCAGCGTATTGGCCAACTTTTTCTTTGTTGATACCTTTTACAGTAATCTTGTTCTGACCTTCCAGCACTGTCTCGATGCCTTCTGGATCTTCCATCTCTACTGGATGGGAGTAACCTAAGTTCAGGACTAACTTCTTGCCCTGCTTAGAAGCTCTGTAACCAACACCGTTGATTTCCAGGACTTTCTCGTAACCTTCTGTTACACCGTGAACCATGTTGTTGATCAGGGTTCTGGTCAGACCGTGTAAAGATTTCATCTGCTTTAAATCGTTCGGTCTGGTAACTACGATATGACCATCTTCTTCTTTGATGGACATCTCAGCTGGCAGCACTCTGCTCAGTGTGCCCTTTGGACCTTTTACAGTCACTTCATTGTTTTCTGCAATCGTTACAGTTACGCCTGCTGGGATTGCAACTGGCATTTTTCCTATACGTGACATGCCTAATTCCTCCTACTTAGATTTTCGGAGAAGCCGTATGCGGCTTCTCTGTTTTCAGCTGCTTTTTATTACCAAATAAATGCTAAAACTTCGCCGCCAACGTTAGCTTTTCTAGCTTCCTTGTCGGTCATAACGCCCTGGTTGGTGGAAACGATAGCGATACCTAAACCACCTAATACCTTAGGCATGTTCTCAGCGCCAGCGTATACACGCAGGCCTGGCTTGGAGATTTTCTTTAAGCCGGTAATGATTTTTTCATTTTTGTCCTTACCGTACTTTAAGGTGATGCGGATGGTGGTGAAACCGCCGTCCTCGATTAAATCATATTTCTTGATGTAACCTTCTTTTACCAGAATATCAGCAATAGCCAGCTTCATCTTGGAAGAAGGTACGTCTACTGTATCATGCTTTGCAGTGTTAGCGTTACGGATTCTTGTAAGCATATCTGCAATCGGATCACTCATAGTCATTTGGTTTTCCTCCTTTTCTTACCAGCTAGCTTTCTTTACGCCCGGAATCTCGCCCTTGTATGCTAATTCACGGAAGCAAATTCTGCAGATACCATATTTTCTTAAATAAGCATGCGGACGGCCGCAAATTCTGCAACGATTATATTCTCTGGTGGAGAATTTTGCAGGACGCTGCTGCTTAATCTTCATAGAAGTCTTTGCCATGGTTGTTCCTCCTGATTATTTTGCAAATGGCATATTGAATAATGTCAACAGTTCACGAGCTTCTTCGTCAGTCTTAGCGGTGGTTACGAAGATGATGTCCATACCTCTTACCTTGTCAACCTTATCGTATTCAATCTCAGGGAAGATTAACTGCTCTTTAATACCTAATGCGTAGTTACCTCTGCCGTCAAATGCGTTCGGGTTAACGCCGCGGAAGTCACGTACACGTGGAAGAGCCAGGTTAATTAAACGATCTGCGAACTCATACATTCTCTCGCCGCGCAGAGTAACCTTGCATCCGATAGCCATGCCTTCACGAATCTTGAAGTTTGCAACAGACTTCTTTGCCTTGGTGGTAACAGCCTTCTGACCGGAGATGATCTCCAGATCTCTTACAGCAGAGTCCAAAACCTTGGCATTTTCTTTTGCTTCGCCGACGCCCATGTTGATAACAATCTTATCTAACTTCGGCACTTCCATAATGTTCTTATATCCAAATTTCTTGATCATAGCATCTACGATCTCATTCTGATATGTCTCTTTTAATCTAGCCAATTTGATGTTCCTCCTCTCTGTAATTACTCGATTACTTTGCCGGTTGCCTTAGCAACACGAACCTTCTTGCCGTCTTTTACGGTGAAGCCAACTCTGGTTGCCTTTCCGTCAACTACCAGCATAACATTGGAAATATCCATAGCAGCTTCGTGATTTACGATACCGCCGTTTGGATTAGCAGCGTTTGGCTTGGTATGCTTTGTTACCATGTTGCAGCCTTCTACTACTACTTTGTTCTTCTTGGTATCCACGTGGAGTACCTTACCCTCTTTGCCGTTGTCTTTACCAGCAATAACTTTTACTAAATCATCTTTTTTGATCTTGTTCACTGTGGACACCTCCCCTTATAATACTTCCGGAGCCAGAGAAACGATCTTCATAAACTGCTTCTCACGAAGTTCTCTTGCTACCGGTCCAAAAATACGGGTTCCTTTTGGAGTCTTATCGTCCTTGATAATAACTGCTGCGTTCTCATCAAACTTGATGTAAGAACCGTCTTTACGACGAGCGCCCTTTACAGAACGAACTACTACAGCCTTAACAACATCGCCCTTCTTTACAACACCGCCTGGTGTTGCATCTTTAACAGAAGCAACGATGACATCACCGATATTTGCATATCTTCTGGTTGAACCGCCCATAACGCGGATGCACAGGAGTTCCTTTGCACCAGTATTGTCGGCAACCTTAAGTCTGGTTTCCTGCTGAATCATGCCTGATTACTCCTTCCTTATCATCTTGCCTTTTCGATAATCTCTACAAGTCTCCATCTCTTGTCCTTGGACAACGGTCTTGTTTCCATTACACGAACGGTATCACCAATATTGCACTCGTTATTCTCATCGTGTGCCTTTAATTTATAAGTTCTCTTAACAATCTTACCGATTACAGGATGCTTTACATGGTTCTCGATAGCAACCACAATGGTCTTGTCCATCTTATTGCTTACGACTTTACCGGTACGCACTTTTCTAAGATTTCTTTCCACGGTAATTATGCTCCTTTCTGCACTTAGTGAGCAGCCTTAGCAGTGATAACAGTCTGAATACGCGCGATGTTCTTGCGAACCTCTTTGATTCTGCTGGTGTTATCTAACTGATTGGTTGCATTCTGGAATCTTAAATTGAACAGTTCTTTCTTAGCAGCAACTAATTCCTCGTTTAACTCTGCTGCGGTCTTCGCATTTAAACTCTCTACATACTTATTACTTTTCACTGTTATCACCGCCTTCTAAATCTGCTTTCGCAACGATCTTACACTTGCAGGGTAACTTGTGCATAGCAAGACGCAGTGCTTCACGAGCAACTTCCTCTGGAACACCAGCAATCTCGAACATAACACGACCAGGTTTTACTACTGCTACCCAGTATTCTACGGAACCTTTACCGGAACCCATACGGGTTTCAGCTGGCTTTGCAGTTACAGGCTTATCTGGGAAAATCTTAATCCAAACTTTACCGCCACGCTTAATGTAACGGGTCATGGCAATACGGGCTGCCTCAATCTGGTTGGATTTAATCCAGCATGGCTCAGTAGCAACCAGACCATACTCACCATTGGAGATGGTATTGCCTCTTAATGCTTTTCCGGACATGGAGCCACGGAACTGCTTACGACGTTTTACTCTCTTTGGCATTAACATTATTTATCGCTCCCTTCCTTGTTGCCCTTAGTTGGAAGGACTTCGCCTTTGTAGATCCAAACCTTAACGCCAACCTTGCCGTAAGTGGTATCTGCTTCTGCGAATCCATAGTCAATATCTGCTCTTAATGTCTGCAGCGGAATAGTACCTTCGCTGTAGAACTCGGTACGTGCCATATCAGCGCCGCCCAGACGTCCTGCGCAAGCTGCCTTGATGCCCTTAACGCCAGCCTTCATGGATCTGGACATAGTGGACTTCATAGCACGACGGAAGGAAACACGGTTCTCTAACTGCTGTGCAATAGACTCAGCAACTAACTGTGCGTCGCGGTCCGGTCTCTTAACTTCCTTGATGTCGATGAAGACTTTCTTGGAGGTCATCTTCTGAACCTCAGCTTTTAATTTCTCAATCTCAGCGCCGCCCTTGCCGATAACAACACCTGGCTTAGCGGTGTAGATAATGATTTTAACTCTATCAGAAGCGCGCTCAATCTCAACTTTGGAGATACCTGCGCTGTACAGCTTCTTTTTCAGAAATACTCTGATTTTGTGGTCCTCAACAAGGCAATCAGCAAAATCAGCTTCTGCGTACCATTTGGAATCCCAGTCTTTAATTACGCCGACTCTAAGGCCGTGCGGATTAACTTTCTGTCCCATGATTTGCCTCCTTATCTTTCATTCAGCACAACGGTAATGTGGCTGTTTCTCTTTTCGATTCTGTAAGCGCGGCCCTGTGCTCTTGGATGAATTCTCTTCATTGTAGGAGCCTGGTTTGCGTAACATTCCTCTACATACAGGTTCTCAACGTTCATTCCGTTGTTGTTCTCAGCATTAGCAATTGCTGATTCTAACAGTTTCTTTATTAAACTAGAAGCATATCTGGGATTGTAGGATACAATACCAAGTGCAGTCTGCACATCTTTGCCTCTGATGGCATCTAATACGAAGCATGCTTTCTGAACAGATACGCGAGCGTAAGATAATGTTGCGCTTGGTCTGGTATCTTTCTGAGCATTTCTTTCTCTCTTAATTTGGGATCTATGTCCTTTTGCCATGACTTAAAAACCTCCTTTCAGATCTTCTCGATTAGCGAACGCCAGACTTCTTCTCGTCTTTGCCATGTCCTTTGTAAGTTCTTGTGGCAACGAATTCGCCTAATTTATGACCAACCATATCCTCGGTAACATATACCGGAACATGCTTTCTTCCATCGTGTACTGCAATTGTGTGACCAACCATAATCGGGAAGATGGTAGAACGGCGGGACCAGGTCTTAATAACCTGCTTCTGTCCGGATGCGTTCATCGCTTCTACCTTCTTCAATAAATGCGCGTCTGCGAATGGTCCTTTTTTCAGTGAGCGAGACATGTTCTAACCTCCTTCAATTATTTGATGGTTTTTCCATCGCGTCTTCTTACGATTAACTTATTAGACTGCTTGTTTTTCTTTCTGGTCTTCAAGCCAAGAGCAGGTTTGCCCCATGGAGTGCTTGGACCTGGACGGCCGATACCGGTCTTACCTTCACCACCACCGTGTGGATGGTCATTAGGGTTCATAACGGAACCACGAACAGTAGGACGGATGCCCATGTGACGCTTTCTACCAGCTTTACCAATGTTAATCAGAGCGTGTTCGCCATTACCTACAACACCGATAGTAGCGCGGCAGATAATCGGAACCATTCTCATTTCACCGGAGGGAAGACGTAATGTTGCGTACTTGCCTTCTTTTGCCATTAACTGAGCAGAGTTACCTGCGGAACGAACCAGCTGGCCGCCCTTTCCAGGATACAGCTCAATGTTGTGAATCTGAGTACCAACCGGAATAGCACTTAAAGGAAGGCAGTTACCAACCTTTGCCTCAGCCTGCTCGCCGCTCATAACCTTCATGCCGTTGGTTAAACCAGCTGGAGCTAAGATGTAGGACTTGGTACCATCTGCATAGCAGATTAAAGCGATGTTTGCGCTTCTGTTTGGATCGTATTCGATACCAATAACAGTTGCCGGAATTCCATCTTTGGAATTTCTCTTGAAGTCGATAATTCTATATTTCTTTCTATTTCCGCCACCGTGATGTCTTACGGTGATTTTACCCTGATTATTGCGGCCAGCGTTCTTCTTTAAAGATACTACTAAGGATTTCTCTGGAGTTGTCTTGGTGATTTCAGAGAAATCAGAGCTGGTCATATGTCTTCTGGAAGGTGTATATGCTGTATACTTTCTAATTCCCATGACATTTTACTCCTTTAACTAATTTATCACGATATAGTGTTCATCGTATATTTGCTGTTTCTTACAGACCCTCGAAAATCTCGATGTCCTTGCTGTCAGCGGTCAGCTTAACGATTGCTTTCTTGGACTGAGCAGTCTTACCAACCACCATTCCTCTTCTCTTTGCCTTGCCGTCGATGTTGATGGTGTTTACCTTCTCAACCTTGGTTCCTGGGAACATCTTCTCAACAGCTTCTTTAATCATAGCCTTGTTGGCATCAGCGTGTACCATAAAGGTATACTTCTTTTCTGCCATAGCGTTCATGCTCTTTTCGGTAATAACCGGTTTGAGGATGACATCATAATATCTAATATCTGCCATTATGCATACACCTCCTCGATTGCTGCAACTGCTGCCTTGGTAGCAACAACGGTGTTGTATTTAAGAATATCAAATACGTTAATGGTGTTAACCTGAGTGGTCTTAACATTTTCTACGTTTCTAGCGGACAGAACTACGTTCTGATCGTTAGAATCCAGAACAACCAGAGCTTTGTTAACCTTTAAGTTATTTAAAACGTTTACGAAGTTCTTGGTCTTAATTGCATCAAACTTTAACTCGTCTACAACAACGAACTTGTTGTCGTTTACTCTGCTGGTTAAAGCACACTTTAAAGCTGCTCTCTTTTCCTTCTTGTTCAGTCTGATGGTGTAATCTCTTGGTACTGGAGCGAATACTACGCCGCCGCCGGTCCACTGAGGTGATCTGGTTGAACCCTGTCTTGCATGACCGGTTCCTTTCTGTCTCCAAGGCTTTCTTCCGCCGCCGGAAACTTCGGAGCGGGTCTTTGCTTTCTGAGTGCCCTGACGTTTATTTGCAAGCTGGCTTACTACTGCCATGTGTACCAGGTGTTCATTTACCTCTACACCAAACACAGCGTCGTTTAACTCTAAGGTGCCAACTTCATTACCTTCCATATTGTAAACAGCTACATTTGCCATTTGTGTGTTCCTCCTTTCCTATGCAAAAGCTTACTTGGAAGCCTTTACGGTTTCCTTAACGGTTACTAAGGACTTCTTTGGTCCCGGTACAGAACCCTTAACCAAAATCAGGTTGTTCTCTGCATCTACGCGGACAATCTCAAGATTCTGAACAGTTACCTTCACATTACCCATGTGACCTGGCATTCCTTTACCCTTGAATACGCGGCCTGGAGTTGTTGCGGAACCATTGGAACCCTGATGACGATGGAACTTGGAACCATGAGCCATAGGTCCTCTGTGCTGGCCATGTCTCTTGATTGCGCCCTGGAAACCTTTGCCTTTGGAAATAGCGGTTGCATCTACCTTATCGCCTGCTGCGAATACGTCTGCCTTGATTTCATCTTTTACAGAGTACTCTTCAGCGTTGTCTAATCTAAATTCTCTTACGTATCTCTTGTAGGATACGCCGGCCTTATCAAAGTGGCCCTTTACCGGCTTGTTAACCAGTTTTTCTCTCTTGTCAACAAAACCAACCTGTACTGCTTTGTAACCATCGTTCTCCTCGGTCTTAACCTGAGTTACTACGCAGGGACCTGCCTGAAGAACAGTTACCGGAATCAACACGCCGTCTTCGTTGAAGATCTGAGTCATTCCGACTTTGGTTGCTAAAATCGCTTTCTTCATTTTCTTACCTCCTGTTTCTTTTCTACAGCGGAGCGCCTGGGCGCTCATCCTAGAACAGTCCAGAATCTATCTAAACCCTTCAGGATATTTCCTTAATTATTTGTTTTTCATCTTGATGTCAATGTAGACACCAGCAGGCATTTCCAGTCTGGATAATGCATCCACAGTTTTCTGGCTTGGAGTGATGATGTCAATCAGTCTCTTGTGGGTTCTCTGCTCGAACTGCTCTCTGGAATCTTTGTACTTGTGTACTGCACGTAAGATGGTAACTACTTCCTTCTTAGTTGGCAGCGGCACCGGTCCGCTCACCTTAGATCCTGTCTTTTTTACAGTGTCGATAATTTTTCCTGCTGACTGATCAACTAACTGATGATCGTAAGCCTTCAATGTGATTCTCATTACTTGACTTGCCATAAAAAAAGTCGCCTCCTTTTCGCACTTTTACTTCTAAGTACGACAAGCGGTGACTGTACACGTTTCCGTGTGTGTCCTCTCAAGACTCACACTCATGCTGCCTTTCATTTCTGTTGCAGATGTTCAATTGGTACAGTGACTTGTCGCCAGTTTTCTAACTTGACATTCGCTCCACGGAAAACCCGCCTCATATGGGCAGCAACCTCACGCTTCACAGCTATCATGCCACAGCTTTTTCAGGATAACACAGATTCCGCCAAAATGCAAGCACTTTTTTAAAATTTGTATACAAAAATTTGTAACAGTTGAGCCATGCGAAGACTCAGACAGGAAAATGCGTTGAAAACCTGTTTTCATAAGCGGTTTTCTGGCTGAATCCATGCTCAAACCCAACAGGCGTTTCCGCCTCCTATTTCTGTATCTTTCTTTCAATCCTTCCCACCAGCACAGGCGTAACCAGACAGGTGATCAACGATGCCAGGGCAATCTGGGCCACTGCAGTCTCCACATAAGGTTCAAATACCGGATTGGCTGCTGCCGCAATCCCAGGAACCGTTGCTGTAAAGCTGGCAATGGCGCTCATGGCCGTTGCCACCAGTCCTTCCCGTTTTAGTATCCTCTTTTCCGCCCAGTACAACGGAATCCAGGTCAAGACGTAAAACAGTACAGCGCACAGCAGGCCGCCCAGACCTGCCTTTACAGCAGCAATCAGGTTAATGCTTCCTCCCAGGCAAAATCCCATAAAAGGAAGTACAATGGTACAGCCGCTTTGAAACATCTTCCGGATTTCATCATCCAGATTCCCCAAAACCATTCCAATAAAAAATGGTATTAATATAGAAATAACACTGTTCCAATCCATAGCATATCCGGAAGCAAGATTAAGAGCCATAACCGGTATCGCCGGCATTACCAATAGATTTAGCAGACTGAATACACTGAGCGCTGTAGGATTTTCAGATGTCAGAGCCATGTAAAGCCCCGGGTTGGTACTGGCAAGCACAGCCACAAACGTCACCAGAGAAATCCCCCAAAAGCCATCCAGCCCGCACACCTTCTGAACAACAATACAGCCTGCGGCCATAATCCCGATTTTTATCACGCAAAGCAGCCCGCCAATCTTTACCATTTCCTTTACCTGGGATAACATGCACTGAGTTCCGGAAAAGAACAGCATAAGTCCCACTACATACATGGTACAGGTATTCGTAAATAAAAACTCTGTAGCCCCTCCTATTTTTACCAGATTGGGGCAAAAGGTATTGATTATTGCCACGATCACCATTGGCACCAAAAGCAGCCCCCCTGGCACCTTCTTAATCCAGTTTAAAATCGGAATTCTTCCACCTTCCGCCTTTCCCACTTCCATATTTTCCCATCCTTTCCTTTTTATAAACAATTCCGCCAAATAAACATTTATTCGCTAACGACGTACTGCATAAGCGTACAGAGAAACCGCAGGCCCGCTGCTTTTACAAGCATCCGCAGACCTGCGGTTTTTAAAATTCTTATGAAAGCAAGCTTTCAACACTTTTTCTGTCTGAATCTCCGCACGGCTGAACTATTACCTTTATTGTACCCACCAGACCGGCTCTATCGGACTGTTAAAGGTTTCTCCTCCAACATCTTCATCATTAACTTTTAAAATAATGCCGTTGCTTCCGGTCTTGTACTTGGTTCCTTCAGCATCCCGGACAGTTGTATTCTTTACAGTACGGCCATTGGAATTAACCAGATAATTTTTACTGCTGCTTCCGGTCGTCAGGGTAATCGGCATATACTTTATTCCACTGTCAGCAACCTGAAGCTTGCCCATGTAATACAGCTTTCCGTCTCTTACTCCGGTATAGCCCTTGCCCGAATCCAGGAAGAAATATTCTGCAACGAATCCGTCACCCTCTTCTACCTCCTGCTTACCAGTCAGCATGGCGCAATGCATCTTGTCCGTGCCAAAATAATACGCCGTATAATCATCTACATCATTGTTGGCAGATACCTTCTGCAGGCCGTATACCGGATTGCCCTTGTCATTAAACAGGAAGGTCAGACCCTTAATGCGTACCAGATCTCTGGCTGCGGCCTGTCCGGACTCCGGTCCCTTCTTAGGGGTACCATTGCTGGAGAAATAATACCACTGTACCTCTCCATACTCGTCAAATTCCTCCGGCGCTTCCAGGGAAAGCCATGTATTTACCACAGCCTGTCCATTTTCATCGTAATACTTATAGCTGTCAATAGACTCGTCTCCCTTTACATTGCACCATCCGGTCTGCATCTGTCCATTAGCGTCAAAACAATAATAGGCCCCGTTAATCTTCCGCTCCTGATAATCTGAACCATTCATATCATCTGGAATTACCTTTTTGCCATTGGTTCCAAAATAATACCAGTATTTTCCGTCTTCGTTCTGATTTTCTACCGGCTCATTTTTGGCGTCTCCATAATAATCATCCTCGTCATAACTGTCTTCCGGAGGAGCCAGTCTCTGCCAGCCCGTCACCATAGTTCCATTAGCGTCTGTATAATACATGTCATCCAGCAGCCAGCCCGTCAGCATCACGCCATCTTCGTCAAAATAGTACCATCTATTATTAATTTTTTTCCAGGTTTCTTCTACCCGCTTACCATCATTATTAAAATAATACCACACCGTTCCGTTATGATAGCTGGAAGCTGATTCCATCTGTTTCCAGGTTCCGGAAACCATAATTCCATTTCCGTCTACATAATAGGTATCGTCTATCCATTCATTGACCGCCATATATCCGCCGCCGTCTACATAGCGCCAAAGGCCGTCGCCTCCTTTGCGCCATACATCAGTCTCTCTGTTTCCAGAAGCACTGTAATATTCCCATGCGCCATTTGACGTCTGCTGCCATCCGGCTCCGTAAACAGTTGCCGCACCACCAGCTGTCAGCGCTGCTGCCAGTCCTAATATCACCAATCCCCTGCGCATCTTCAATCCAACCACTCCTTCTCTATCTCCGTACACCAAGTCTTTCCACACGGCCATATTTGCATTTATTGTATCAAGAATTTTCTAAATATTCAACCATTATAATCTTTCATTTCTATTACAATTCCAGAACCAAAACCTCTGCGCCTGCTTGACGTTTCCCAGCGCTGTTAGGTATAATAAAACACACAGCACCCTGTGCATTGCAATAAGAAAGGATTTTACATTATGTGGATTGCAGATAATTGGAAGGACTATCAGGTAATTGATTGTTCCAAAGGAGAAAAATTAGAACGCTGGGGAGACTATCTTTTAATCCGTCCCGATCCCCAGGTCATCTGGGACACTCCCAAAAAAGACAGAGGATGGAAACGGCCTAACGGACACTACCACCGCAGCAGCAAAGGTGGCGGCGAGTGGGAATTTTTCGACCTGCCCCAGCAGTGGTGCATTTCTTATAACAGCCTGACCTTTAATCTAAAGCCTTTCAGCTTTAAACATACCGGACTGTTTCCGGAGCAGGCGGCCAACTGGGATTGGTTTGGCGACAAAATCCGTCATGCCGGCCGTCCCATTAAAGTATTGAATCTCTTCGCCTACACTGGAGGCGCAACTCTGGCCGCAGCCGCAGCAGGCGCAGCAGTCACTCATGTAGACGCTTCTAAGGGCATGGTTGGATGGGCCAAAGAAAACGCCAAATCCAGCGGCCTGGAAAACGCTCCCATCCGCTGGATTGTAGACGACTGCGTAAAATTTGTAGAGCGGGAAATCCGCAGAGGAAATCATTACGATGCCATTATCATGGACCCGCCGTCTTACGGAAGAGGCCCCAAGGGGGAAATCTGGAAAATCGAAGAAGCCATCCACCCCTTTGTAAAGCTCTGTGTTCAGCTTTTATCTGAAAAGCCCCTATTCTTTTTAATCAACTCCTACACCACCGGATTAGCTCCCTCTGTCCTTTCCTATATGATTGGCACAGAGATCGTTCCCACCTTTGGAGGACAGGTAAAGGCAGAAGAAGTCGGACTTCCTGTAGCTAAAAATGGCTTGGTACTCCCCTGCGGCGCATCCGGACGCTGGGAGGCATAACTCCATTCATCATTTATACAAAAGACCAGAACCTGGAAAAACATTCCAGCGCTCTGGTCTTTTTCTTCTTTATCATTTAGTCCAAAAATGTAACAACCTTACAGGGAGTCCGGTAATTGGCCGGCGTAAGAGTAATTCCTGTTGCCGGAGTACTGGAGTGAATGACCTGTCCGCCTCCTACATACATAGTTACGTGATTGATATAATCGCCGCTGGCATAAAACAGCAAATCTCCAGGCTGCATCTCTGACTGAGAAATTTCCCGTCCCTTTGCTGCCTGATCCCTGGATGTACGGCCAATATCAATGCCAAAATGCTTATAGACGCTCATAGTAAACCCAGAGCAGTCTGCACCGCCTGTCAGGCTGGTTCCGCCGTATACGTAAGGATTCCCCAAAAACTGTTTTGCATAGGCCACAATCGCAGTCCTGGTAGCAGATACTACCTTGTCAGAAGCGTTTCCGCCTGGGCCGTAAGATACGCTTGGGGCCTGTCCGTTGCCTGGATTGCTGTTTCCAGAACCACCTGGGCCAACCGGAACCGTAGGACTGACGTTGCCGGAGTGGCTGGCGCTGCCCGAGTGATTGGGCTTTGAAGCTGCCGCCGAAGTCTGAAGCGCCGGCGCCTGAGCTGTGGCGTCCTTTCCGCTTCCCTGCGGATTTGCCGCAATCGTTCCATTAATTCCTACGGGAGCCGTAGTAGATGCAGTCGATTCTTTAGCAGGAACTTTGGACGCTTCATTCTGAGACTGTCCGTCTCCCAGGGCTTCCGCCTGCAAAACCTCATTCAGCTGGCTGATTGCCGCTTCTGCCTCCTGCTTTCTCTTTTCCTCTTCTGCCTTTTGAGCTGCCTCTTCCTCTAAAGAAACCGCCTGTTTAAATTCCACTGCAGTCTTTATGTAGTCCATTGACACATATCCAGTCAGGTCTGTATCAATGGCCAGCTTTGCGAAATTATTTTCCTCACTCAGCACTTCATAACGAGCCCCCTGACTTAACAGGGTCAGGGTATCACTGGTCAGGTTGGGCTCTGCCCGAAGCCGGAGAGACGCCGTATTAATCATGGCATATTCGACGCCTACTTCCTTGGCAATCTGCTCTGCCGCATCTCCCGTCACAAAATACTGAGCCTTAATGTATCCTGTAACGCTTCCAGACTGAATCCGATACCAGTCTCCGCCTTCTCCGGAAACTGTTTCTAAAATCGTAGCTGCACAGTTGTTGTATATCTTTCCTACAATCTGCCCCTTTGTGCTGGCTTCACTGCGGACGTTGACATAGTCGGACACCCTGGAAATTGCCACATTCTCATAAGCCCCAGCCTGAGCCGATACAGTTGGCGCTTTCTTCTCACTGACAACCAGACTGGGGGCTTTTGCGTCTGGATTTACAGATGCAAAAGCCGGAACAACCCCTGTGTTAATAAGACAGAACGAAAGTGCAATCACTGCCTTTTTCCAATTGTTCATGTATCTCTCCCTCTTCTGTCTAGCCTTCCATAAAATATCTTTCTACACTGGTCACGGCATTAGCGCCGTCTGCGGCTGCCGTAACAATCTGGCGCAGCGGTTTGGTTCGTACATCTCCTGCTGCAAAGATTCCCGGACAGGAGGTACAGCAGTCCTCTCCTGCCCGAATATATCCGTGATCCATCTCTACCAGCCCTTCAAAGGCCTGGCTGGCCGGAGTGATTCCTACTGCTACAAAAACGCCGTTAACCGGAAGTTTCGTTTCTTCTCCATTTTTTACATTGCGGACAGCCAGAGCTTCTACCCTGTCTGTTCCTACAATCTCATCCACTACGCTGTCCCAGATAACTTCGATATTACCTCTGGAAAACACCTGTTCCTGAAGGCTTTTCGCTCCGCGGAACTCATTTCTGCGGTGAATCAGGTACACCTTTTCGCAGATTCTGGAAAGGAAGATCGCATCCTCTAAGGCTACGTCTCCGCCGCCAATCACTGCCGTTACCTTTTTACGGAAAAATGCGCCGTCACAGGTAGCGCAGTAAGAAACGCCCATACCCGCCAGTTCTTCTTCCCCTGGCACACCCAGCTTTCTATGGCTGGCTCCGGTAGCAAGAATTACCGCTCTGGCTTCATAGGTCTCGTGCCCGCACACAATCCGTTTTACAGCGCCCTCGTCCTCAATCCGGATTACCTCATCCTCTGCAAATTGAGCACCCAGGTTATCTGCATGTTCCCTGAACTTAGTTCCCAGGTCATAGCCTCCTACTCCTGGCAGGCCAGGATAGTTGTCGACTTCATAGGTAGTCATAACCTGGCCTCCGCTAACCATTCCTTTTTCTATAACAAGGGTGCTGATTCTGGCTCTTTCTGCATAAATTGCCGCTGCCAGACCGGCAGGCCCTGATCCAACAATTACTAAATCGTAAGTCTGTGCCATATAACCTTCCTTTCTCTATTCTGTGTTTATCTTCTTCTTTTTCTTATTCCTATTCAGTATAACACAAGTCCCGCCTATATTTTCAAAAAATTTTCTTACAATTCTGTTACAAGCCGCTGGAAATGTGCTATACTCTTTCTAAAGAGGTGATGATTATGGCACAAAAAACCGTACTGGTAACAGGCGCTTCCCGAGGAATCGGAAAGGCCATTGCTGTCAAATTTGCAAAAAAAGGCTACAACGTAGCAATCAGCTGTATTCACAATGAAGAACGCCTGATGCAGGCGAAAAAAGAAATCGAATCCTATCAGGTTTCCTGTCTTGCCTATGTAGGCGACATGGGAAATATGGAGAACTGCAAAGAATTGTTTGAACTAATCCGCAAACAGTTCGGCCCCTTAGATGTGTTAGTCAACAATGCGGGAGTTTCCTACATCGGACTGTTGCAGGATATGTCGGTTCAGGACTGGGATCGGGTAATCCACACCAATTTAAACTCTGTCTTTAACTGCTGCAAGCTGGCCATTCCAGGCATGGTTGCCAAAAAGCAGGGGAAAATCATTAATATTTCCTCTGTCTGGGGAAATGTAGGCGCATCCTGCGAAGTAGCCTATTCCGCCACCAAGGGAGCCATCAATGCATTTACCAAGGCGCTGGCAAAAGAACTGGCTCCCAGCAACATCCAGGTCAACGCCGTCGCCTGCGGCGCCATTGACACAGAAATGAATCAGTGGATGGACGATTCTGATTTTATCGCTCTGGTAGAAGAAATTCCGGCCGGCCGTTTAGGAAAGGCCGAAGAGGTTGCCGATCTGGTCTACCATCTGGGATATAAAAACGCCTATCTGACCGGAGAAGTCATTGGCCTGGACGGAGGATGGACGTAGACTGTTACTGAAAATTTCTTCCGTAGCAGTAATACGCAAAACAGGAATCAGCAATAAGCATAACGCCCGTGACCAATACCATCAGCCACGTTTCTGCTGAAGAGGATCTGCTTGCAAACATGATTCCTCCCAGCAGCAGGAATATCAGTACCGGAATTACAGCCAGCGAAACCGCCCTGTATTTCCGGTATTTGCTTTCTGTCATGCCTTCCGGCATATAGTCTTCCTCATGGGCCATTTTGCAATGAACGACAATTCCAAACCGTGAAGACGTGCGGTAGGCGTAATACTCCACTCCGTCTATCATCATTCTGGGAGACATCCCTTCCTTTATTATAGCAATGTGACGGCCATTCTCTGCTCCGTATTTCAGCAGTTCCTCCGTAAATTCCTGAGGTGTATCACATCTGGAATCTGGCATAAAAGAAAATTCCCTGTCCATCTCTGCTTTCATTACCCGAAGGTAATCGTCTACAAACTGAGCAAACACAGACCCATTTTTCTCCTCTTTCTCCATCTGTTCCAGGTATTGTTCCTCATCCATCTCTGCAAGCTGGGTTTCCTGAATTTTTCCGCAAAACTTCAAAGCTGCCAGCACCGTCTCTTTCTCTGACTGCAGTCTGCAGATCTGAGCTGCAATGGCATCCTCCAACGATACGGTTCCTTCCAAAAGACGCTTAATATCTCCTATCGGCATCCCCAGCTTACGAAACAGCTTAATCTGCCGGATTCTCCGAATGTCTTCCTCCGAGTATTCTCTGTAAGAATTTTCTGCTTTTCTGGCTGGATTTAAAAGTCCCTGTTTTTCATAATAGCGAATGTTTTGACTGGTAATCCCAGTAATCCGTTCTGCTTCTTTAATTGTCATCATAAGAAATCCTCCTTACTGCTATTCAGCCCCTCAATCTGCTGTTTTTTGTTTCTTACAGCCGTATTATAAGGCTTATAGTTGGCATAAGGTCAAGGAAAACTTCAAAAATATCTATTAAAAACGCTCAATATACTGAATGGCCACACATTTCGGCCCTCCCTGGGTCACAAATACAGGGCTCAGCTCCAGTATATGGATTTCCAATCCTTCAAAGGCCTTTTCCATCATTTTCTGGATCTTCTCTGCATCTTCCAGGGCTCTGGCATGGACAATATACAAAATGTGCTGGGAACCAACACCCGCCTTTTTCATATGTTCAATAATACCGTCTATCGCTGAGGACATGGTACGCTTTACAAAAAATTTGTCAATGCGGCTTCCATCTTCCGTCAGCTTCATAACCGGTTTTAATCTGAGAACCGATCCCAGGGCCGCCGCCACTGGAGTCAGTCTGCCGCCTCGCTTTAAAAAAGAGAAATCCTGAGGAATCAGAAATGACTCCGTCTTTTCCGCTGCTTTCTCAAGCCACTCCACAATCTCTCCAGTTCCCTTTCCGTCCTCTGCCATCTGCTGAGCCCTTTCTACCATGTAACGGTGAGGGCCGCACAACGTCCGGCTGTTAAACACCGTAATTCTCTCCGGATGCCCGGTCATGTCCTTTGCACAGCATGCCCCCTGATAAGTTCCGGATAATCCGTCTGCTATGGAAATATTGATAATCTCCGAATCCGGATACTTTTCATAAATATCCGCCACTTCTCCAACCGGCGGCTGAGAAGACATAGGAATCTGTCCTGCCTCAATCCGTTTATAGAATTCTTCCATATCTATCTGTAAATCCCTGCCCTCCATATCTCCTATATGGATGCACAAAGGAACTGCGTCAAATCCTGCTGCTTTTGCTTCTTCTTCTGTATACATCACAGAAGAGTCTGCTACTATCCTTACCATAACAAATCCTCCGTCTTAAATATAGTTTTAAAAACTACTTATTGTAGTTTGCTATATGTAAGCAGATTTGTCAATAGATAATAGACAATTTCTCACTTTTGTAACGCAAAAAAACGCTGTAAAGCCACAAAATATGACTCTGCAACGTTTTCACCTGCGGGTAACAGGACTTGAACCTGCACGGTCTCCCACCAGAACCTAAATCTGGC
>CALHQJ010000121.1 GCA_938036545.1 uncultured Clostridium sp. | reverse complement strand
AACAATGGGATTTGGAGTAGATCCGGATGAAATTAATCAATTTGCGATAACTTCAAAAGAATTAGATGTAAGAGGAAGCCGACTTCAGAACAGAAAATTTCAAACAGTGATTGATATGGTGAATAAAGGAAAAGTAAATTTGAACAATAGTATTAGTCATCGTTTTTATTTTGAAGATGCACAAAAAGCATTTGATTTTAATGATACCCATGATCCGTCAATTCGAAAAATAGTATTGACATTTGACAAATAAACATTAGTACGGAGGAGAAGATATATGCCTATGCAGATGGGATTTCGCTGGTATGGCGAAGGAAATGATCACATAAAATTGTCTGACATAAAACAGATTCCGGGTGTAACAAGTATTGTTTGGGCGCTTCATGATAAACAGCCAGGAGAAATCTGGGAGAAAGAAGAAATTGCAGAAGTACAGAAGCAGTTAGAACCATACGGATTTAATATGGACGTTGTGGAATCTGTAAATGTCCATGATGACATTAAAATTGGCCTGCCAACCCGCGATAAGTACATTGAAAATTATATTCAGACAATTCGTAACCTGGCAAAATTCGGAGTAAAGGTAATTTGCTATAACTTTATGCCTATTTTTGACTGGACCCGTACAGACTTATTCCATCCGGTAGGAGATGGCTCAACTGCTCTGTACTACGAGGCAAGCCGCATCCATGACGATCCGAAGGAGATGGCAGATTATATTTTAAATAATCTGAACGGCCTTACATTCCCAGGCTGGGAGCCGGAGCGTATGGCAAAGCTGGACGAACTGTTTGCAGCTTACAAGCCGGTTACTAAAGAAAAATTATGGGAAAATCTGAAATATTTCCTGGAGGCATTAATGCCGGTATGCCATGAGACAGATATACGGATGGCGATTCATATGGACGATCCGCCGTGGGATATTTTTGGGCTTCCACGTCTGCTGACCTGTTCCGAGAATATTGATCGATTCCTGTCTATGGTAGACGATCCATATAACTGCCTGACTTTATGTTCTGGCAGCTTAAATGCAGATCCAAACAATAACGTAGCATCGATTATTCGTAAGCACTGCGATCGGATTGCATTTGCTCACATCCGTAATGTAAAGCATTTTGAGAATGGAGATTTCTCTGAAGCAAGTCACCGTGACTGTGACGGCGATACCGGAATTCTGGATATTCTGAAAGCATACCATGACTGCGGATATGAAGGTTATATCCGTCCGGATCATGGCCGCCATCTTTGGGATGAAGGCCCAGGTAATGTACGGCCTGGTTATGGTCTCTATGACCGGGCACTGGGTATTATGTACATGCTGGGTGTTTGGGATATGCTGGATAAGCTGGATTCTGAAAAGTAATTAGTCTAATACCATAGAAAAAAGAGCAAGCTGTAGATTTAGATCTATAGCCTGCTCTTTTTTTTACGCCGCCAGCGAAATGCCGGAAAGGCGGAAAAACAGGTTTCCCAAAGCATATTTTTGAAGATTCAGATAGTCTGTGGAAGAAACCGTTCCGCCGTAATTCAGTACCTCCATTTTTCCGCTGCTTCCATGGATAAAGAGTTCAGAAGAGGTAAAGCCGTTTTTCAGATAAAAGCGCCGTCTGGCAATTCGCTGTTCTTTATTTTCTGCATGCTCGTCTAGCTTCTCAATCAGCAGCACAATTTTTTTGCCAGAAAATTGTCTGCATACTTCCTGCATCAGCTGGCTGCCTGTGCCACGGCTTCGGATTGCTCCGGAAACAGCCAGATAATCTACCATAACCATATCAAGGTAGGGTATGACCATAGTAAATCCGATTAGCCGTCCATTTTCTTCGGCTGTAAGAATTTGTGCCTTTCCTGTTTTTACTGAGTGTTTTAGGACAAAGAACGGTTTGCGTTCTGCTTTTGGAAATGCTTCCAGATAGATAGTTTGAAGTTCCTTCCACTGATGTTTTTGTATTTTGGAAAAATTCATGTTAACCACCTCGTAATTACTTGTATTTTCTTTATAGTTGGTACTATAATATATACAGTAACTGTAAGGTCAAGGAGAATTTTATGGAACAGAAGAAATTTTTATATTCTACCGGTGCTTTTGCAAAAATGAATGGAATTAATAAACGTACACTGCATTATTATGATGACATTGGATTATTTTCTCCAGAGTATAAGGCAGACAATGGATACCGCTATTATACCTGTTTTCAGACAGCTCAGCTGGAAATGATCTTAATTCTGCGCAGTGTTGGCCTGTCTATTGATGAGATTCGGCAATATACGCAAAATCCTTCAGGAGAGTCCTTTGAGAATATGGTTCGGGAACGGAAAGAACTGCTGGATCGGTCTCTGCGCCAGCTTATGGAAGTCCGGCAGTTTTTACAGCGCAAGGTAGAGAAACTTTCGTTAGGAGCAACAGCCCGGCATGGGAGTATCGAACGAATCGTCCTTCCAGAACAGCAGATGCTCCTTTCCGATTCGATTTCTGGCAGCTATGATAGTGGGGATTTTTCTATAGCAGCCGATTTTTCCCAGCGTTTAAAAGCTCTGTTTGGTTTGTATGACAATTTTGGCAGCCGGATTTCTGTAGATTCGATTATGAAGAAGGAGTACAGCAATTATGACTGCTTTTTTACTGCTGGTGGAGAAAAAGAGGGATACTGGGATGAAATCCGGCCAGGAGGGACTTTTTTAAGAACCTACTGCATTGGCCGGTGGGAGACGATTCCAGAGGTTTATCAGATGCTTTGCAGCTATGCCCGGGACAACCAGCTAGAGCTTTATGGATATGCGTATGAAGAGGGATTAAATGAAATGTCTTTGAAAAACCGAGAAGATTATATTACGATGATTACCGTGCCATATCGGGAAAACATAAACAGACAGGAAAACATAAACAAGCAGAAAGGAATGGATTGATTCATGGAAGATACACAAAAGACAGAGCTTTTTGAAAAGGAGCCGATTCCGAAGACCGTGCTTCAGCTTTGTATTCCTACGATTTTAAGCTCTCTGGTTATGGTGCTTTACAATCTGGCGGATACGTATTTTGTAGGAATGTTAAATGATCCGGTGCAGAATGCCGCCGTTACGCTGGCTGCTCCGGTGCTTTTGGCCTTTAATGCCGTCACCAACCTGTTTGGGGTAGGCAGTTCCAGCATGATGAGCCGGTCACTGGGACGGAGAGATTATGATATGGTGAGGAAAAGTTCTGCATTTGGATTTTACTGTACCCTGTTTTGCGGTATTTTATTCTCATTGGCTTATACTGCTTTTAGGCAGCCTGCCATGGCAGTGTTAGGAGCCACGAATTTGACAGAAGAGGCCACTGGCGCTTATCTGTCATGGACGGTAACCTGCGGTGCAGTTCCGGCTATGCTCAACGTGGTTATGGCCTATATGGTACGTTCCGAGGGTGAGGCTCTTCATGCCAGTATTGGAACCATGAGCGGATGCCTGCTGAATATTATTTTAGACCCGATTTTTATTTTGCCGTGGGGCCTTAACATGGGAGCTGCCGGAGCGGGATGCGCCACCTTTTTATCCAACTGCGTGGCCTGTCTCTATTTCTTTGTGCTGACCTTTATAAAGAGAAAGCATACTTACGTCTGCTTCAGTCCTAAGATGTTCAGCCTGAAAAAAGCCATTGTCCTGGGCGTATGCGGCGTGGGAATCCCATCTTCTATTCAAAATCTGTTAAACGTAACCGGCATGACGATTTTAAACAATTTTACTGCCGTTTATGGAGCAGATGCAGTGGCGGCTATGGGAATTACCCAAAAAGTCAATATGGTTCCCATGTATATTGCCCTTGGAATTTCTCAGGGAATTATGCCTCTGATTAGTTATACTTATGCCAGTGGCAACTATAAACGAATGAAAGAGGGACTTGGCTTTTCGCTAAAAGCGGCCCTGGGATTTCTGACAGTGGCAACAATAGGTTACTTTGCTGGAGCCGGTTTCATTACCAGAATGTTTATGGACAATGAGCAGATTGTGGCCTATGGCACCAGATTCCTTCGGGGCTTCTGCCTGAGCCTTCCTTTTATGTGTATGGACTTTATGGCAGTGGGAGTGTTCCAGGCAACGGGTATGGGAAAAGAAGCTCTGATATTTGCCATAATGAGAAAAATTGTTCTGGAAATTCCGGCAATTTATATTTTGAATTATGTATTTCCGCTGTATGGCCTGGCTTATGCCCAGCTGGTGGCAGAAGCAGTTCTGGCAGCTGTAGCAGTGGCAGTACTGATAAAACTGTTCCGGCGTTTAAATACTCAGAAGGAAAAAGGAAGGGAAGAATGGTTCGATTAGAGGATACTCAAAAAGCGGCTTTGTTATTTGAACAGGTGAAGGCTTCCATGGTAGATTCCTGTATGGATAAAACCATGGGAGAGATTTGGGCAGATAATGAAAACATGCCCCAGTCTGCAGCTGCATGTGTAGGAGAGTTTGCCTATCTGGCCGGAAAAGCAGATAAAAAATTGCTGGAACAGCTGGCCAAACAGCGCCCTGGCCTTAGGCTGTTTGTTCCGCCTGATGAAAGCTGGTCAGCTGTGATAGAAGAGGTTTATGGAGGCAGGGCAGAACGGATTGTCCGCCATTCCTTTTTGAAGGAGGAGCATGTCTGGGATGCCGGATATTTGGAAAATCTGGTAAAAAACCTGCCGGAGGAATTTGAGATAAAGCTGATTGACAAAGACTGTTATCAGTATGCAACAGAAGAAGAATGGGCGAAAGACTGGACAGCCCAGTTTCCAACCTGGGAAGAGTACGAGAAAAAAGGGCTGGGAGTGGTGATTTTAAAGGAAGGAGTTCCGGTATCAGGAGCCTCTTCCTATGCTGCAAACGCCAGGGGAATTGAAATCCAGATCGATACGCTTCCGGCATACCGCAGGAAAGGACTGGCTCTGGCCTGCGGCGCAGCTCTGATTCTGGAATGTGAGAAACGGGGACTGTATCCTGGCTGGGACGCCCATAATACAGAATCGGCAGCCCTGGCAGAAAAGCTGGGATATCATAGAGACAGGGATTATATTGCATATTTTATACCCCAAAAATCAAAAGGCAGGATGGAGGAATGACATGCGTATTTTACATACAGCAGACTGGCATTTAGGAAAATCGTTGGAAGGAAGAATCCGTTTGGAAGAACAGAAACGGTTTCTTTCTGATTTTATAGGGATTGTGAAGAAAGAGCAGGCAGATTTGGTGGTAATTGCCGGAGATGTATATGACAGTCCAAATCCGCCTGCAGAAGCAGAAAAGCTGTTTTACCGGACATTAAAGGAGATAACAGAAGGGGGAAAACGGCTGGTTTTAGCCATTGCCGGAAACCATGACAGTCCGGAACGGCTGACAGCGGCAGGGCCGTTAGCCATGGAACACGGAATTCTAATGGCAGGACTGCCTAAAAGTGTGATTTCTACAGGAAAGTATGGATGCCATCAGGTGGTGGATTCTGGAGAAGGCTATGTGGAGATCGAGATAAACGGGGAAAAGGCGGTAATTCTGCTGCTGCCTTATCCCAGTGAAAAGCGCCTGAATGATGTGATTTACCAGGAAATGGATGAAGAACCGGACAGGGCGGCTTCCTATGGAGAACGGATAGGCCGCTTTTTTGCTTTGCTGGAGGAAAAATACCGAGAAGATACCATTAATCTGGCAGCAGCCCATTTGTTTGCCATGGATGCGTCGGCAGGAGGCTCGGAACGGGGAATCAGCCTGGGCGGTTCCTATGTAGTTGACGGAGACTGCCTTCCGAAAAAGGCTCAGTACATTGCCTTAGGACACGTTCACAAGCCCCAGCAGGTTCCTCATACCCAGGGCAGGGCTTTTTACAGTGGAGCGCCGATGGCGTATCACCGCAGCGAGGCAGGGATGGCAAGACAGTGCAGCTTAATCGAACTTCACCCTGGAAAACCGTTTATCAAGAAGGACATTGTGCTGCCTGTCTATAAACCCATAGAAGTCTGGCGTGCAGAAAGCATAGAACAGGCCTGCTCCCTGTGTGAGTCCCACAGGGAAGAAGATTCCTGGGTATACCTGGAAATCCAGACAGAACGGGGATATATCAGAGAAGATGAGATTCGGAACATGAAAGCATGGAAAAAGGATATTCTGGAAATCAGGCCCATTGGGGCCGGAACCGGTTCGCTGAAGGCCTTTGGCGAAACGTTGGAGGATAAAAGCTTAAAACAGCTTTTTACAGAATATTATGGCCAGGAAAACGGGGGAGCAAGGCCGGATGAAGAACTGGTCAGCCTGTTATTAGAACTGGCAGGAGGACTGGAAAAGGAGGAAGCAGATGAAACCGCTGAAACTGACCATTAAAGGACTGAACAGCTTTGTACAGCCTCAGACCATAGATTTTGAAGAACTGTCTTCCAAAGGAATTTTTGGGATTTTTGGTCCTACCGGCAGCGGAAAATCTACGATTTTAGATGGAATTACCCTGGCTCTTTACGGGGATTTAGCCAGACACAGCAACGGATTTGTAAACTCCGGCGAGGAAGTCCGTCAGGCCAATATTTCCCTGACGTTTCAGATTTCCGGAGCAAAGCCCAGGGTATTTCAGGTAGATCGAACCTATACAAAAAACAAGGATGTATCCAAAAAGCCAGTGTCCAAAGCCGTGTTAAAGGAGATTACAGACAGCGGCGTTACGGTTTTAGAAGAGGGAACCGGTGCAGTCAACGAAGCCTGCCAGCAGCTGGTAGGACTAAAAAAAGAGGATTTTTTAAGGACAGTCGTCCTGCCACAGGGAAAGTTTTCCGAGTTTTTAATGCTGACAGGAAAAGAGCGCAACGAGATGCTGGAACGGCTGTTTAATCTGGAGCAATATGGGGAACAGCTTTCGGGAAAAATTGGGGAAGAGAAGAGAATTTTAAGCCATACCATAGAGAATTTAAAAGGCAGGCTGTCGGGTTATGAGGACGTTTCCGCAGAGGGACTGGAACAGATGGAGAACCAGTATCAAAGCTGGAAAACCGAGTATGAGAAGCTGGAAAAATCTGCAGTTCAGGTACAGGCAGGGTTTGAAGAGAAGGAGAAGCTTCGTCATTTATTGGAAGAAAAGGCCGGTTATCAGAGACTGCTGGAGAATCTGTCCAATCAGGAGGAGCAGGTAAGGCAGTGGGAAAATCAGGCGGTTTTGGCAGAAGAGATTCTGTCTGTCAGACCGGTTTACCAGGCCTGGTCTTTCAAATCCAGAGAGCGGATTCAGGCTCAGGAAAAAGTGAGGCGCCTGGAACAGGAGACCTTTGCGGCAAACAGAAGGCTGGATGCCGCCGTTCTGGAATTGGAACAGGCAAAAAAAGAGGAGGAAGCTATACCAGAGCTGCTGGAATGGAAACGGAATCTGGAACTGGCTTTGCCTAAAAATCAGGAGCGGATGGAACTGGAACGGGAAAACGAGAAGCGGAAGGAAGTACTGAACAGTCTTTTAGAAGAACTGGCAGAAATGGAACAGATGGAGAAAGTTCTTGAAGGAAAGAAAAAGCAGGCATCTGCGGCACAGCAGGAGATTTTAGAAAAGCTGAATCAAAATCAGGTTTTTTCGGAGTTGCGGCAAGGGGTTCAAAAAGGCCTTTTACTGGAAACTGATCTGGAAAAAACAAAGGCAGAATGGGCCGTTGCAGCGGCTCGGAAAGAAAAACGGGCTCAAAGGGTACAGGCATTGGAAGGAGAGCTTCAAAAGGCTAAGAATCAGGAGGCAGAGGCATTGGAAGAGCTGGCAGGCTGTCGGAATGAAGACCTTCGGCAGACGGTCAGAAGCCTTCGGAAAGCCCTGAAGGAAGGCCAGCCCTGCCCCGTCTGCGGTTCGGTCCACCATGGCAGTTCTGGGTTTTTCCAAGCAGAATCAGAAGAGCAGAAAGAGGAACTGCACCTGACTGCCCAGATGGAGATCCTGGAAGAGAGAAGCCAGCATCTGCAGGAGAAGGTTTCTAAAATTCAGTTAAATCTTTCATCAGAAAAAGCAAAGCTGGAGACAGAGGAAGAACAGGTTCAAACGCTTTTGGAAAAGGCGAAAAGCCTGGAAATGGAATTAAAACAGCTTGTGCAGCAGATGGCAGAACAGGGAAATCATGGACAGCCAGACTGGGATTTTACTCAAACCTTTCAGATGCAGCAAAGCCGGATTTATCAGATGGACAAAACGACCGAAGACCTGAGAAACAGGCAGAACAGGGCAGAAGAAGCAGCGAAAAAACTGGAGGAAAGCTGGGAAGCGGTAAGAAAGAAAAAAGCAGAAAATGAATTGAAACAGGCAAAAGCAGAGACAGAAAAAGCTCAGGCTGAAGGGCGGCTATACCAGCTGAAAACAGAGATTTCTTCCTTGATTGGGGAAGTGGAGGCGGCTTCCCTGGAATTAACCCATACCGTTAAACAGATTGAAAGGATTCAGGCAGAGGTAAAAAAACGGCAGCAGGTTTTTGAAGAAAAACGGCAGGTAGCGGAAGCACAGCAGGAGGCCTTAAAAGTGGGACAGGCTGAACAGGTTTTTGCACAGTCTGGAGAAAAAGAAGCACAGAAACAGCTGTCAGAAGCCATTTTAAACTGCAAGAGACTGCATGCGCAGATGGAAACGGCTTCTGCTTCAGTGGATGCAGCTATTAAAACATGGG
>CALHQJ010000120.1 GCA_938036545.1 uncultured Clostridium sp. | reverse complement strand
GGGGGCAGCCTTTTATCCATGGGCCGATTGCCTGAAAGTCAGCGTCTGTGTGAAGGCCTTTTACAACAGTAGTACGAAACTCAAAGGGTACTGTTCCAGACAGCAAAAAAGAAATACTTTCATTTACCGGCCCCATATCTATGGCTGGAAGTCCTGCTACTGCCGCATAGTTTTGGGGTCCTGCTTTAATGTCCATTGCCACATAGTCTAATAATCCGCCTTCTGCCAGCCGCTTTAGAACAGCAGTCTGGTAACCGTTGGTATCTAATTTTACTAAGAAGCCCATATTTTTTACCTGACGGATAAAGTCCTCCAAATCCGGCTGAAGAGTAGGTTCGCCTCCGGTAATGCAGATGCCTTCCAGGATTCCGGTTCTTTTCTTTAAAAAGGACAAAACTTCATCATCTGTATAGTCTGCTTCGGTATTAAAAGGAATGATTTCGCTGTTCTGACAAAAGGGACAGCGAAAATTACATCCTCCGGTAAATACAGTGGCGGCTACATGTCCAGGAAAGTCTAACAAGGTAGTTTTTTGTAATCCGCAAATTTTCATAATTAATATTTCCAATCTAAATCAAATAGTAGTATAATAGAGTATAACACACCATGGTCTGTGGGTCTAGCAAAAACAACAGGAGACACTTATGACTCAAGAAGAGAAATATATGAGACAAGCCATCCGTCAGGCAAAAAAAGCGGAGGCGCTGGGAGAAGTTCCAATAGGATGCGTGATTGAACATGGAGGAAAAATTATTGCCAGAGGTTACAACCGCAGGATGACGGATCACAGCGCATTGGCTCATGCGGAGATTATTGCCATTAAAAAAGCCTGTAAAAAAATAGGCGACTGGCGGTTAGAAGACTGTACCTTATATGTGACATTAGAGCCTTGCCCTATGTGCGCCGGCGCAATTATTCAGGCCAGAATTCCCAGGGTGGTTATGGGCTGCATGAATCCAAAAGCCGGATGTGCCGGTTCTGTTCTGGACATGCTCCATGAAGAGGGATTTAACCACCAGGCAGAATCCAAAAGCGGCGTGTTGGGGGAAGAATGTTCTGCCATGATGAAAGCATTTTTTAAAAAGCTTCGGGAAAATAAAAAATCAAAATAACTGTTCAGGATGGGGAGAAAAAGACATGAAGAAGATTTTATTGGTTTGTAATGCAGGAATTTCAACCAGTATTCTGGTGTCTAAAATGAAGCGTGCGGCTATGGATGAGGGAATAGATGTATCAATTGAGGTAAAGTCGATGGTCGGAGCCAAAGAAGTGATTCAGGAAGCGGATATTGTACTGTTAGCGCCCCAGATTGGCTATGAGCAGAAGAATCTGCAGGCAATTTCCGGAGGTATTCCGGTGGAAAAGATTAATGTAACGGATTTTGGATTGAAAAATGGGGAAAACGTGCTGAAAGAGGCTATGAAAGTCCTGGAAAAAAAGCCAGAACCTTGACATTTTCTCAAACACCATGTATACTGGACTAGCTATCCAAACATAAATAAGTCACAAAGCTTCCACGCAGCCGGGGAGATAGCGGTGCCCTGTACCTGCAATCCGCTCTAGCAGGGGTGATATCTTGCCTCGCGCATTTTTCTGCAGAGCTGCCTTTTGTAAGTGGCGTTGATGTCTGGGTCTTGCGCAACAGAAATCTGTGAACCGTGTCAGGGCAGGAATGCAGCAGCACTAAGCAGAACCTTTTGTGTGCCGCAAGGCAGCCTGGGCTGAGTTAACTGCTTAAGTAACGTCTGTGGTTGATGTGCAAAGCAAGATGCGTGGATTTTATATTATATCTATATTAATAGAATAGAATTTAAGCTGTATCAGAGTGTCGGGAAGTTCCTGAAGCTGATGCAGCTTTTCTTTTTTTGCTTGCCCCCAACAGGGGTTTGCTGTATAATTACAAAATGGGTATACTATAACCATCTTTATGAAAGTGAGGCCACATATGAGAAGAGTTGGAATGCTTACCAGCGGCGGCGACTGCCAAAGCCTCAATGCTACGATGCGCGGAGTTGCAAAGTCTCTGTATAATATGTTCGACGACGTAGAAATTGTAGGATTTGAAGAAGGCTACAAAGGTTTGATGTATGCAGACTATCAGATATTAAAACCCAGTGATTTTTCAGGGATTCTGACAAGAGGTGGCACAATTCTGGGAACATCGAGACAGCCCTTTAAGCTGATGAGGGAGCCAGATGACAACGGTCTGGACAAAGTAGAGGCGATGAAGCATACATATCGGAAGCTCCGTCTGGAGTGCCTGGTTGTTTTAGGCGGAAATGGAAGCCAGAAGACAGCAAATCTGTTGAGAGAAGAGGGCCTTAATATTGTATCCTTACCCAAAACTATTGATAATGACCTTTGGGGAACCGATATGACCTTTGGTTTTCAGAGCGCAGTAAATGTTGCCACAAACGCAATTGACTGTATCCATACTACGGCTGCGTCTCATGGACGAGTATTTATTGTGGAAATTATGGGGCATAAAGTGGGATGGCTGACCCTTCATGCTGGAATTGCAGGCGGAGCTGATATTATTTTGCTGCCGGAAATTCCGTATGACTTAAATGTGGTGTGTGATGCGTTGAAAAAACGTTCTGCAGCAGGTAAAAAGTTTTCGATTCTGGCAGTGGCAGAAGGAGCGATTTCTAAGGAGGACGCAGCTCTTTCTAAGAAAGAACTGAAGGAGAAAAAGAAAAATTCCCTGTATCCTTCCATTGCATACGAGATCGGGGCGAAAATTTCTGAGAAAACAGGCCAGGAGGTACGAGTAACCGTTCCAGGCCATATGCAGAGAGGCGGCGAGCCCTGTCCATATGACAGAGTGCTGTCAACCAGATTGGGAGCAGAGGCCGCAAAGCTTATCAGAGACGGCGAATATGGCTATATGGTAGTTGTAAGGGATGGCGAAATTACGAAAATTCCGTTGTCTGAGACAGCCGGAAAGTTAAAGTATGTTGATCCGAAGAGTTCAATTATTGAAGAAGCAAAGCTTGTAGGCATCAGTTTTGGAGATGAGTAGGTGCTGCAGGCATATTATATTGTGAAAGGCAGCAGCTATGTCTTATACGGCGTTATATCGTAAATGGCGTCCTGCATCCTTTGAGGAAGTAAAGGGGCAGGATCATATTGTAACAACATTAAAAAATCAGATACTATCAGGGCGTATTGGCCATGCTTATCTGTTCTGCGGTACCAGGGGAACGGGTAAGACCAGTATTGCCAAGATTTTTGCAAGGGCGGTCAACTGTGAGCATCCGCAGGACGGCAGCCCCTGCAACGAGTGTCCATCCTGCAGGAGCATTATGGATGGATCTTCTATGAATGTGGTGGAAATCGACGCTGCATCCAATAACGGCGTGGAAAATATCCGTGAAATCCGAGAGCAGGTACAGTATCCGCCTACCGATGGAAGATATCGTGTCTATATTATTGACGAGGTACATATGTTATCTATTGGGGCGTTTAACGCCCTTTTAAAGACGTTGGAAGAACCGCCCTCTTATGTGATTTTTATTTTGGCAACTACAGAGGTACACAAAATACCAATTACCATTTTGTCTCGCTGTCAGAGGTATGATTTTAAGAGGATCTCTCTGGAAACGATAGCTGGCCGGCTTCTTCCGATCTCTTCGGGAACTGACACAGGCAGAACAAATTGAGGCAGAGGATAAAGCGCTGCGTTATGTGGCAAAAGCAGCGGACGGGTCAATGCGAGATGCATTAAGTCTCCTGGATCAGTGTGTGGCTTTTCATTATGGAAAACTTCTTACATATGACAATGTTTTAGACGTTCTGGGGGCAGTAGATACTTCGGTATTCAGCAGAATGTTTCGAGCTGTCTGTCAAGGAAAAACCAGAGACTGTATCGAAGAGTTAGAAGAACTGGTAGTTCAGGGACGGGAACTGGGTCAATTTGTCACAGATTTTATCTGGTATATGAGAAATCTTCTTTTGACGCAGAGTACAGAGGATGCAGAAGGGCTGCTGGACATGTCGGAAGAAAATCTGAACCAGTTGAAAGAAGATGCCAAACTGACAGATGGCAGTACCTTGATGCGCTATATTCGAATTTTTTCAGAACTGTCTAATCAGATTCGATTTGCATCCCAGAAACGAGTGCTGGTAGAAGTGGCGTTTATTAAGCTGACGAAACCAGCTATGGAGGTAAATCTGGATTCTATTTTACAGAGACTTGCAGAATTAGAAGAACAGGTGGCTTCTGGAGTCACAGCAGTTCCTTCTGTCAGCGCTGGATATAATCAGACAGGCGGAATGCCAGTGAGAACTATACCTGGACAGCTGGAGCTGCCGCCGGGTTCTCAGAATCATGACGTAAATCCAGAATCATCTGCATCAGCGTATATTCCTCCGGAAACGGTTTCTCTTCCGTCTGCACAGGTGGAAGATTTAAATCTGATCCGCAATGAATGGGGAAAAATCGTTCGAGAAATGGGAATGTCAATCCGTCCAAGTTTTCGGGATACAGTAGTAGAACCTAGTGGGGACAGCTGTTTGTGTATTGTGTTTTCCAATGCTGCCAACTATGCCATTGGCAGCCGTCCCAGCGTGCTCGGGGATTTAGAACGTCATATTGAAGAAGTATATGGCAAGAAGCTTTATTTGAAATCCAGGCTGGCAGGAGCTGGCGAGAGATTTGATACTATATACGTCAGCGAAGAAGATTTGAGAAAAAACATCCATATGGATATAACCATAGAAGACTGACAGATTTTAAATTGATTTTATAATTAGGAGGATTTTTGAAAATGGCAAAACGTGGAGGTTTCCCAGGTGGTATGCCTGGTAATATGAATAATTTAATGAAACAGGCGCAGCGTATGCAGCGTCAGATGGAAGAGACGGCAAAGGCTCTGGAAGAGAAGGAATATACTGCGGCAGCAGGCGGTGGTGCAGTTACGGTTACGGTTTCTGGAAAAAAGGAAGTGACTTCTGTAAAGCTGTCTGAAGAAGTAGTAGATCCGGACGATATTGAGATGCTGGAAGATTTAATTGTAGCGGCAGTAAATGAAG
The DNA here is from genome assembly GCA_938036545.1 of uncultured Clostridium sp. Taxonomy (GTDB): domain Bacteria; phylum Bacillota; class Clostridia; order Lachnospirales; family Lachnospiraceae; genus UMGS1370. Next base: position 5,152 of record CALHQJ010000120.1, on the reverse strand, counting down.
CATTTCGTCAGATGGAAGAGGATTCTTCTAATGCTATGTCAAAGCTGACCGGCGGCATGGGCGGATTAGGCGGAGGTTTCCCATTCTAATGGATTATTACAGTAATCAAATTACCAAATTAATAGAAGAACTGTCCAAGCTTCCTGGAGTTGGGGCAAAATCAGCGCAGCGTCTGGCATTTCACATTATAAATATGCCAAAGGAACAGGTGGACCGTCTGGCAGGTGCAATGACCAGCGCCCGCAACAATATTCGGTACTGCAAAGATTGTTTTACCCTGACCGATCAGGACAGATGCCCCATATGCAGCAACCAGAACAGGGATCACAGTGTAATTATGGTAGTAGAGAATACGAGAGACCTGGCAGCATATGAAAAAACCGGCAAATATGACGGTGTTTACCACGTTCTTCACGGAGCTATTTCCCCTATGCTGGGAATCGGCCCCAATGATATTAAACTAAAAGAATTAATGCAGCGGCTGCAGTCAGACGTAAAGGAAGTAATCATTGCAACCAACTCCAGCCTGGAAGGTGAGACAACGGCCATGTATATCAGCAAACTGGTGAAGCCGACCGGCATAAAGGTAAGCCGGATTGCCAGCGGCGTTCCGGTAGGCGGAGATTTGGAATACATTGATGAAGTAACCTTACTGCGGGCTTTAGAAGGCAGAGTGGAACTGTAGCGAAGGAGAACAGTGCGTTAGGAGATGCAAAAATGGATAAATACGAGTTTAATATAAGGGTTGAACAGCTTAAAAAGCTTGTCAATAAAGGCGACTATGCAACAGCAATGAATATTGCAGATACCATTGACTGGAGGCGGGTGCGGAATGCAAACCTTCTTTCTCTGGTGTCTTCTGTATACGAAAAAAACCAAGAGTACCATGAGGCAAAGGAGATTTTGCTGATTGCCTTTGAGCGTGCGCCTATCGGAAAACGCCTTTTGTATAAGTTGACGAAATTGGCTTTAAAGGATGGAGACATCCAGGAAGCAGAAGCATATTACCGAGAGTTCTGCTCTATGGCAGAAGAGGATTCCAGGCAATATATTCTGCGGTATTTGATTTTAAAGGCAAAAAATGCGCCGCCGGAACAGCTGGTAAGCACTCTGGAATCTTATACCAGCTTAGAATTGGATGAAAAATGGCTTTACGAACTGGCAGAGCAGTATAGCATGGCCGGCATGGAAAAGGAATGTGTGGAAACCTGCGACAAGATTATGCTGATGTTCGGTTTAGGCAAATACGTGGATAAGGCCATGGAATTAAAGGTTCAATATGCTCCTTTAAATAACTATCAGATGGATTTAGTAGAAAACAGAGACGTCTATGAAGAAAAGTTAAAAGCTGTAGAACAGGGAAATTACTATGTAGAGGATGCAGCTTTTGATAATCAGGGATATGGAGATGCGCCGGCTGATGAAGAATTAGAGGATCAGGAATACAGACCAGAAGAGGAGTACCCAGAGGATCGGAATTACAGGCCGGAAGAAGAGTACCATCAGGGTCACAGCTATAGAGAAGAAGAGTATCCTCAGGATCAGAACTATGGAGCAGAAGAAAGCTATGCTCAAGATTCATACTATGAGGAAGAGGGAGATTCCCAGGAACAGCCTTATTATGGCGAAGAAAATTATTCTCAGGAGCAGGCATATGCCGAGACGGCTGCTGCTTCGGAAAGAGCGTCTTATTCCTGCCATCAGACTACGCCGGTTTACAGAAATGATGTGCCTGTGATTCCTTCTAAGCGCATCCGTCCAGAGGAAGAGCTGCAGGCTCAGATGAAGGAGGCAGAGGTAGAAGAGCAGTTGGCACAGGAAATGTCCAGGCTTTCCAGTGACGAATATTCCCGGGAAGAATCAGGGGGGTCTGAATTAAGTCATACCCGTGTACTCAATAATGTAAGAGAGTTAAAGCAGGATAGCAGCGATATGGAGAAAACCAGAGTGATCCGTAATATCCGTGAAATCCAGGAAGCGAGAGCCGCATATCGGCAGGAGCAGGAAAACAGCAGTACTCCTTCCAGAAGCAGGGTAGAACAGTTAACTCAGCCCAACCATTTAATGATTGAAGCTGATTCTCCGGAAGCCGGACTTGAGATAGCAAAGCAGGCGCTGAAAAAGATTCATCTGGAACTGGGAACGAAAAACCCGGTGGCCAAAATTACCGGCGCAAAGTTAAATAAAAAGGGTCTTTTTACAGTAGCTGACAAGCTGGCAGGAAAGGATTTAATTATTGAAAGCGCAGCAGATATGAACAGCAGCCTTTTAGATGAATTAAATCGTTTGATGGCATATGATGAAACAGGAATTATTGTAGTTTTAATTGACACACCTTCCCGCCTGGAAAATCTTCACAATCAATATCCGGCACTGGCCGCTTACTTTGAATGTATCGGCAGTCAGGTAATTCCAATGAGTGAAAATACTTCAGATATTTCCGAACGTGAAGAAGAGCAGGATGTGAAAGAAAATTCCTATGAAGAAGAGGACTCTTACGAGGAAGAGGACTCCTGTCAGGAGGATACGGACAGCAGAGAAGATTATCCGGAAGACGGGTATGAGGCTTCTTATGAAGAAGAAGCTTACGAAGAGGAGACTTACGAGGACGATTCCTACGAAGAAGACTCCTATGAAGAAGACCCTTATGAGGATGATGCCTACGAAGCTGAGGAACAGGGTGATCCGGAAGAAGAAATGACGATTGACGAGTTTGCCCAGTATGCTACCCAGTACGCCAGCCAGATTGACTGTAGCATCAGCGGTAAGAGCATGCTGGCTCTCTATGAGCGTATTGAGATTATGGAAGAAGATAATATTCCATTAACAAGAGAAAATGCAGAAAATCTCATAGAAGAAGCGGCAGATAAGGCAGAGAAGCCATCTTTTGGAAAGATGATCAAAGGAGTATTTTCTTCTAAATATGATAAGGATGGACTTTTGATTTTAAAGGAAGAGCATTTCATATAATAGACAGGAATACAGCTATGACAGATATAAAATTAATCTCTTTAGATTTAGACGGAACCCTGCTAGACAGCAGAAAACGCCTTTCAGCAGGCAATTTACAGGCATTACAGGCCTGTATTGCCAGAGGCGTCCAGATAGTGCCGACTACAGGACGCACAGTAGACGGCGTTCCTGCTGCCGTAAAAGAAATTCCAGGAGTACGGTATGCAATCGCTACTAATGGGGCGATTATTTATGACATGAAAGAGGAGAAAATTATTGACAGAAGGACGCTGGATCATAGTAAAGCGCTTTCGATTCTGCATATTCTGGAAGAGTATCCGGTTATGTATGATCCGTATATCAATGGCAGGGGAATTACTGAAGAAAAGTTTTTTAACCACATGGATAACTTTGGGCTGACAAAAGAACTCCAGGATATGGTTCGGATTACCAGGGATGTGGTGCCAAATATTATCCGTTTTGTAGAGGAAAACGACAGTCCAATCGAGAAAATTAATATGTTTTTTGCAGACCCATCTTTAAAAAGTCAGATTCGGGAACGGCTGAACGAAATTTCAGACATTGTTATTACATCGTCCATTCCTCTGAATCTGGAGATTAATCATCCGGAAGCAACGAAGGGAAAAGGAATTCTGCGTTTAGCTGAATATTTGGGAATCAGCCGAGAAGAGACCATGGCTTTTGGAGATGGAGAAAATGATCTTTCCATGATTATAGAAGCGGGCATAGGTGTTGCCATGGAAAATGGGATGGATTTTCTGAAAGCGAATGCCGACTATGTAACAAAAAGCAATGATGAGGACGGCGTCGCTGCGGCAATTGACAGATTTGTATTAGGAAAGTGATAGAATGGAATTTTTTCAGGAACATTGGCTGCCAGTTCTGGTAGCCATATATTTGTTAGGAATGGTTTTGTACGGCCATTATCGGGGATTTCTCCGTCTTGTAGTATCTTGTACGGCTATGATTATTACGTTAGCAGTAGTTCGTATGGCTCTGCCTTATGTGACGGATTATGCAATGAATCACACGTCGATTCGAGAAAATATTGGCAATAGTATTATGCAGACAATAGGCGCAGATTTAGAGGAATCTCATCCATTGCCGGATAAACAGCGTACTATCATAGAAGAATTAAAACTTCCAGACAGTATAAAAGAAGCTTTGATAGAAAATAATAACAGTGAAATTTATCAAATATTGGGAGTAGAGGCATTTGCAGATTATCTAAGTTCGTATTTGTCAGAAGCGATTATACGAGGCCTAAGCTTTATCCTGCTGTTTGCATTGGTGTCAGCTTTTCTGCGAATTATGGTAAGGTGGATGAATCTGTTTACACGGCTTCCGATTATTCATGGAATGAACCAATTGGCAGGAGCAGCATTGGGAGGAATACAGGGACTGCTGTATATTTGGATCGTATGTATGCTCCTTCCTGCATTTGCAGGCACGATGCCAGGGATGATGGTAATGGAACAGATAGAAAGCAGTAATTGGCTTTATGCTTTATACCAGAATAATTTAATTAGTATGTTGATGGTAGGCGTATTAAAAAGCTTTTTGTAAAAACAGCAGTAAAATGATAATAGGAAGTAACAAAATACTTAGAATGTTTAATGATAGCATCGGTTTGTAAAATTAGGTTGTGGGGACACTATTTTGCAAACTGATGCTATTATTTATACAATTAAAACAATACCGTGAGAAATTAAAAAAATAAGGGTACATGAACAACCACAAAATATAGATAAAGTAAGAAAAACAGGACATATGTAGTAGGATGAAAAATTGTTTAAAAAAATTATACAAATTCTATTGACAATGTCCTTTTTCCATGGTATATTAAAACTCCACTGCGAAACACGCAATGGAAACACAAAATTTCAAAAAATGAAAAAAGTTGTTGACAAATCGAAAACAGCGTGATATACTAAATAAGCTGTCGCCGAGAAAGACAACAGCACAGAACCTTGAGAATTGAAGATTGAACAATACACAGACCCTGAAAATTCAAAGAACAAAGGCGAAGGAATTCGGCCTTGGGTTCGAGAAGAATTCAGAACGAAACCAAGTAAAACGGGAAAGATTAAACAACCAGAGTTAATCTTGACTGGACAAACCATTAACAAGAGAGTTTGATCCTGGCTCAGGATGAACGCTGGCGGCGTGCCTAACACAT
>CALHQJ010000119.1 GCA_938036545.1 uncultured Clostridium sp. | reverse complement strand
CAAGGCTGAAGCTTACCAAAGGAATACGAGGCCAAAACAATAACCACCATCTGTACTAATAGTGTAACTGCCGTTATAAAAACACTATTCATAAAATACTTGCCAATCTTACCAATTTTCCATGCCTCTATATAATTCTGCGGTTTGAATGAGTGAATCGCAAATGGGCTCGTCAATACATCAAAATTAGATTTAACCGAAGTCATCAAAACAAAAAACAGAGGATAGATAACAAGGACTGCAAGAAACAGCAACGCAAACTGTGATAATATATAGCTTAATGTTATTTTCTTTTTCATGTCATCCTCCTACTCTGTTTCGCCTAGACCCAAGCCATCTTCCAAGCAAAACCAACGTTAAGATAATTCCAAACAGCACGGTGGACATCGTAAGAGCTTTATAGAATTTATAATCCACAAAGGCAGTATCATAAATAAGCATTGATACGACTCTGGTTGCAGTTCCAGGGCCACCTCCCGTTAACATGTAAAACAGCGCAAATGATTTCATTCCTCCCGTAATAGAAAGAATCACATTGGTTTCTGTAGTCCCTGCCGTCAATGGAAGGAAGAAATACCTTAACTTCTGCCATCTTCCGGCCCCATCAATCTCTGCTGATTCCAATACATCAAGCGGAATATTCTGCATAGCAATATAATACAAAACCATCGTAAAACCAACATACTGCCACGTATTAACAGCAATCACAGTGCCAAGCGCCGTTGCATTTTCTCCAACCCAGGCATGACAAAGAAAATCGAGACCGATCAAACGAAGAATATTATTTACCAGTCCTGTATCTGGCGACAGCATAAATCTCCACATAACCGCGATAACAGATGCAGGTAAAATCACAGGAATATACAGGGAAACCTTATAAAACTTTTGCCAGCCTGCCGTCATATGATACACCGCAAAAGCCAGCAGAAATCCCAAAGCCGTCTGAATCGCAGTAGAAACAACCGCAAATATAAGGTTGATTTTTATAGATGACCAATACGCCGGTGTATCCGTAAATAAATTTACATAATTTTTTAGCCCTACCCACTGATAATCTGGATTAAACCCATTCCAATCTGTAAAGCTCATAACCATACTTTTTATCATTGGATAGATTAAAAATACTGCCAGAAAAAAGAACGATGGGGTCAGAAAAAAGTACCCCATGACCTTTTTTCTCTTCTCCAATTTATTGATTTTCAAAGTGATACCTTCCTTTTTCTGATTTTATGTGGGGAGAAATAATCATCTCCACTATTTCTCCCCACTCGTTGGTTTCCGTACTATTTATTTTGCGTTTTCTTCAATACATTTTTGTTTTAAGTCAGCAATCGTCTTACCGAGATCTGCGCCGGTTGCATTTTCATCTGCGATAAAATCTGCAATGGCATAGGCTTCGTCCGTAAGCAAAGAACCCTGTGAATAATCGAATTTAATTCGATGACTTTCTGCATTCGTGAAAATCTCTACAAACTTATTCTGATTTTCATCTTCGTATACGCACTCTTTGTTACCCATAACAGACAGTGTTTCCTGACCAAACTTCAGCTGGACATCCGGCTGGCTTAAATATTTCAGGAAGCGGATACTCTGCTCCGGATATTTTGTTCCAGAATATACCATCCAGCCATCTACACCATAGTTAAACAATAGTGTAGGAACTCCCTCTTCCGGCGGGAATGCCATAAAGCCCAGCTCGATACCTGCCTCAGCAGCGTTCTCCTCCAAAGCAGCCAACTCGTTATTGTTAGCAAAGTAAATCAGGCCTTTTCCTGTGTAGAACTGCGTAGCAGCCTCTTCCTTCGTCAGAGCCAGTGCATTTTTATCAATATATCCCTTTGCAATCCAGTCTTTTATCTTATTGCCTGCTATCTCATATTCTGCTGAAACATCGCTTAAGCGACCGCTTAAATACTCTTTAGAGGTCAATTTCCCGGACTTATAAAGCTCTGGCTCTGCCAGCGTTCTGGTTAAAGATGCTAACTGGAATCCTCCCGGATTTCCCGGAGCAATTAAAGGAATGATTCCCTTGGCTTTAACCTGTTCCATTAATTCAACTAATTCCGTCTGATTTTTCGGCTCCTGCCATCCATTTTCTTCCAACATCGTTTTATTG
>CALHQJ010000118.1 GCA_938036545.1 uncultured Clostridium sp. | reverse complement strand
TTCCACGCTGCGCACGGACATGCGCTTTTTCTGAAGCGAGAGGAAAAGGGCGTCCTCGCTGCCGGACTCCGGAATCATATGATTGCGCTCGATCAGATAGTCTGCCAGAGCGTCCTCCACCTCCTCGCCAAAGTAGACGGTGACCTCCTTACCGCCTTTGCGGTAGACCTTGAGGCCGCCGTTTTTGAAATCCACATCCTTAATATTCAGCCCAACACACTCGGAGACGCGCAGCCCGGTGCCCAGCAGCAGCGTCAGGAGCGCTAGGTCGCGAACCCGGGTTTTTTCATGAAATTGCTTCTGCTTTGCGGTCAGTTTGTCCCCCTGTTCCACCTCGTCCAGCAGCAGCGCCACCTCGTCCACATCCAGGCGGATAATCTCTTTTTCCCGAAGCTTTGGCAGCTGGATTCTGGCAGCCGGGTTGTTGTTCAGGCGTTCCGCGCGATAAAAATAGTTGTAAAAGCTTTTTAATGAAGAAATTTTTCTCATAATACCCCGTTCCCGATTTACGACTTCCTGTCCCTGGGTATTAAAGCGATACTTTAGGTACTCCATGTATTCTTCCAGATCGGTAACAGTGAGTTTGTCCAAATCATCCAGTTGGATTTCCTTTACTGTTTTGGAACGAAAATAAGGATTTTCTGTCTGAAGAAAATGGAAAAATACACCTAAATCATAGGCATAAGCGATTCTGGTTCTGGAAGAGGTTCTAGGCTCGATTCCTCGAAAAAATTCCGGGCAGAATAGTGGAAGAGCGCTAATCAGTTCACGGAGATGTTTTACATTTTCTATATCTTTTTGTTCATGGTATGGGAGACTGCTCATGTTAAATCACCTCACTTTTTCCAGCCTTCCAGATTTCCATCTAAAATAGCATGGAACATTCTGTCTTTTGCGCCTGGATTTTCTCTCTCTAATTGTTTTATCAGTCCTTTTGCGTATTCCCTTTTGGTGTGTCCATCTACTGGACAGGGATTTTTGCATACGGGTAATTCATATTTATGTTGGAAACCAATTACTTCAGCCTCAGAAACATAAATCATTGGACGGATTACGGATAAATCCATTCGATCTAAGTAGGTGTTAGGAGAGAAGGTGTGAAATCTCCCCTCATATAGGAGGGAAAGCATCATGGTTTCAATTACATCATCTTTATGGTGGGCGTAAGCAATTTTATTGCATCCTAATTCCTTTGCCTTTGTATTTAATGCGCCTTTTCGCATTTTAGCGCATAGGGAGCAGGGATTTGATTCCTGACGCACATCAAACAGAACTGTTCCAATATCAGTAGAAACGATAGAATATGGTACTGACAATTTTTCACAAAGCTGTTTAACGGGTTCCAGGTTTAGATTCCCTAAGCCCAAATCAACGGTGATACCAGTGATAGAGAACTTTTTGGGATAAAACTTCATTAAACCATGCAATGCGTACAGAAGAGTCAGGCTGTCTTTGCCGCCGGAGATTCCAATAGCAATACAATCGTTTTCGTCTATCATATGGTAAGCATCAGCAGCTTGGCGCGTCAGGCTTAACAAACGTTGTAATTTCATAAAATCAGGAAATCCTTTCTGAGTTATTCGTTACTTATTATAACATGGAAATGTAATTAATTGAATGTATTTTTGAAACGGAAACTGGTAAGCGGGATAGTAAGGCTGTGATTACAATTTACGCATAGAAAAAACCTCCATTCAAAGATTTTGTGAATAGAGGTTCAAACCGCATCAACTATTCGTTAAACTATTCTTTAGCGAATAGTTGAAAATCTACTTCCACTTGCTTTTCAACGGTTTTCTACAAGCAATATTTACAAGTTTTTATAAGTCCGGAATTATTTTTTGTACTGCTGTTTTTGTTTTACTCATAAGACGGTGCGTACAGAGGCACTTCTTCTGGAACTCCTGGTCCTGCATTTGGATTGGCCGGACTGGTTCCAGAAGATTCAGAACCGGAATGGATAATTCCTGGTGAAGAAGAATCCGGTTCCGGAAGTCCTGCTCCAGGACCCTGTTCGCTTTCTCCGGTTGTACCGGATGGCCCGTTAGACGGTCCATTATGACCAGGCTGATTCTGGGAGCTGGAATTTCCATTTGGAGGCACTGAGGCGGCAGGGCCATTTTGTTCATCACCTGGCCGTAAAGGTTTGCTGCTCTCTTCTGCTCCGCCGTTGTTTTCGATGGTTTCGGAGTCTGATTCTAATGCATCTGTTTCAGACTCGGTTTCTTCTTCAGAGGATTCTGGCACAGTAGTTTCAGGCTCTGTTTCCGGTACAGTTTCGGGAGCTGGAGTTGGCGCTGGAGCAGGTGCTGCAGTTGGCTTTGAGCCGTTTCCAGATTGGTTACTTTGGGCGTCTCCGCTTCCCTGATTGTCGGAAGGAGTCTTTTCCGGATTATAGATAAATCCAGGAATTTCGCCTTCCTCGTATACTCCGGACGCTTCGGAGATTTTCTTGCTGATTGCTTTTGTTTCGGAAGAAACTCGGTAGGAATCGTCAGGCCCGTATAAAAATTGATGGAGAGCGGCTACGTTGCTTTCCAGGGTCATTGGAATTACACAGTCTTTTTTTCCAATTCGTGCAGTCGTTTTTGCAAATGGGAAACCAGCTGTCTGGCCAATTTCATATTTGGTAATGCTTTTTGCAATCGGCATTACGTCTTCTGCGCCAATGCTGGTTGACAGCTGCGGAAGAACGCCTGCTACAATATTGCTCAGTACGGACATGTCGGCCTGTTTTGCTTTTTCTAAAGCCAGCATAACCACTTTTCTCTGACGCTCTGTACGGTTGAAATCCGTGTCCATTAAACGCAGGCGGCAATATGCCACAGCCTGTACTCCGTCCAGATGGTTCATGCCTGCATGTTCCAAGTGATGAGAACCAACTCCTGTAGATTCTACGGTTTCTGTAATAAAGGAATTAATATAAGCAAATTCCTTGTCTGTGATTTCCAGATCAATGCCGCCTAACAGGTTAATAGCGTCTGCAACGGCTTTCCAGTTAAAGGTAGCATAATCGTCAATCTGAAGGTCTAAATTGCGCTCTAAGGCCGCTACAGCCTGTTCATGG
>CALHQJ010000117.1 GCA_938036545.1 uncultured Clostridium sp. | reverse complement strand
TACAAATACCGCCATATTAGCCTGTGCGCCGGAATGGGGCTGCACATTGGCATAATCACAGCCAAACAGCTTCTTTGCCCTCTCTATGGCAATAGTTTCCACCTGATCCACTACTTCACATCCGCCGTAATAACGTTTTCCAGGATAACCTTCTGCATACTTGTTGGTAAGAACCGTTCCCATAGCCATCATAACTGCCTCTGAGACAATGTTTTCTGAGGCAATTAATTCCAGATTTCTTCTCTGGCGGGCACATTCCTGTTCAACTGCTTCTCCAACCTCCTGATCCTGCTGGGTAAGAAATTTCATTACTTCGTTTACCATAATCATTTCCTCCTTTATTATTACAGTTCAGCCATGCATCTCCGCATGGCTGAACTGTTACCCTTTATTTAGAAAACCGGTACTCCTTAATAACTGCCTGTAAGCTTCGGTTTCCATTATATTCGTTAATTGTTGGATAATAGACAATGTCAATTGAGGTTTTTCCCGACAGTTCCTCTGCAAAGCTGTCTCCGTCTCCAAAATACATTCCATCCATGGCAAATCCGCTGGCAGTCACCAGGGACAGCTTGACAGCATTCCGGTTTCTCCCTAAAACCCGAACATTTCGGACAGACAGATCCTTTTGTGCAAACTGCGGCTTCTCATTGCCGTTTCCAAAGGGTTCCAGTAGCTCCAGTTCTTGGATAAAGGATTCATTTATGTATTCCAGAGGCATGGGAACGTCAATCCATACCTTACGGATAAAATCCTGATCGGTCAAAACTGCATTATCATTAAGACGCTTTCTCAATTCTTCTACATGTTCTTCTGGAAGAGACAGTCCCGCCGCCATCGGATGGCCGCCAAACTTAGTCAGTAAATCTTTTACCTCCACCAGTCCCTCAAACATATGGTATGCTTCTATAGAACGGCCGGAGCCCTTTACCCCTTCTTCTGCCCTGGTAAGGACAAAGGCCGGCTTCTGATATTTCTCTCTCAGACGGCCCGCAACGATTCCGGCTAAGGATTCGTGGCAGTCCGGTAAAAACACTACCAGAACCTTATCATCCTGATATTTGGCTTCCACCTGTTCTATCGCTTCTTCTGTTCCCTTTAATGTCATATCCTTGCGCTGCTCATTTAAATCCTTTAACTCGCCAGCCAAGCTGTCTGCACTCTCCCTGTTTTCTGCCAACAGCAGTTTTAAGGCCACTTTGGCTGTCTGAAGGCGTCCTCCTGCGTTTAAACAGGGGCCAATGATAAAGCCAATGTGGTAGGCTGTCAGGGCATCTGGAGACAGGTTATTTTTTTCAATCAGGCTTAACAGCCCCAGATTTTTTGTACGGCTGATCCGCTTCAGTCCCTCCCTGACTACAATCCGGTTTTCATTCTGAAGCTTCATTACATCTCCCACAGTGGCAATAGCTGCAAATTCCAGCATAGATTCCCATTTTTCGAGAGGAATCCCAAAAGCTTCATACAAAGCCTTCATTACCTTATAAGCTACCATACCTCCACAAATTTCCGGATAGGGATAACGGCTGTTCTGACGTTTTGGATTAATAACTGCATCGCCATCTGGAAGTATGTCATTTCCCTTCTCGTCCTTTTGAATATCATGGTGATCCGTAATAACCACAGTCATTCCCAGTTCTTTTGCCAGACGGATCTGTTCCACAGCGGCAATTCCATTATCACAAGTCAAAATAGTATCAATTCCATCCTCTGCCGCCTGCCGGATAATGGATTCATTGATCCCATATCCGTCTTTAATCCGATCTGGAATCCGGTAATCGCCCTGAGCCCCCACTTCTTTTAATGCAGTCAGAAGAATATAGGTCGAACAAACTCCATCTATATCATAGTCTCCCACTACCCGTATCCGCTTTCCGGTCGCTGCCTTCTCCTTTAAAATCTCAACTGCTTTTTCCATATCCGGCAACAGCCAGGGACTGTACAGGTCAGAAATGCTTCCTTGAAGATAACGGTTAATCTCTGCATCTTCTGTCACATCACGATTGCGGATAATACGAGCTGTTACAGGACTAATGTTGTATTTCTGAGCAATTGCTGAAAAATCTGCCCGCTTTGTCTGCACCATCCACTGACTGGGCGCAGACGTCTGTCTTCCTGACATCTACTGGTCCTTCCCCTTTCCTGCTCCTTCTTCTTTTTCTTTCAAGCGTGTCTCCAGACCCTTTATCTCATATAAAACGGCAGAAAAATCTCCGTGATAAGCGTTCTCTCTTTTCGAGGATACATTGAAATTGCCAGTTCCAATTTCCTTCAGCATCTTTTTTTGATCGGATGTCATGGTTTTTAAATTCTTTGCCAGAACATTTACCGCCTCTTCCATGGCCTGCATCTCTTTATCTCCCGACTGTTCCAGCTCAACATCCAGATTGCCGGCAGCCAGACGGGTAACACCATCTATAATATTTCCAATAGGTACCGCAATTCCTCGAATCAGGGAGACCACAAACAGCGACAGGGCTGCTCCTAAGAGTAGAATCATTACGATCTTCCAGCCAATGAGACGGCTGTATAAATAGTTGCCATATTCGCTGGAAGCCACTGCTCCGGACTGATTTTGCCGAGCTAGTTCCTTTAAAATCAAACTGGCCTCATCAAACAGATACTTGGACTCTCCCTGCAGCAGCTTCAGGGCCTGATCCGGCTGGTTCTTACGGCTGATTTCCAGAATCTCTTCACTGCAGGCCAAATACTGATCCCACAGCTCTTTGGCCTGGTAAATCAAGTCTCCCTGGCTCCCTCTTGCATAATGGGAAATATAATCCTCAAATCCCAGCTGTATCTGCTGGCGTTCCTGGGCAATTTCCTCTTCCATCTCTTCCATGTCGTCTTTTCTTTCAGACAGCGCATGGTTGTGCTCTGCAATCCGGTAATCCGAAGTGCGGGTATTTAATTCTTCAGCGGCAATCACCGCCGGAGCCCAGTACTCTGCAATATCCGTACTGGCCTGATTAATTGCCCTGCTGGTAAGAATTGCCACCAATCCAATAGCAATCATTCCCAGAATACTAATCAGCTCTATGACAATCAGCCGATTTTTTATGGTCAATCTGTCTTTGATAAACGCTTTCATACCAACTTGGTTCCTCCGGTTTTGTCATTTAGTCCTATTATAACGAATTTCATTTTAAAAGTCCATCATACAGCAGTTCAGCATCTCTTTAAAAGCTTCATTACCAGAAGAGTCTGAAGGCGCACGCCCAGAGACAGAACTCTCTCGTCAATATCAAACCGGTTGTTGTGAAGGGGCGCGTCAATCCCCTTTTCTTTGCATGCACATCCCAAATGGTAAAAGACGCCTGGCGCTTTATTTAAAAAGAAAGAAAAATCCTCCACTCCCAGACTGGGGAACTGTTTAAAATGAATATGTTCTTTTCCAAGGCTTTCAGAAATGGTTTCAACAGCCATATCTACCAGTTCATTGGTGTTAATCAGCGCATCATATCCAGGAGTAAAGCAGGCCTCTCCCTGGCCGCCATACGCCTTGCAGATGTCCTCTGTCACCTGTTTAATATAGTCCTTTGCCATCTGCCTGGTCTCCGGATCTGTGGTTCTTAAGGTTCCCTCCAGTTCCACATAGTCTGCAACCACATTGGCTGCCGTACCTCCTTTAATGGTTCCCAGAGAAAAAACTGCATTTTTAAATGGAGAAATCCGGCGGCTTACCAGGGTTTGAAGACTCTGAATCAAGGCTGCCGCCTCTGTAATGGCATCGATTCCTCCATCCGGATAAGCGCCGTGGCAGCTTTTTCCCCTGACAATCAGCCTGACCTCGTCAGAAGATGCATTTAAGTCGTCATATTTTAATTCTACCTCTCCATATTCATAAGTAGGCATCATATGAAGGCCTAAAACGTAATCTACATGAGGATTTTCCATACAGCCCTCTGCCACCATCCGTTCTGCTCCCCCGCAAGTTTCCTCCGCAGGCTGGAAAAACAGTTTGACAGCCCCGCTCCACTCCTGTTCGTGCTGCTTCAGCAGCCAGGCCACTCCCAAGGCAATGGTTACGTGGGCATCATGGCCGCAGGCATGCATTACCCCTGGATTTTTCGAGCAATAAGGCCTGCTCTCGTCTTCATTCATGGGAAGAGCGTCAATATCGGCCCTAAGCCCAACCGTTACAGGAGCTGTCGTTTCCCTTCTGCCTGTTACCAGGGCTACAATTCCCGTATCTGCACAGGGATATTGGTAAGGAATCCCCCATTCCTCCAGATATTCCCGGATAATTGCTCCTGTCTCATACTCTAAAGTACCCAGTTCCGGATGCTGGTGAAGCCTTCTCCGGATTTGAATCAGCATGGAAAGCATTTCTTCCGTATGAGCAGCTACCCAGCTATCAGACCATATTTCATTTGTTGTCAGACTCATAATTCTCCCTTCCAATCATGGTTTTAATCTCTGAAATCCTGCCGCCTTTTGTATAAATCCTGGCCGGTCTCCCTGTCAGTCGAGACACAATATCATTTTTATTGGTTTCTGCAAGAAGGCTTACGGCCTGAATATCTAATGTATTTCCTGTGCCGTCGCCATAAATAATGACCTCGTCTCCAACCTCTGCCTCCGGCACATCTCCCAAATCAACCATGCACTGATCCATGCAAAGTACCCCGACTACCGGAACCTGCTTTCCATGAATGGTGACCATGGCTTTTCCTCTTAAATTTCTGGGATAGCCGTCTGCATAACCAAACGGCAAGGTTCCAATACGGGTATCCTTTGAAGCACGCCACATAAAGTCATAGCTGACTCCCTCGCCTGCCTGGATCTCTGTAATGTGGTTGATTTTCGTCTTAAATGTTAATGCCTGTTTGATATCCAGCTGTCCCTTGTGGAATCCCTTTAATCCATAAATAATTGCCCCTGCACGAATCATGTCCATCCGGTATTCCGGATAGTCCACGGAAGCAATGGAATCCGCCAGATGGCAGCACGGGATCTCAACTCCCCTGGCTTTCAGGGCCTGTATTGCCTTGCAGAAATCTTCATACTGCTTCTGATTGGATTCATCATCCAGCAGTACCAGATGGGAAAACATTCCTTCTATCCGAACTCCTGGAAGGCGGCTGATTTCTTCAATCTCATCCAGGCTTTTCTGCGTATCTGGAAATCCCAGCCGATGAAAACCGGTATCGTATTTAATATGGATTCCCACCGTAACTCCCCGCTTTTCTGCCAGTCCGGACAGTGCCTTTGCCTGTTCCAGAGTATCAATGGTCTGGAGAATATTGTAATCCAGCACATAGGGGAAATATTCTTCCTGGGTCAGCCCCATAATCAGTACCGGATACTGTGGATATGCTTCTTTTAATTCAATTGCCTCCGACAAAGCTGCTACACAAAGCAAATCGCCACCATTGTCCATAATCGCCGGAGCAATTCCTACTGCCCCATGCCCATATCCATTGGCCTTTACAACCGCTGCAATTTTTACGTCCTTTCCGACCATGGCCCGAATCTGTTTCATGTTATCTGCAATTCTGTCGAGATTTACTTCGATTACCGTCTCACGGTAAATTGGTAATGTATTCATGTGTCTAATTATATTCACTATACCCTTAAATTGCAATCATTTTCCTGTACTCAAATTTGTATGGCGATTTTAAAAAAGTGTGGCTGAACTATTATAATTTTTTTAATTTTTTTCAAAAAAAGTATTGACTTTTTTCATCACCTCATATATAATTGGTTTTGCGCTGTTGAGGAAGCCAATCGGCAAACAAACAGTAGTGTGCGTCAGTAGCTCAGCTGGATAGAGCATACGGCTACGGACCGTAGTGTCGGGAGTTCGAATCTTCTCTGGCGCGCTAAGATAAGCCTCACAATCGAAAGATTGTGGGGCTTTTTTGATACACCTGACAAAAGGCCTGTATGTTCCTATTAATCCCAAAAGGAGAATTTGCCATGAACCCCAAATTTACTCTCGAAAAAAGAATCGCTGCCGAATTAAAAAGTTACGACGGCCACATGTGCTTTTACGCTGACGATCTAAAAGGCAATGTGGTGGAAATCGGCGCAGATGAAGATTTTGAAACTGCCAGCACAATCAAGACGTTTATTTTAGCCTGTCTGTTTGATCAAATCAAACAAGGAAATGCCAACTTAAATGATACCCTGGTCTACAAAGAAAATCACTGCGTATCTGGAAGCGGCCTGGTTCACTCTCTGGACTTTGGCGCCACTCTTCGGGTAAAGGACGCAGCCACTCTGATGATTATTGTCAGCGACAATGCCGCCACCAATATGATCATTGAGTATCTGGGGATTGACACCATTAACGCCTGTATCCAAAAACTGGGTTGTACCTCTACCAAGCTGCACCGCTTCCTTCATTTTGACGGCGAAAACCTGGGCCGCCTCGGCACTTCTACTCCAAGAGATTATGCCAGCATTTTTGTCCGCCTGGCAAAGCACCAGCTGATTGGGCCGGAAGAAGATGCTGCTATGATCGAAATCTTCAAACAGCAGCATTACAACTCCATGATTGTCCGAGACTTTCCTGTCTATTACATGGATGGAGAAGACAATGGAGAAGAAACCTCCATTCAGGTTGCTTCTAAAAGCGGAAGCATGGATGCCTGCCGCAATGACGGAGGTATCGTCTACACCCCCTATGGCCCCTACGTCATTGTAATGATGCACAAAAACTTCAGCGATCCCATGTACTATTCCGATCATCCGGCCACCCGTTTCGGTGCAAAAGTCAGCCGCATGATGCTGGATCAGTTTCTGGCTCTGGAAGGAAGATTTGTGCTGTAAAATTCATTTTAAAAAGACGCCCGAAAACCATTAATGGCTTTCAGACGTCTTTTATAATTACATAGCACTGAATAATCGTTTAATACTCTGTTCTACTGATGCAGAAGGATTCATAAAATACCGCCCATCTGTTATTTCCAGCGATAAGAAACCAGAATATCCATACTCATCAAATTCTGACAAATATGTATTCATATCCAAGACACCATCTCCCCATGCCAGATGCCCCCTTGGCGCTCCATCAATAAAATGTACATGTACCAGCCTGTCTCCCAAAGCTTCCAGATACTGAGCCGGACGTTCCCCTGCCAAAGCCATAGGAATGGTGTCAATCATTCCTCCAATAGCGCTGTGATTCAGTTCTGCCAGCATTTTCTGTAAAGTCGGCAGATTATATACCAAGTTACTTTCATCATGGCGCAGCACTTCCAGTGCCAATGTTACTCCATAATGCTCTGCCAATTCTCCAAGGCTGTACAGATTTTCTCTGGACCACTTCCACGCCTCTTGCTCGTCACTGCCATCAAAATATCCAGTTCCAGAGGTCACTAATACTTTATTGGTACCAAGTTCACCTGCTACACGAATACTGTCTTCAAAAAACTTTACGCTTCTCCGTCTGGTTTCTTTATGAGGAGATGCAATATTAATCGGATAGACACACTGTTCCGGCGTATAGCACACCAAACGCAGGTTTCTCCTTTCAATCTCGTGGCGGACAGACGTTACTTCCTGATAAGTCATATCATCCAGATAAAAATGAGGCGCTGCTCCCCACAATTCAATATTTTCCACATTATTCTTAACAGCATCATCCAAAAACAGAGTAAGTGGAAAATACTTATACTGGATGTTCATAACCGCAATCTGACTTTTATTTAAATGCTTCATCATATTTCCCCTACAGAGGTCACTACTTTCAACTCAAACCGCTCAGCATTGATAATCTCTTTGCTATAGTATATCGGATTTCCCTCAACGTCATAAGCAATATCCTTAGATAAAATCATCGCATCTTTTTCGTTGACATTTAGATGCCTGGCTTCTTCTTGAGTCGCATAGCAGACGCTGATAGTTTTTTGTCCATGATGAGGCCTAATCCCATGGGCATTCAATATTTCATGTAAAGAACCAGTCAGATCCTCTGCCAACAGATAAGCAAATTTTTTAGGATAACGTGTCTCTTCCATAATTACAGGCACATCATTGCACAGTCGAACCCTGCGAATCCGAATAACCTTGTCATCCTCTTCCAGATTTAAATTTCTAATGTCAGATGGACGTGCTTTTACCAGTTCTGCAGACAGAAATTCACTGCCCGCCTTATCCCCATTCACCTCACAGCTTTGGGTAAAACCCATAAAACTGTTTACTGTCCTAGACATTTTTTTATTCGAAACAAACGTTCCTATTTTTTGTTTCCGAATCAGAATCTCCTCATCTACCAGAAGCTCCAACGCTTTTCGGATAGTAATACGGCTTACCTGATAAATCTCACTAAGTTCCAGTTCCGTGGGAATCCGTGAGTTTGCTTTCAATTCCTCTCTTGTAATTTTCGACTTAATATCCTCTGCAATTTGTATGTATAATGGAATTGCGGTATTACGCTCGACATTTGCCATGATATTCCCTCTCACCTTACAGTTTCTTTTTGTTATGTCAAATGTATCTTATAAATTCTGTTGTTATTATATAGTTCTATCATACCATACAATTGCAAATTTTGTCATGTTTTTAATGAAAACCTTAATAATCTAATCTTCTGTAATATCTTCTAATTGCCAAAGGATGTCTTCTGTAATACTCTAAATGTACATTGACTCTCTGGAAAGCAGAACGCATTGCAATTGGAGACAGCATACCTCTGAACTCTTCACGGATTCCTTCCATCTTAAACTTCTTTGTATCAAATACAATCACTTTTGCACTGATTGTATTTACAAACTTCTCTACCCTATCCATTTCAGGTCTGGTAATATCCTCTCCTTTAATCAGGATAACTGGAATATCGCGTTCTACAACTTCCAAGGTACCATGGAAGAAATTTGCTGCTGAAATCGGTCTAGTGCGCATCCACTGCATTTCTTCCATAATACACATGCCGTAGCAGGTTGCCCAATCTTCCAGATTACCAGAACCAATTAAATATGTAAGAGGTTCATCACAATACTTTTCAGCGTAAGCTTTTGCATCCTCATCTACTTCTTTGTAAATTTCCACAACTGCGTCCGGCATATTTGCCATGTCTTTCATAAACTCATCATACTTGTCAAACATGCCTGCATTCTTCATAAAACGCAAGGTTACAGTATACCAGAAGTAATATCCGCCGCCAACAGTAGTTACCAGATAATCGCTGTTCTCGTATAAAGGAGTCCCCTCTTTTTCAACGTATCCGATTACTCTTGCACCCGCTTCATGTACTTTTTCAACAGCTTCTACAACTTCCTTGGTATCGCCGGAAATAGATTCAATTACAACTACTGATTTTTCATTAAAAAATGGATTTCCAACCAGATTAAAATCTGCTGCATTTTCAATAAACAGTGGAAGTGTAGAACCAAGCTGCTTAGAAATGTGCATCATCTGGTTTGCATACAATACTGTACCGCCAATTCCAATGTAGAAAATATTGGAATATCCTTCTTCGCAAATCTGATCTACGATACTTTCTACCTTCGGAATAATATCTACTCCATTCTGATGCTCCCGTCTTACCTTATTTTCATCAAAATTATACATATCTTTTCTCCTCATTTTTGCTCTTTACATAACTTCCAGACGCTTTTCAAAATTGCCAATTACCATATTGGGGGAAATAACCTGGACAAATGCATCTGGATCTTCCTGGTAAACAAGCTTCTTTAAAGTTTGCAGTTCAAATTTATTAATTACTACCATGTGAATTATTTCGCCTTTATGGCTGTATTCTCCCCAGCCATTCCAGCTTGTAACTCCGCGGCCAATTTCCTGATTTATTATTTTACCGATGTTTTGATTGTCTGTCACAATAAATGCCGATACTTTAATATTCTGGTAATGTACCCGATCGACTACAATACCGGATGCAATACAGAATACCATCGAATACGCTGCCACTGACAAATCATAACGATATGCAGCAATTCCATAAATCAGCAGATTAATCAGGATACTCAGTTTTCCAACACCAAAATCCGGATATTTCTTTGTACAGTACATTCCTACAATGTCAAGCCCGCCGCCTGAACCGCCGGCTCTCAGTGTAACTCCCACTCCAAATCCGGACAGAGCCCCTCCAATCATACAATTTAGAAGAATATCATCTACCAGCGGCTCTGACGGTGCCGGTATCGTTGCAAGTAAAACTGACTGGATACTTACTGCAATCAGGGTTCTGTACAGGAATTTTTTTCCAATGCTTGTATAGCCCAGCCCAAACAGCGGTATGTTAATACACCAGAAAATAATTCCTGTCAGATCTACCTGTTCCGATACCTTAATACCGACTACTTCAGTCAGAAACAATTTAATCAACTGTGCAATTCCTGTAAATCCTCCACTGTAAAGGCCTATTGGTACTAAAAACCATCGGTACGCCGTTGCGAAACATACCACTCCAAAAATTGCCCAAAACAAGTTGGATGTTTCTTTCTGAATTTTTGATTTCATAGATCTTAGTATTCCAATTTCCACATATATCTTCTCTGGGTCAACGGATGACAGCGAACAATCGCAAGCTGCTCAGCATATACACGAAGAACTGCAGTCAGTACCATTGGGTTAAAGTATTCTGCAACTGCAGAAGAAAGCTCAGAGCCCAATCCAAAATCTTTTCCATCCAGTACAGTTGTCTTAGCCTGGAAACGATTCAGGAAATCTAATGCTCTGCTGTCCAGTGCTCTGGTTCTTCCGTCATTCATTAACAAAATAAATGGAACGTCTTTATCAACAATCTCGAATGGACCATGGAAGAATTCTCCGTCATGGAAGGAACCGGAATTTACCCACTGCATTTCCATTAACAGGCAGATAGAAAATGCATATGCAACTTCCTGAGTAGCACCAGAACTCATAACATAGATAACCGGCGCATCCTTATACTCTTCTGCAAAGTTTTTAGCAGATGGAACAACAAAAGAAACTGCCTTTTCAATCAGATCATAAATCTTACCAAATGCATCCTGCATTTCATCATAATGTGCATAACCTTCATACTGATTTAAAATTTCAACTGCCAGACCTAATACATTGGTCATCTTTTCCAGTTTTGCAGCATAGTTCTTCTCAAAGCCATGTACAATTACGTAATGTGCATTCTTTGCCAGAGGAGAATTTTCAACATGAGTAACGGCAATTACCTTTGCTCCTAATTCCATTGCTTTCTTAGATGCTGCTACCGTCTCTGGTGTAGTTCCACCTAAAGAGCAGGTAATCACGATCGCAGTTTCATCCACAGCAACAGGAGTTGCATGTAAAAATTCGTTTGCAGTATAGTGGCCAACGCGAATGTTCTTAGAATTTGCATCTAAGAAATATTTTCCAGGATACAGCTCTGCTTTAGAAGCGCCGCAGCCTACAAAATATACAGACTTCACAACTGGCATTTCCTCTTTAATAGCTTCAATAATCTGTTTTGGTGTCATAATGGTTCGCCCTCCTTTTTCTTTAATACAAATATATAACAATATATACTTTTTGTCAATTACTTTTTATTACAATATCGGTTTTATTTTGTATTATTTTTTTATATTCAGTTATACACAAACAGGTCCTCAAACCAACGCTTTTCCTTTTGCATCAGCCTGAGGACCCACCTCCATAAATAGAACAATATCAATTAGTATTTAAACTTCCACATATACCGTCTCACACTTAGCGGATGATTACGAGCATCTGCAAGAAGGTTATTATATACACGAATTACATTGGTATGGAACAGCGGATCTAAATACTCCGATACACTTCCTACCGTATCCATACCATAGTCTTTTGGATCGATAATCATGCAGCGTTCATTAAATTTCTCCAGAAATGCAATTGCTCTGTCATCCAGATAACGGGTTCTTCCCGTTGATTTCATTAATACAAACGCCGTATCCTTTTCTGTAATCTCAAACGGACCATGGAAATAATCTCCACTGTGAATAGCACTGGAATTAATCCACTGCATTTCCATAAAAATACAGATAGATTCCTGATGCGCACTTCCCCAGGAGGCTCCGCTTCCCATGGTATAAATTACAGAATCATCTTTAAATTCCCACGCATACTTAATTGCATACGGAACAATCTCTGTCTTTGCTTTTGCCACAATTCCATGAAGCTTATCGAGACCATCTACTAATTTGTCATAGTCTTCATAACCTTCTACCTGGTTCAAAAATTCTGCTGCCAGCTTTAATGCATAAGAAGATTTCTGGTTACCTACAACAGACTCCTCGCCAAACTCATAGAGAACAACATGCTGTGCTGCCTCTGAAAGAGGAGAAGGTACCTTAAACGTTAATCCAATTGTAACAGCTCCTCTGGCATTTGCCACTTTACACGCTTCTACTGTCTCAGCAGTATCGCCTCTCTGAGATGCCAAAATAACCACAGAATTCTCGCCGATTTCTTTTGGTGTGGCATATACGAACTCATTAGAATTACAGTAACCTGTTTTTAATTTCTTTGCTTCACAGGTCAAAAAATATTTTGCCGGATAAAATCCTACCAGAGAGCCGCCGCATCCAACAAAATAAATATTATCAACGGTACGCTCTTTTAAAATACTGCTAACAATTTCTCTTGCCTTTTCCACGTTAATTCCCTCCTGATTTACTGATTAACTGTTGATAGTGTTCTATAAAATCGCCCAGGCTGTCAATCACGTCATCAGCCAGACTGCGATCAAAACCAAATCTCTCATCTTTTAATGCAATTACGCTCATCCCTGCCCTGTTTGCTGCCGTGATCCCCGCTGTAGAGTCTTCAATGGCAACACAGTCTCCCGGAGCTGCTCCCAGCAGTTCTGCTGTTTTTAAATAGATAGCCGGATCTGGTTTGCTTCGTTCAAAAAACTCTCCACTGATAATTAAATCAAGGTACGGTACAACTCCTACTTCTGTCAGAATTTCTTTCACTTTCTCATAGGCTGTGGAAGATGCCACTGCAGTCTTCATTCCATTTTCTCTTGCCCACTTTAAAATCGTAATCGTATCTTCCCGAAAAATTTCTTTATAAGGAATCTCAAAGGGATGGTTAGGCTTCCAATTTTTTTCGTAATCCGCCCTGGTTTCCTCCCATCCTTTGTTCTGTCCGATTACAGAAGCGATTCTGGTCCACACGTCCTCTTTTACACGGCCTGCATTTTGATACATATCCTCCAGCTTTGCATTAGGCTGCTGGGATTGTACGTATTCGTATACTCTTTTCATGTTGTAGGGTTCTGTATCCACAATTACCCCATCCATGTCAAAAATTACTGCTTTCATAAAACCGTTTCTCCACAGGTATTATCCCTTTACAGCACCGCTGGTCAAACCGCGTACAAACTGCTTGGATGCACAAAGGAACAAAATAATCAAAGGTAATGATGCAATTACAAGTCCAGCCAGAGTAGATGTATAATCTACACGTAAGTCGCCTTTAAATGTCATCAGACCAATCGGAATTGTCTGAATCGCCTTGTTATTCAGGAATACATTTGCAAATAAGAACTCATTCCATACAAAGTTCAAATTAACAATTGCGCAAGATGCAAAAATCGGTTTACTAATCGGAATAATAATTTTGGTAAATATCTGGAAGCTATTATAACCATCTACTATCGCCGCCTCTTCCAGTTCTCGGGGAATCGAAATAAAGTATGCTCTCATCAAAAATACTGTAAATGGAATCCTGAATGCTATATAAGGCAGAATTACAGCAAAATATGTATCATAGATGTTCAACGCTTTTAATATTTTAAAAAGCGGAACCAAAGCAATCTGCTCTGACAAGGCCATACCACCAAGTACGATGATAAAAATGATATTGCTTCCTTTTGCACGAAAACGTGTTAAACCATATGCCAAAAATGAAGCTATGGTTAAAATACCAATCAGCGAAATACCGCTGACCAGCAAAGAGTTTCCAAAGTATTTGTAAAGTCCCATTTTCCAGGCTTTTGCATAGTTTCCAAACTGCCAAACCTCTGGAAGAGCAAGGGAATCTTTAAACATCTCTTTGTTTGTCTTCAGTGAGTTAAGGATGATCCATGCCAAAGGTGCCAGAATAATTATGGCAAGCAGGATACATACTGCATTCAACAAGATTTTGCTCGCTTTTTTCTTCATAGTATCCTCCTTCCTATTCCTTACCTGAATTAGTCAGCCTGATCTGGATAACAGAAAGTGTTACAGTAATCACAAAAATGAATACGCCTGTTACCGCAGCCATACCCAGATCATCATGCAAAAATGCCTGCTGATATAAGAATAAACCTAATACCTGGGAACTGTTTCCAGGGCCGCCGCTTGTGGTTGCATAAACTTCTGTATAAAGCTTAAACGCACCAATAATTGTAATAATGGAACAAACCAGCAGCTGCTCTTTTGCCTGAGGAATCATGATAAACAGAGCTCTCTTGAGAGGACCTGCTCCGTCAATTGATGCCGCCTCCAGGTATTCTCTTGGTACATTCTGAAATGCAACTACCATTAAAAGCGTAATATAACCGGTAAACTGCCACTGACTCATGGCAATAATACAGTAAATTGCCATTTTGGAATCACCCAAAAAGCCAAGGGGACTCTGTCCTAGTGCCTTTAACAGGTTATTTAAAAAGCCTACATTCGGTTCATAAATAAAGGTAAACATAAGACCTACAGCTGTTAATGAAATCAGCGCCGGAATATAATAAATATTACGGAATATGGATTTCATTTTATAGCTGATTGCATCGCTTTCCAAAACCAGTGCGATAAGAGTACCAAATCCAACCTGGACAATCAGTGAAATCACACAATATGCAATGTTGTTTTTCAGCATGATTGGCAAAGTACTATCAGTGAAAAATCTGCGGTAGTTATCAAGTCCCACAAATGTCTGACCCGCCGAATAAGATGACAATCTGAAAAAACTGTAACCAATATTCATTATGACCGGTATATAGACAAAAAACAGAACCATAAAAACTCCCGGCAGCATATACAGATATGGGATACTTTTTTTCGTTTTCATTCTGTCACCGTCCTTTTCTCAGTACAGGGGATGCTGTACAGTTCGTTTTTGCATCCCCTGATAAACACTTTGTTCTCAAATTACCTTCCGGATTACTTAACCAGAGTCTGTGCCTCTTTTGCCTTAGCCTGAATATTAGCTATAGCTTCTTCTGGAGTAATGTCACCACTGGTCAAAGCAGATACGCTTGTCAGGTACTCGTCACATACTGTAGAATATAATGCATTATCCAGCCATGCACTCATTGCCTTTGCTTCCATAACTGCATTGTAGCCATCTAATAACGCCTGATCGGTCAGACCATCTGTAGTTCCCTGTGCTGCGTTAAACCATCCGATTTCCTGACACTGCTGTGTACCAACCTCTTTGCCTAAGAACCACTTCAAGAATTCTACACATTCATCTGGATATTTGGTCTTGGAAGAAACAACGAATCCTTCCGGTACACCAGTCAGAATGTCCTGATTTCCTTTTGCACCTTCAATCTTAGGGAAGTTGAACATACCAAATTCCATCTCTGCATTATCCATCTTAATATATGGAATCTCAATTAACTCTGCATAATACATTGCGGACTGTTCCATAATAAAGTTAGTTCTTCCCATATCAGGTTTTACACCGTTTGGATTATCATTGGTATACTGAAGAATCTGCTGATAATATTTCAGTGCCTCTACATATCCAGGGTCTGTAAATTCACCAGTCTTAGGATTATAGTCTTTTGCTCTAACTTCATCTGGAACGCAAATCTGATTCAGAGTTCCAATGTAGTGAGATGCAGACCACGGCTCCTGGTTACCAAAGCTGATTGGAGTAACACCAGCTGCCTTTAAAGTTTCGCAAACATTGATGAACTCGTCCCATGTAGCTGGAGGAGTCAAATTGTGCTCATCAAAGATAGCCTTGTTATAGAAGAACAGTTTACAGTCTAAACGGAATGGAATTCCGTACTGCATTCCGTCCGCATTTACATACTGTTCCAGCTGAGACTGGATAAAAGAGTCTTTCCACTCTGGATCTGCTTCTAAATATGGGGTCAGATCCAAAATCAGATCTTCTCTGATGAAACGTTCAGTAAAGTCACCTACCCAGCTAAAGAAAATGTCAGGAGTATCTTCACTGCCTACAACAATTTTAATCTTCTCTTTGTATTCCTGATTCTGAGCGCTAATGATATTAAACTTAATTTCCGGATGCACCTGCTCATACTCAGCCAGCTTGTTATTAATAAAGCTGTTATACGGCTCATCTGGGAAACGATGCATAAAAGTAATCACTTTCTGCTCGCCATCTGCTGCCGGAGCCTCTGCCGCTGGTGCCTCTGTCGCCTTGCTATCAGCAGCCTGTGTGGTTGCAGCCGGTTTCTCACCGCCGCCGCATGCAGCTAAAGAAAGTGCTGTTACACCTGCCATAGCCAAACTTAACGCTTTCTTCCAAAATCTCTTTTTCATAAAATACTCCTTTCCTTCTAGCCCGTTTTCCACAGGCTTACATTCTTCACGTTCGACTTTCCCTTATTTTCGGTTCATGACTTCCAGATCCTTTTCTGTCAGTTCAATTTCTTTTCCAAACCCGAAAGAGCCCTCTCTCTGACACTGTTTTGCAGAAAATACAGCTGCTCGGTAAAGACTAATTTTCACCAGCATATCCAGATATTCCTCTGACGTAACAATTCCCCGATGTCCAGATGCTTCATTAAAATCCGTCGCCATACCAAGTCCATCCAGATAATTAATCAAGAAACAGGTAATGAAAGAATCGCCAGCCCCCATTGTATCCTTGGCTTTCACCAAACATGGAGACTGCTCATAGAACTTATCTCCAACCATTATAAAAGCCCCCTTGGACCCCCTGGTAGCAATTACAATCTGGCGGCAACCATACTCTCTGATCTGATTCATTATCTTGCGAATTTCTTCTTCTTCCATGTCCCCGCAAGAAATCTCCGCACAATCAATGTACGGGCAGCACTGTCTCAGATATTCATCCGTATAGCGATTTGAAAAATCCATGGAAACAAATTTCCCCGCCCGTCTGATAGCCGGAAGCTCCTGCTCCATAAAGCTGTGAATGCTGGTATGAATCAAATCATATTCCGCAATATACTGTTCATCAATCTCAGTCAGCACCGGAGGTTTAATTCTTGAAATACCGCCTGTATTTCCCTCCAAAAACACTCTGTCTCCATCTACCAGCTGAACTCTGGCACATCCATTCTCCCCATGCTCTAAGCGGCAATGAGAAAGATCCAATCCTAACTCTTTTGTGACAGAATATACATGTTGGCCAACCTCATCATCTCCAAACGTTCCAAGATAAGCAGCCTCAGCACCAAACAATTTTGCAAACACCGCAATGTTTAAAGCATTTCCACCAGGATAAATTGTCTTAATATGAAGATATTTGTCACAAACGTTGTCTCCTATTCCTAATACTTTAATACGGCTCACCTCATTTCGTTCTATTTATTTGTTCTATTTTGTTATATCATATTTGCACGAAATAATCAAGTATATGTTTGTATTTTTTATCATTTTTTATTTATTTCATTTATTCATATCTATATCCCAAGAAAAAAACGCTATTTTCTCATCCGTATACACGCTTAAAATTAGTTATTTTATCGTAATTGCTTCATTTTCATCCTATTTCAATATTTTCAAAAAATACCCTCTGTATATTGCATCAATATATATAACAATATAGGATTTATATAATACAATTATTTCAAAATAGTTTCTGTCTATAAATTTTCCTGATATCAAACTACAAAAAAAGCTCAAAATAGAATCACATCCATTTTGAGCTTTTTCGCTAAAACAGGGCAGCCTTAACAGGCTGCCCCGTCTCAAATCACTTATTTTTTATACGTAACGCCTTATACCTGTCCATCTGTTACGCAGGCATCAATCTTATAGTTGTAGCCTAATGTTCCGTCTACAGGAGTTACATCACTGATTGTACCCTCTGCAGCGCCTGGTACACGGAAATCATGGCAATCCAGTCTCTCTACCGGAGTCTCAACTGGCTTTTCCAACTGAGGAACATAGTCGTATGGATAACGGTATGCACGGTATACCATCTCTCTCATGCCCTTGAACGGTGGAATATACTCCCAAACCACCTCTTTCTCAGGAGTAACTTCAAACAGACGCATATAGCAGCCTTCTGTAATCAGGGTATTGCCGTTTGGAAGTCTCTGTGCAGAACTGATTAATGGACTGTAGAACTTGGAGTTTGCAACCAGGCCTAACATACCGCCAAAAGTCAGTCCCTTAAATTCCCAAACTACTTCTAAGGTAACTGGGTCAAATTCCAGAATACGGGAATGATCGCGGATATCAGACTTAGTACCATCTTTGCTGACTCTGCTTGGCATACCATAGCCAGCCCAGCCGCCATTATCGAATACCAGGATATTTCCTTCTCCTGGAAGTCCCTTTGGAATCATATGGCAGTGATGCTGTCCGATAATCTGTCCCATAATACGAAGTTCTTTGGTCTTAGTAAAGTCTGGGCCAATCTGCCATACAATCTTACCGGTCTTCTTGCTGATAATAGCTAAAATATTAGCTTCTCTTGCATCCCAGATAATATTTTCTGGATTAAATCTTTCATCACCTGCATCATACCACTTATTCGGGCCTAGTACACTCATGGAATTGATATGTAACCAGTCTCCCTGTCCGCCGCCGTTTTCGTGATTATTTGGATTACGTGCCAGCACATTTTTCTGAATCTCATCAAATCCCATTTCTGCAAAATGTTTATTGGCATGCCACTCCCATACAATGTTGCCTTCCCAGTCTACTTCGATAAATACATCATCCAGTAAACGGTGCTCACTTACTTTTTTATTGTAAATATCTTCATGGCACAGGATTAAGGTATTTCCGCTGTCAGTCTTGCATTCCATGCCTGGTACATAGTAGCCAACCGGATTGCCCTCTCTCTGATAGTCATGGTGCTGACGGGCAATCCATCTCTTATCGCCCTCATCATCTACTAATTCTTTCTTGTCAAATCTCCATACAACTTTTCCATCCCAGTCGATCTGAACCAAATCCGTCTGATCCTGATAGCCGAATTTCGGATCACGAAGACCCAAACTTCCCATCAAATATCCGCCTGGAAGCAGTTTGTTCGGGAATCCCTGAACATCCTTCCATACCTTTGCTACATTACCATTCATATCTACCAAAACAGCGCCAATGCCCTGGCACTGCATCAGAGTATAGCCGTTCCAGGCTTTCTCCGGATTGTAGATTGTAGTTCCCATTGGATATACGTTATAAAGTCCCATATGATAAAACCTCCTTTTTTTACCGGCACAGGCCGGGAAACTTTTAAATATATTTGTAACTGTTCGGGACGGGGCATCTTCTTGTCCGGCTTTGCCGAACAAGAAGCATCGGAGATTCCTC
>CALHQJ010000116.1 GCA_938036545.1 uncultured Clostridium sp. | reverse complement strand
CGAACTTCTCCTTTGTATCATTTTTACAGGAAGACAAACGCAGCGTTTTATAGCACTTTAGCGCTTTATATTGACGAATCTACATCCCAATGATATACTTTTCATGCCAATATCTTTTTAAAAACAATTCGCTTTCAAAAGTATATAGTAAGAAAGGAAGGGTGTCAATCCATATTACTTAGTTTCCCTGTGCCTTTCTATTGCTCTTAACACTGGAAGAAATGTGAAATATTAATAGATCTGATTAAAAAGGGAGAGAATTTAAAAATATGAATTATATCTATGCTTCCCGTAGTGGGAATGTGGAGGAACTGGTACGCAGTTTAGAATTGAACGCCTGGAAGATAACAGATGGGACAGAGTCCGTAAACGAGCCATTTATTCTGTTTACCTATACAGATGGACATGGTCAGGTTCCTCCGGTGGTTTCTTCTTTTCTGGAACGGAATCACGGGTATTTAAAAGGCGTTATTGTATCCGGCAATATGCAGCGTCATGGAGATACGTTTTGTGAAGCCGGAACCATCATTTCTAAAAAATACGGAGTTCCGGTAATTGCCCAGGTAGACTGCCAAGGCGGCGCCAAGCCCCAGCTTCCGCTTCAGCTTTCCCTGTTCGTGAATCGTTTCATTCCTTGTTTCCATAGGGTTTCTCCTTTCAGTTACTCTGCTTTTGTAGCCGTTACATTTTTATTGAGCGGTGTAGCTTTTATAAAATTGTAAGAAATTTAGACAAGAGCTTTTTGGGCAAATTTGATATAATATACACATTAATAACGAGAGGGGCAGTGGAATTGTATCAAATAAACGTGCGGATGAGACGGCTTGGAAAAAAGAATCAGGCGGCTGTGGAACCGGTGGCATTTCTGCTGGATTACCAGCCGGAGACGGTAAAGGATCTGATTGTTGCCTTAGTATGTTTGGGAGTTCGGGAGTTTAATGAAAGAAAAGATGTTGGGCAGATTGTTCCCTGGCTGACAAAAAGTGAAATTGAAAACAGGGCTTCATCCGGAAAGGTTTCCTTTGGGCTTCGGGAAGGCCGTGATGCAGAGGAAAAACAGGCGGCAGAAAATGCCCTTCAATGTTTTGAGGACGGTATTTATCGGATTTTTGCAGGAACGGAAGAATTAACGGATCTAAATCAGCCGATTATCTGGGACGACAGCTTAGAGTTTACATTTGTAAGACTTACCATGCTGTCTGGCTGGTAAAGGAGGGACTATGGCAGAATTTACATATGAAACCAGAAGAGAACTTAGCAGAAAATGGATGGAGGAAGCAAAGGAAGCTGGGAAGCATTTAAGCGATCTGGAAAAAGGCCTGCTTCCAACCGCTTATTATTCCATAAAAAGCGAATCCCTCCAATGGATGGAGCAGCTTTTGGAATCAAAAAAATGCCAGACCTTAAGCGATATTTACAGAAATCAGCTGTCAGATTTGGTAAAGGTCTGCATACCATCTGGGATGGAGGAAGAGTTTTATTATGCTCTGGATCAGATGAATCAGTTTCAGATGACGGCTGGATGGTATCGAAGAAGCCTGCGGACAAAGTCCTATAGCCCCTTTGTCCGCCAAAGCGTACATCTGTTATGGGCATATTCCCGGTTGAAATTTTATCAGTCCAGTCTGGCTGAGGTTTTAACCGGACAGACCAGTGCGGAAGTTTACGACCACGCCAGGACAGAAAGCTGGTCTTATGGGGGAATGCTTGCGGCTCAGGTGGATCTGGGAAATCAGGAGACAATCGCTGCGGTAAGGAATATTCTGCTTGGAGAACAGAATACCGCCATGCTGAGCCATGAGCTGATCCGGGGCATTGTAATGTCTAAAAGCAAGGAACTGTATCAGCTTCTGGGAGACTTCCTTTTAGCGGCCAGACTTCAGGAAGGTGCCAGACAGGCAGTCTGCGAAACTATGGATGCAGGACGGCCGGAAGCCTTTTTATGGCTGTTTCAGGTCATTGAGGATCATGATTTAATCCGATATTCTTCAGTAAAACGGGCAGTCAGTACCTGGATCGGAATTTTTGATGAAAACCATGTGGATCGGATTAGCAACAAGCTGCTGAATCTTATGGGCAGATGTCTTAAAGAACCGGATTTTTGCCAGGAACAGCTTCATACCAACGATTCCATTTCGATTAGCTGCGCTCTTTGGGCAAAAGGGTTTTATGATGCTCAGGACGGAATCAATGCCGTGCTGGAGCTGGTACAGAACGGAACCAGAAATCAGAAATTAACGGCATCCTATTTTAATAGTTCCCTTCAGGATAAATCCCTTAGCGCCCAGGCAGCTAAGAAAGTCCTTCTTGACTATCCGGATGATCTGGAACTGATGGCATGTTTTATGCCTGGATTTATGAAAAATACCAGTTCTGTAATATCCGAACTGCTGCATAACAACCGTAACGGATGGTTTTCCGCCAGAAGTGACGATGCACAAAAACCGGATAATCTTCCGGTTACGGCTTATGGGCTGTTCTGCGATAAAGAGGAAGCAAAGAAATTTTATGAAATTTTAAAACACGCCCTGGAAACCATTCCGAAAAAAGGCTTTGAGCGAAATCCCTGTATTTTTTCCTGGTATCGGGTAACCATGTCCCGCTCCGATCTGGCAGTGCGGATGTGTCTCATTGCCTGGATGCTTCAGGAAGAAAGCTATCTGGATGAAGCTGCCAAATTGATTCCTTTCATTGGCCAGGGTGAAACCTACGGAACCAGTCGGGCTATGACAGCCAGATTATTGTTATACAAACCGGAAAGTTCTGTAAGAAGGAACGTATTGCTGGAACTTCTCCATAATCCGGAAGAATATACCCTGTCTTCGGCATTTTGCCTGGCAAAGGTTCTGGATTTGAAACCAGAGGATTACCTGCTTATAGAGAAAAATTTAAAATATAAAAAGGGGCGTACCGAAAATCTTTCCCTTCTGCGCAGGCAGAAACCATCGGAACTTCGGGCCAGCATTATCCGTCTGTTAGATGAAAAGCCTGAGGAATGTCATATGGGCGCTTTTGATCTGGCTTTAGGCATGAAAAAGGATGCACCGGAAGAATTTGAACCGCTTCGGGACGTTCTCCTTGCCTTTGAAAATCCTACAGGGAAAGAACGGGTTCTTCTTACAGAATTAACGGAAGGCAGCAGCAAAACCCAGGATATTTTAAGTAAACCTGGTTATGGCCTATACGATACTACAAAAGAATTTGTTGTGCCAAAACCAATTACTGATCTGGCAAAAGCGCCAAATCTGTTTCACTATGGTGAAAAGGAATGTATCCGTATTCTGAAAGCGTTAAATGAGTTTATTGAGGCACACCAGTTTCTGGAATATACGACTGTATGGGGAGAAGAAACAACATTAGGCGCAGAGTTAGCCAGAACTTGCTGGCAGGACGGGACATTGCAGAGAAATCCTTTAGATGAATATCCTTTCCGTGCTTTGTGGGAAGAGTTTTATCAGAACGAAATCAAATCCACCCAGATGCTGCTGGAGCTGTACCTTTATGAAGAATGCAGACAAAGAAGGGAAGAATACGGCAAAAATACCAGCCTTTATAAACAGGTGTTTGGAAAAGGCCTTCTGAAACGCCCTCCTTTCCAGGAACTGCTGCAGGGACTTCGGTTTGACAGCCAGGTCAGAACGGTGATTTCTAATCTGTTTTTCCAGTATGTAACAGATGAAGAAAAAGCAGCGGCAGCCCTTCCGGTAATTGGGAAACTGGTGTCTGTGCTGAACGATGAAAATGAATGCTATGAGCTGACAGAAACCAGGTGGAATGGAGAGAAAGAGACAATTATCAGGCGTTCCGCCGATCTTCCTGTTTTTGCAGAATTAATACACTGGCTGAGATTCGTCCATGACAGTCAATGGGAACCATCATTTTCCCTGAGATTTCAGTTGATGATGCGGTATTGCAGCCTCCAAAATATGACTGCCGGTACTTCTTCTGCCTTTTCTGTATATCAGCGTCCAGGCAGCCGGTATCTGGAACTGTCAGATTTTGTACAAGTTTATGTAATGGGACTGTGGGATAAGGATTTATTTTATAAGGCTGTGTTTGAATTTTTCGGAATAGGAAGTTTGTTTTCTCCTGTCAGCATCGTGGAACAAAAAGGGGCGGTAACTGGAAGGAATGCCCGTATAGGCGATTTGGAACGGTTTTTTGGGCCAAAGAAAATTCTTCCTCAGGATGGAAAATACCGGTTTGATACCATTGGGGATGATATGCCGGAGATGGTTCTGGCCCATACCTTGTATCGGGAGATCATTCCGCCTGTGGTTCAGGCTGAATTAAGGCGTGGGGAACAGGAAACCCCATTTTCCAGTTCCATCAGCAATATCCACGTTATTTACGGAATCCCTGTGCTGATTCAGATTTTAACGGCTCTGGGAAATGATACGTTGGAACGAAGCCAGTCTTATTACTATTCCGGTTCCAGCCGCAGAACGGTGCTGTGCCATTTGCTGAAAGTCTGCCAGCCAGATCCAAAAGAAAAGGCAGAGGATTTTAAACAGGCCCTTAAGGGAACGGATATTTCCAGAAAACGTCTGGTAGAAGTGGCAATGTATGCGGTGCAGTGGATTCCTCTAATAGAAGAATATCTGAAGGTATCCGGTTTTAAAAGCGGCTGCTATTATTTTATGGCTCATACCAGTGAATGGATGGACGAAGCTGCAAAATCTATGATTGCCAAATATACGCCTCTGTCTCCAGAAGAACTAAGAGATGGCGCTTTTGATATTCACTGGTTTTTTGAGGCATACGAAAAGTTAGGGGAGAAGGACTTTCAGCTTCTTTATGATGCTGCCAAATACTCTTCTTCCGGTTCTTCCCATAGCAGGGCCAGAAAATATGCAGACGCCGCATTAGGGAAAATCGAGTATGATAAACTGGCAGCAGAAATCGAAACCAAACGGAACAAAGATTTGCTTATGAGTATCGGACTTCTGCCATTGCCTAAGGAACGTCAGGAACAAGATAATGAGTTGTTTAAACGGTATCAGTTTATTCAGAAGTTTAAAAAGGAAAGCCGCCAATTTGGGGCGCAAAGGAGAGCCAGTGAGGGCAGGGCAGCAGAGATTGCCTTGCGAAACTTAAGCGTGAATGCTGGATTTACTGATGTAACCAGACTGATATTGAGAATGGAAACACACCTTGCAAATCAGTCGGAAGCTCTATTTTCAGGAGAAGCCCTGGATGGAGAGACCAGGATTCGGCTTTTGGTAGATTCCTTAGGAAAAAGCAGTATTATCTGTGAAAAAGGAGGGAAAACATTAAAGTCTATCCCACCAAAATTTAAGAAAAATGAGATTGTTCTAAAATACCAGGAAATCCATAAACAGTTAAAAGAACAATACAGCCGCACCAGACAGATGATGGAACAGGCTATGGAAGACCGGACGGTTTTTGAAGCATGGGAACTGTTAGAACTCCAGAAAAATCCGGTGGCAAGGCCAATTGTAGAACCATTGATATTCCAAAGCACTGGACAGAAACCACAACTGGGATTTCTGACAGAGTCCGGCCTTTTGGACTGCCAGGGAACGTTGACGGAATTATCGGCACATGAGGAACTTCGCATTGCCCATCCCTGGGATCTGTACCAGGCAGGAGTCTGGCATGATTATCAAAAGCTGCTGTTTGAAAGAGAAATTCGCCAACCATTTAAACAAGTATTCCGCGAACTGTATGTGAAGCTTGCAGAAGAACTGGAAAAGACGGAATCCTTATTATTTTCCGGAAATCAAATACAGCCTCAAAAGACAGTAGGGGCTCTTCGCACACGCCGCTGGGTAGCGGACTATGAAGACGGCCTGCAGAAAATATACTATAAAGAAAATATTGTCGTGAGACTGTATGCAATGGCCGACTGGTTTTCTCCCAGTGAGATTGAAGCGCCTACATTGGAATCCGTAGGATTTTACGATAGAAAGACCTTCCAGCCCTTAAAAATCAAAGAAATACCGGATATTATTTACAGTGAAGTGATGCGGGATGTAGATCTGGCAGTAAGCGTTGCCCATGTGGGCGGCGTTGATCCGGAAACCAGCCATTCTACCATAGAAATGCGCCGCGCCATTATTCAATGTAATCTGGAATTATTTAAAATTTCCAATGTGCGTCTGGAAGAAAGCCATGCAGTCATCGATGGAACACTGGGACAATATACCGTACACCTGGGAAGCGGCGTCGTACACCAGATGGGAAATGCCATGGTCTTTGTGGTGCCGGTCCACTCCCAGCACAGAGGACGGCTGTTCCTTCCTTTTGTAGACGACGATCCCAAGACAGCAGAAATTATGTCCAAGATCCTTCTTTTTGCAGAAGATGGGAAGATTAAAGATCCAAGTATTCTAGAGCAGATTAATTAGAAAAAAGGGAGTATCCCAAAGTTGGGGATACTCCACAAGCAAGAGCAGAACTAATATTGATTACCCTCTTGTCAGCGTCAAGACTACATTAAGCATAATCAGCAGGACAGCAAGACACATTGCACAGAAAACGGCAATTGTAGTTTTAATTCTGTATCGCTCCTTTAATGCCAGAACCATTATTGCAAGAACGTCAAAGGAAAAGAAAAATTGGCAGATTCCACCCAAAACGACCGCCCATTTTGGATGTGTACCGTCCGTGTGTGATTTTATAAGATAAGCGATAGCATAAGGAGCTGTCCCCAATAAAATCCCGTATCCAAAAATCAAAAACACAATGGCTACAAGTCCAAACAAAGCCATTAGGGGTAAAGGAAAAAATGCCATAACTGTTACGCCAGTGGTAATACTTCCACCGATCAAGTAGAATGGAATTAGTCCGTACTTAATAATCAAAGTACAATTCAGTAAAGTTGTTCTAGACCATTTTCTTCCTACTGTCAATACGGCAATTAAATTAACAATTCCCATAATGAAAGGTAAAAGGATTGATAACATTTTCAATTCCATTGCAGTATCAAAGAAAACTGATAAAAATATGAATGTATAGGAAACAATTACATAGAGTACTGGTAGGATATAAGTCATTTAGTCGCCTCCTTTTTCGATATTATAACATTTGTGCGATTTGCTGTCATCATTTTCTGCTGTTTGGACAGAAAATTATAACTATTTTCCGTATTTTTGCTTATAAAATGTTTTTTTTTGATAAATTGATTATAAAAATAAACATGATATGACATTTGTCATTGCAGAAAGATAAAAAAATAATAAAGTATAGAGGTAAGAGAACGGAATAGTTTGTTTTATTTTACAACAAAAGCTAAGGAGGATTTACTTATGAAAAAATGGAAAAGAGGTATTGTTGCAATTAGTATGGTGTTAGCAGTTGGAGCTGGCATTGTTGGATGCAGTTCAGCACCAGCAGCGAGTGATACTGTACAGAAGGAAAATGCTGCTGAACAGACGAAAGCTGCAGGCGAACTTCCTTTGGATGGAGTTAAGATTATCCATCTGATTAGCAATACCAGAGGAGACGGCGGAAACCATGATATGGCAGCAACTGCAGTAGAAAAGATGAGGGACGAATACGGTGCTGAAATAAAGATTGTGGAAATGGGAAATTCTTCTGCAGATGTAGCCAAATATCTGCCAACAACTCTGGATGCCTGTGAAGATGGATGGGATTACATTGTATGCGGCTCTCCACAGATGGTTGAACCAGTACAGACAGCAGCAGAAGAATTTCCAGAGGTCAAATTTATTGTATATGATGCTGAAGTCCCAAGAAAGTCTGAAGAAGATTTACCAAATGTATACTCTGCATTATTCAAGCAGAATGAATCTGCATATTTAGCAGGAGTGATTGCTATGGGCATGAGTGATACTGGAAAAGTTGGATTTATCGGCGGTCAGGAAATTCCTACTATTAATGACTTCCTGGTAGGCTATATTGCAGGTGCAAGAAGTGTCAATCCAAATGCGGTAATTTTAAATTCTTTTATTGGTTCCTGGAACGATTTGGCAAAAGCGAAAGAACTAGCATCTATACAATATCAGCAGGGAGCAACTGCAATTTTTCCAGCAGCTGGTCAGGCATATGCAGGTGTGTATGAAGTAGGATATGAACAGAAAAAAATGTATTTTGGATGTGATGTAGACAGAACTCTTCAGTATGCGGAAACCAATGAAGATATGAATCAATATATGCCAACTTCCGTTATTAAAAA
Source organism: uncultured Clostridium sp. (assembly GCA_938036545.1). Classification (GTDB taxonomy): domain Bacteria; phylum Bacillota; class Clostridia; order Lachnospirales; family Lachnospiraceae; genus UMGS1370. The sequence goes on along the minus strand of CALHQJ010000116.1, from coordinate 16,586 downwards.
AGTAGATGTGTTTGTAGAAAATGCTTTCCGGAATATTATTGATGGTAAAGAAATTTTTGGAAAACATGAAGAAGTTGGATTAAAAGAAGACTGCGTAGGTGTTGTAAAAAATGATTACTATGAAAAATTAGTTCCTGATGAAGTAAAACAGTTAGTAAATGAAGCAGAAGAACAGATTATCAATGGAAGTCTGGAAGTACCATCTGCTTTTGGTATGGAACAGAATCAGCTGAATGAATATATCGGAGTTAATCAGTAAGAATGGGTGAATAGATATCATGGAACAGATGGTTTTGGAGATGAAAAACATTACCAAAATATATGGTAATGGAGTTTTGGCAAATGAACATGTCAATTTTTCAGTCAGAAAAGGTGAAATTCATGCACTGATGGGAGAAAATGGTGCTGGAAAATCTACCTTAATGAAAATGATTTTTGGAATTGAGCATCCGGATGAAGGCGAAATTTTTATAAATGGGAAACAAGTTTCCATTAAAAATCCTACTGATGCCCTTGCATTGGGAATTGGTATGGTCCACCAGCATTTTATGCTGGTGGAATCCCTGACAGTGGCTGAAAACATGATTCTCCGCTGTGAACCGAAAAAAGGACTTTTTCTGGATATGGCTAAAGCAGTTGAAGAGGCAGAACAAATTGCGCAGAAATACAATTTCCAGATTGATGCCCGTGCAACCGTATCCAGCCTTCCAGTAGGAATGAAACAGAGAGTAGAAATTTTAAAGGCCTTATACCGTGGTGCAGAAATATTAATTCTGGATGAGCCTACTGCAGTGTTAACTCCTCAGGAAACAGAAGAGTTGTTTCGGCAGTTGAAAATATTGAAAGAAAAGGGACATACCATTATTTTTATTTCTCATAAAATAAGAGAAATAAAAGAATTATGTGACCGTATCACAATATTAAGAAATGGACGGAGTATGGGCGTCTATAATGTGGCCGATGTAAGTATTGAAGATATCTCTGCTTTAATGGTTGGACGAAATAATATATTTAAAATTGATAAGACTCCGGCTAAACCAAGGGAAACGGTTTTAAAAGTAAAAGATTTAAAGTATGGATATGCTTATGAAAAAATGGTGTTAAATGGTATTAGTTTTTCTGTTCGGAGAGGAGAAATTCTTGGAATTGCCGGCGTAGAGGGAAATGGGCAGAGAGAATTAATTGAAGTCATCACCCGATTAAGAGAAAACGAATCTGGAACAATCACATTTTTAGAAAATGATGTAGGAAATGCCAGTGTAAAGGAATTTAGAAATCTGGGGTGTGGATATATTCCTCAGGACAGACTAACCTATGGCGCTGCGGTAAACTCTACTATTGAAGAGAATTTGATTTCTACAACAGTAGACAGTCCTGGACTTCGCCATGGCTTACTTTTGAAAAAACAGAAAATACGTGAAGTATGCCAGAACCTTATCCATGAATTTCAAGTAAAATGTGACTCTTCTGAGACGAAGGTTGGAATGCTGTCTGGAGGAAATATGCAGAAAGTAGTTGTTGCAAGAGAACTGACAGGAGACCTTAACTTGATCATTGCAGACCAGCCTACCAGAGGTATTGACATAGGGACGGCCAGCTTTATCCATAAAAAACTGGTTTCCCTTCGGGATGAGGGAAAAGCTGTACTTCTGATTTCAGCAGACTTAAATGAAATTATGGAATTATCAGACTCTTTGATAGTAATCCATGATGGACAGATTACAGCTTATTTTGAAGATGCTTCAAAAGTTACAGAACATGAATTGGGACAATATATGCTGGGAGTGAATTGCCAGAGTAAGGAACAGATAGAGGAGGCCTATTATGAATAATAAACAGATCAATGAACTGTTTTATATGGTAAAAACTATGCTGGCAATTTTTGTAGCGATGGTATTTGCTTTTTTGTTTATTATTTTGATCAGCAATGAGCCAGTGACTGCAATTAAAGCCTTTCTTACAGGACCATTTAGCTCAATGCGGCGGTTTGGCAATATGATTGAGTTTTTTATCCCAGTCTGCTTTACAGCACTAGGAGCCTGTGTAATATTTTCGATTGGGCAGTGCAGTGTAATTGGGGAAGGAGCGGTATTTTTTGGCGGTTTAATCGCAGCATGGGTGTCTATCAAATTAGGGACTGGCGGAATCATGTCTCAAACTGCTTCTTTTTTGGCAGCAAGTATTATTTGCGGCCTGATTGCAATGATTCCGATGTATCTAAAATTGAAATTTAATGCAGATCTTTTTGTAGACTCTTTAATGCTGAATTATGTGCTGCTGTATCTGGGAACTTTTATTTTAAACTATTCGATTCGTGATCCGGAGATTGGAATGACAGCTTCCTATGCGCTTCCGGAGGGAGCAAATTTACCAGTTATTATTTCTAAGACTCAGGTGACAACTGCACTGATTTTGGCACTGATTGCTGTTGTTCTTACTGTTTTGTTTATGGACAGAACAAACTGGGGCTACAAGATGAAAATGATTGGATCTAATGAAAAGTTTTCAAAGTATTCTGGAATAAATATTGGCGCTTTATGTATGCTCAGTGCTTTTTTAGGCGGAGCTCTTTCAGGAGCTGGCGGGGCTGCTGAGATGCTAGGACGGTATGAACGTTTCCAGTGGCTGGGACTTCCTGGCTTTGGCTGGGATGGCATCTTAATTGCTACTATTGCTGGATTTAAAGCAAAAAATATTCCGCTTGCAGCATTGTTTATTGCATATATCCGAACAGGTGCAGATATTATGAACCGTACCAGTGATGTTCCCAGCGAAATGGTTATTGTAATTCAGTCCCTGCTGATCTTAATGATCGCTTCGAGAGGATTTTTGGCAAAATTTCATCAGAAATTGATCGTTCGTCATGTTAAAAACAGCGGTGAAGAAAGTGAGGCGTAAAAGATGGAAGATATTTTAAAGTTAATATTTACACCCCAGTTTTTAGCAGGAGTATTTCGTCTTACAACGCCCATTGTATTTGCAACCCTGTCCTGTTTAATTGCAAAAAAAGCTGGTGTTAGAAATATTACAATAGAGGGAACCATGTTGTGCTCGGCACTGGCTGGAGTTATAGTAAGCGCCTATACTCAGAATGTTTGGCTAGGTCTGCTGGCAGGTGTTGTAGCCGGAATTGGCATTGGGTTATTCCTAGGGTATTTTCATATTATTATGGATACCGATATTTGGCTGACTGGTATCGCAATTAATCAGTTTGCTGGAGGATTTACAGTCTTTATCATGTTTATGGTAACGGGAGATAAGGGATCGACAGCAAGCCTTCCCAGTTTATCCGTTCCAAACATTAATATTCCGATCCTTGAGAATATACCATTAATAGGGCCGATCATATCTGGTCAAAGCTTGCTTACATATCTTGCCGTAGCGATGATGATTTTCATTTTTGTATTGCTGTATAAAACGCCTTTAGGCCTCAGGATACGGGCAGTAGGAGAGTATTCCCTTGCGGCAGAATCTGTAGGCGAAAATTCTAACAGAATCAAATTGATTGCGCTGGCTTTAAGCGGATTATGCGCTTCTTTTGGAGGAATGTTTATGTCTATGTCATATTCTTCCAGATTTGTGCGGGATATGGTAGCAGGACGAGGCTTTATAGGAATTGCAGCAGAATCTATGGGAGGAGGCAGACCGATACCAGCAGCGATTGCTTCTCTGTTTTTTGGAATTGCAGATGCACTGGCAAATGTGCTTCAGTCCTTTTCAATTCCGTCAGAGTTATTGCTGACAATTCCATATTTAGCTACTATTGTTGGCCTCGTGGTCTATTCTGCTAAAAAACAAAATGCTGATAAGAAAAAATTAGAAAAAAATAAAAAAGGAGCAGAAGTATGATTATAGATTTTAGAAGCAGACCTCCTTATAAAAGCTTTGCAGAAAAAACAGCGCTTTTTCCAAGAAAAGTAGATGAAGATTTTGATGACCCGAAATTAGTTCCTGGATTACATAAAAATAGTGGGAAAATGGAATCTGCCAGAAAGTGTGATATGGGGCTTTATTTTGCTGAAATGGAAGAAGCTGGTATTGATTTTGGTGTGGTACATGGCAGACAGACGAAAACAGAGGGGTATGTACCAAATGAAGAAATTGCTGAATTACTGGAACGGTATCCAGATAAATTTGCAGGGTTTGGTGCTGTAGATATTGATAAGCCGGAGGGAATACGCAAGCAAATTTTGCAGTGTAAATCATGGGGGTTTAAAGGAATTTCATTAGAACCTGGATACGGATATCCGCCCCGTTATTTTGATGATCCAGTACTGGAACCAGCATATGAAACCTGTATTGAATGTGGAATGATCGTTTCTCTTACTTCCAGTATTTTTGTAGGACCAGATATCAGTTATACCGATCCGGTACATATTCATCGTGTAGCGGTAAAATATAAAGAACTTTCTATGGCCGTAGACCATGGTTGCTGGCCATATGTAGATGGAATCCTGGGAGTTGCAATGGTATGTCCGAATATTTATCTGTATCCAGATTTTTATGGGTATATGCCGAATATGCCTTTTGCAGACGAGTTTGTAAAAGCAGCAAACAGCTATATGGAATATCGCTTTTTATTCGGAAGCGGATATCCAATCCGGTCAATGATACAGGCTGTAGAACAGTTTAAAGCCCAGCCATATCCGCCAAATGTTTTAGAGCGGCTTATGTGGAAGAATGCAGCAGAACTGTTAGAAATTTAAAAGGCACACAGGAAATAGAATGTTAAACACCTGTTTCCTGTGTGTTTTTATGGAGAAAAACGTTTGTTAGCATTCCCAGTCATCATGTATTTCTTCGGCCAAGGAATAGATTTTATCCCAGTCTAAAATTTTAATTCCTTTTGGTGTCCGCTCGATGATCTGTTCCTCACACATCTCGGAAATAAGGCGCATGAGATGGCGGTATGAAATGGCCAAATATTCGGCCAAATCTGTATAAGTAAAAGAAAGGATTCCATTGTTCTGCAAAAGAATCAGACAGGAAGCGAAATTATTACGGCTGGGTGAAGAGGTGAGGTGCATATACCTGCGGTTTTGCAGTACATTCTGCCGGAATGCAATGCTGCAGCAAAACTGCAGAAACTGGGCGTCCTGCAGCAGCTGGGTTCTGCATCTTTGAGTATCGACTTCAATACAAAGACAGGGGATATGGGCAACAAGTGGAAATGGACGTTTATTCAGTTCAAAAAATTCCGGAATACCAAAAAAGCTGGGAGGTGTAAAAAAATTAATTAATGACTGTCTCCCGTTTTTGTGAAATTCGTAAAGTTTGGCCGTTCCTTTTATTAGATAAAAAATATGGGTCAGGGAATCGGTTGGACGGATAATATATTCTCCTTTATCGTATTCAACAATTTGAATATACGGCAGGATATCAAAAGAAAAATGGTCTAAAAATTTATGTTCTTCAAGAATATGCTGTATCATTGTTTGATTATATATGTATTTCATATGAATTCTCCCAATATATAAAATATCTGTTGTTTGTATGGAACCATTATATACGAAAATGGGAATAAAGTCTTTATCAGATTGATTAATTTTTGAGTTCAAACTGTCTAAACAACTCACAGTTGCCTAAATTCCGTATGTGTTGTATAATGATCCGCGATAAAGGAACGTAGCAAATGATGTACTTTAATTAAAATGAAAAGGAAAAGTAATGAGAAAACTAGCATTAAATGATGAAATCCTGCTGTCTATCCAGCAGCCAGCCCGCTATATCGGTGGGGAGATTAACTCGGTATATAAGGACCCTGATAAGGTAGACGTCCGTTTTGCCCTCTGTTTCCCGGATGTGTATGAAATCGGCATGTCTCATTTGGGAATCCAGATTCTCTATGATTTTTTTAATCGCCGAGATGATATTTATTGTGAACGGGTCTATTCTCCATGGACCGATTTGGATAAAGTGATGCGGGAAAAAAAGATTCCTCTGTTTTCACTGGAATCTCAAAGCCCTATTAAAGAATTTGACTTTTTAGGTATTACACTGCAGTATGAAATGTGCTATACCAATATTTTACAGGTATTGGATCTGTCTCAGATTCCGCTTCATGCCTGTGACAGAACAGAAGAAGATCCGATTGTGATCGGCGGCGGTCCCTGCGCCTATAATCCGGAGCCGCTGGCTGAATTTTTCGATATGTTTTATATTGGAGAAGGCGAAACCGTCTATTATGACTTAATGGACGTTTATAAGGCTTGTAAAAAAGCTGGAAAAAGCCGTAAGGAATTTTTAGAAGCAGCGGCAGAAATCCCTGGTATTTATGTCCCTGCCTTTTATGATGTGGCGTATAAAGAAGATGGAACCATTGCCTCTTTTACTCCTAATAACAGCCATGCAAAGGCAAAAATTACCAAAGAAGTGGTAGTGAATCCAGATGACGCTGCCTATATCGAAAAGCCACTGGTTCCCTATATCAAAGTAACTCAGGATCGGGTTGTACTGGAAATTATGAGGGGATGTATCCGTGGATGCCGGTTCTGTCAGGCTGGAAATGTATATCGCCCCCTGAGGGAACACAGCCTGGATTACCTGAAAGACTATGCCTACAAGATGTTAAAGAGCACAGGACATGAAGAAATTTCCTTAAGTTCCTTAAGTTCCAGCGATTATACGCAATTAGAAGGACTGGTAAACTTTTTAATTGATGAGTTCCATGGAAAAGGGGTTAATATTTCCCTGCCATCTTTGCGTATTGATGCATTTTCCCTGGACGTTATGAGCAAGATTCAGGATGTAAAAAAGAGCAGCCTGACTTTTGCGCCAGAAGCAGGCTCTCAGCGTCTTAGAGATGTTATCAATAAGGGACTAACTGAGGAAGATATTTTAAATGGCGCTGCTGAAGCCTTCCGCGGCGGCTGGAACCGTGTAAAATTGTATTTTATGCTGGGACTTCCGACAGAAACGCCAGAAGATATGGAAGGAATCGCACTGCTTTCTGAAAAGGTTGCAGAAACTTATTATGATGAAGTTCCCAAGGAAAAACGCCAGGGTAAAGTACAGGTAACGGCCAGTTCGTCTTTCTTTGTACCAAAGCCGTTTACTCCATTCCAGTGGGCGAGAATGTGTACAAAGGAAGAGTTCTTAGAACGTGCATCCATTGTGCGTAATAAATTCAGGGAAATGTTAAATTACAAGAGTCTGCGCTATAACTGGCATGAGGCGGATTTGACGGTTTTAGAGGGCGTTTTGGCCAGAGGCGATCGGAAATGCGCCGCTTTAATTGAGGAAGCATATAAAAACGGCGCTTTGTATGATTCCTGGTCAGAATGTTTTGACAATGAAATCTGGATGAAAGCCTTTGAAACCTGTGGCTTGTCCATTGATTTCTATACTACAAGAACCAGAGAACTGGATGAAGTGTTCCCATGGGATTTTATTGATGCCGGCATCTCCAAAGAATTTTTAAAACGGGAATGGCTCCATGCAATTGATGAAACCGTTACTCCAAACTGCCGCCAGAAATGTTCAGCCTGCGGAGCTATGAGATGGAAAGGAGGCGTATGCTTTGAAAATAAGAATTAAATTTTTCAAACAGGGAGAGATGAAGTTTATCGGCCATCTGGATGTAATGCGTTACTTCCAAAAGGCAATCCGCCGTGCAGATGTGGACATCAGATACAGTGAGGGGTTCAGCCCGCACCAGCTTATGTCTTTTGCAGCGCCTTTAAGCGTAGGACTTACCAGCAATGGAGAATATGTAGACATTGACGTAAATTCAACAGATTCTTCGGCAGAAATGATTCGCCGGATCAATGCTGTTTCCGTAGAAGGAATCCAGGTAATCAGTTATAAAAAACTGCCGGAAAAAGCAGCAAATGCCATGTCCATCGTTGCTGCTGCAGATTATACTCTTCAATTCCGGCCAGGATATGAACCGGAAGATGAAGCTGCCTGGTTTGATGGTTTTGCAGAATTTCTGAAAACCCCGTCTATTCTTATTATGAAAAAGACAAAAAAAGGCGAAAAAGAACTGGATTTAGCTCCGCTTATTTATGAGGCAAGACCTTGTTCCTGTCTGGTTCCTGAAGAAAAACAGGAAGAAAAGGGAACTTTACAGGCTCCTGGCATGTTCTTAAAGCTTTCTGCCGGAAGCGCCGCCAATATTAAGCCGGAACTGGTTTTAGACGCATACTATCGTTTCCTTGGACAGGAACGGCCGGAATTTGCATTTTTAATCCAAAGAGAAGAAGTTTACGCTGCTGATTATGATGAGAAAGGAATTCCTCATTTTGTTTCTTTGGACGATTTAGGTGAAAACATTGATTGAAAACCAGAAGAATAAAGAGATTGTGACCAAACTGGTTATTACGGAATACAGGAATAAAATTGCATCTGTGCTGATGGAAGACAGCCGGCCGGTACAAATTTCCATGGAACCGAAAAACCAGGAGTCGGTTTTAGGGAATATTTATATCGGACGGGTTCAAAATATTGTGAAAAATATTAATGCTGCCTTTGTGGAAATTGCTCCTGGCAATGTCTGCTACTATAGCTTATCAGAAAACCGCCGCCACTGGTTTGGAAGCAGGCCGGAAGACGGGCCTCTTCGCATTGGCGACGAGATTATGGTTCAGATCGAAAAAGACAGCATTAAAACCAAGTCTCCCATGCTGAGTTCCAATATCAGCTTAAGCGGAAAATACTGCGTTGTGACGGCTTTAAACTCTCAGATCAGTTTTTCCGGCAAGATTCGGGCAGCCCAGTGGAAAGAGACTTTAAAAGGCCGTCTGGAAGAGGTTCGCACAAAGCCCTGGGGCGTAATTATCCGTACCAATGCCAAAGATGCGAAAGACGAAGCTATTCTGGCTGAGTTTAAACAACTGTCAGGAATATTGGATAAAATTATTGCAGACAGGGAATTTCGTACCTGCTACACAATGCTTTATCAGGCAGCCCCTGCATATTTAAGTGAAGTAAGAAATGCCTATTCTGCTTCTTTAAAAGCTATTGTGACAGACGGGAAAAAGCTGTATGATGAGATTCACTCTTATCTATCCCTCTATCAGCCGGAAGACTTAGACAAGCTGGTATTTTATGATGATCCTATGTTGTCTCTGTCTTCTTTGTACAGTCTGGAAACCGTATTTACCCAGGCTGTTCAGCCAAGGGTCTGGTTAAAGTCCGGCGGGTATCTGGTTATTGAGCCTACCGAAGCCATGACAGTAATCGATGTCAACACGGGAAAATTTTCCGGTAAAAAAAATATGCGGGATACATTGCTGAAAATTAATCTGGAAGCTGCGGAGGCTGTGGCCCACGAACTGAGACTCCGTAACCTGTCAGGAATTATCATTGTGGATTTTATCGATATGGAGGCAGAAGAAGATAGGGAACTTTTAATGGAAGCTCTTCGGGCCGCTGTCCGGAACGATCCGGTAAAAACTACAGTTGTAGATATGACAAAGCTGAATTTGGTTGAACTTACCCGAAAAAAGGTAAGGCCGTCTTTATACCAGCAGATGTAACGGGAATGCCACTGGATATATATAACAGTTCAGCCTTGCATCTTCGCACGGCTGAACTGTTACAAAATAATTTAAATAATTTTGAAAATCAGTTGACAGTTCAGGAAAAGAATGCTATATTAATCAAGTATGCCGCACAATGAGGTTATAAGGACATGGGCTCATCCATGTACACCATAATTGGCGAGTAATGATAAATAGGAGGTGCCTTTCATGTACGCGATTATTGCAACAGGTGGAAAGCAGTACAAAGTAGCTGAAGGCGATATCATTAAGGTAGAAAAGCTTGGCGTAAACGCTGGCGAGACCGTAACTTTCGATCAGGTACTGGCTGTAAACAACGGTGAGTTAACCATCGGATGCCCAACTGTAGCTGGTGCAACTGTTACCGCTACCGTAGAAAAAGAAGGTAAGGGCAAGAAAGTTATCGTTTACAAGTATAAGAGAAAAACTGGCTATCATAAGAAAAACGGCCACAGACAGCTCTATACTCAGGTTAAGATTGAAAAGATCAACGCTTAATTAACACCATGATTCAGGTAACGGTATTTACAAAAAAATGTGCAGGAACTGTTTCTGATTATGAGTACTCGGGAGTTCGGCTTTCGGGACATGCAGGTTTTGATGATAGCGGCAGAGATATTATCTGTGCAGCGGTGTCAACTCTCGTATTTAACACAGTCAATTCCATTGAAGTATTTACAGAGGACAGTTTTGAAACAGAACAGGATGAGGAAAGCGGATATTTTTTATTCACTCTTTCTTCTGATATCAGTCCAGAATCAAAACTCCTTTTAAACTCCTTAGTTCTGGGACTTCAGAATATTGAGGAGGAGTATGGGAGACCATATATTCATATCCGATTTGAGGAGGTGTAGACAAATGTTAAAGATGAACCTTCAGTTTTTTGCTCATAAAAAAGGTGTAGGCTCTACCAAGAACGGCAGAGACTCTGAGTCTAAGAGACTTGGCGCTAAGAGAGCAGATGGACAGTTCGTTCTGGCTGGCAACATTCTGTACAGACAGCGCGGAACCAAAATCCATCCAGGTAACAACGTAGGCCGCGGCGGCGATGATACTTTATTCGCTTTAGTAGACGGCGTTGTTAGATTTGAGAGAAAGGGCAGAGACAAGAAGCAGGTTTCTGTTTACCCGAGAGCAATCAACGAATAATTACGAAGGCTTCATACTTTTAGAGGTATGGAGCCTTTCTTTCGCTATAACCATATATTTCATAGTCAAAATTAGTTTAGCGACTTCCGTTAAGAAAGGAACATTCAATCTATGTTTGCTGACAGCGCAAAAGTATTTATAAAATCAGGAAAAGGCGGAGACGGCCATGTTAGCTTCCGCCGTGAACTATATGTAGCAAACGGCGGTCCCGACGGCGGAGACGGCGGCCGCGGCGGCGATATTATTTTTGAAGTTGATGACGGATTAAACACATTAACTGACTTCCGTCATGTCAGAAAATATGTAGCCAGCAGTGGTGAAGAAGGCGGCAAACGCCGCTGTCACGGAGCAGACGGTAAGGATTTAGTGATTAAGGTTCCGGAAGGAACGGTCATTAAAGATTTTGAATCTGGTAAGGTTATTGCCGATATGTCAGGTGAAAACCGCCGTGAAATTATCTTAAAAGGCGGTAAAGGCGGTTTGGGAAATATGCATTTTGCCACTTCTACCATGCAGGTTCCAAAGTATGCTCAGCCTGGCCAGCCAGCTCAGGAACTGTGGGTGCTTTTAGAGTTAAAAGTCATTGCAGACGTAGGTCTGGTAGGATTTCCTAATGTAGGGAAATCTACATTGCTTTCCAGAGTCAGCAACGCCCGCCCTAAAATTGCAAACTATCATTTTACCACCTTAAATCCTCATCTGGGAGTTGTTGATTTGGGAGAAGGAGCAGGGTTTGTCATGGCTGATATTCCAGGCCTGATTGAAGGAGCTTCTGAAGGAATTGGCTTGGGACACGCATTTTTAAAGCACATTGAGCGAACCAAGGTGCTGATCCATGTAGTAGATGCTGCATCTACAGAAGGCCGCGATCCGGTGGCTGACATTCGTGCGATCAATAAAGAACTGGAAGCTTACAATCCGGAACTGTTAACTCGTCCTCAGGTTATTGCAGCCAACAAAATTGACGCTATCTATGAGGATGGAGAGGAAAATCCAATTGACCGTCTGCGCAGTGAATTTGAGCCGGAAGGAATTTCCGTATATCCAATTTCTGCAGTCAGCGGACAGGGCGTAAAAGAACTCCTTTACCATGTCAACGAATTATTGAAGACCGTAGACAGAAAGCCGGTTATTTTCGAAAAAGAGTTTGATATGAGTATGAAGGCTGTAGAAAACCTGCCTTATACTGTTGAAAAAGAGAAAGACGGCGTATATGTAGTAGAAGGACCTAAGATTGATAAAATGCTGGGTTATACAAATCTGGATTCTGAGAAGGGATTTGAGTTCTTCCAGAAATTCTTAAAGAACACCGGAATTTTAGCAGAACTGGAAAATGCCGGCATTGAAGAGGGCGATACAGTCCGCATGTACGGTTTGGAATTTGATTACTATAAATAAACCATAATAAGTGGTATCACATACGGCCTGTTTTTCAGGCCTGGAGGAAATAGATGACAAGCAAAGAAAGAGCTTATTTAAAAGGACTGGCTATGGATATTGATTCCATCTTTCAGATTGGAAAGTCCAGCCTTACGCCAGAAGTAACCCAGGCAGTAAGCGAAGCATTAGAGGCCAGAGAATTAATTAAAATTACGTTGTTAAAAAACTGCCTGGATGATATTCACGTTGTTGCCGCAACCCTGGCTGAACGTACCCGTTCCGAAGTAGTCCAGGTAATTGGCCGCAAGATTGTATTATATAAACCTGCAAAGGACGAAAAGAAAAGGAAAATCGTTCTTTCATAGGAGGATCGATTATGTCCAGAATCGGAATTATGGGGGGAACCTTTGACCCCATCCATAACGGACACCTGCGGCTGGCAAAGCAGGCCTATACAGAATACCAGCTGAATTCTGTGTGGTTTATGCCGTCAGGCCAGCCACCACATAAAAAAGATCATAAAGTAACCGATGCGGATATACGCTGTAAAATGGTTGAAATTGCCATTGCAGAATATCCGTATTTTTGCTGTTCAGATTTTGAAATCAGACGTCAGGGAAATACCTATACTGCACAAACCCTGGCTCTTTTAAAAGAAACGTATCCGGAGCATACATTTTATTTTATCGTAGGAGCAGACTCTCTTTATGAAATCGAAGGATGGTATCATCCGGAACTGGTAATGTCCAGAACTACTCTATTAGTAGCCGGCAGAGAGTATTCAAAGGCTCACCGCCCCATGGAAGCACAGATTTCCTATTTGGAACATAAGTATCAGGCCAGCATTCAGCGGTTAAACTGTGAAGCGATGGACGTTTCATCAGCAGAGATTCGAGATGCAGTTCTAACCGGCCATTCAATAGAACCATTTGTTCCTGCTTCTGTTACAGAATTTATTCGGATACACCATCTATACCAAAGCTTATAAAAGGAGATAGAACTATGAGCAATTCTCCCAGCCAGATTGCAGCATACAGAAAACGTTTAAAATCGAAATTAGCTCCTATGCGGTATGAACATTCCCTTTCTGTGTCTTATACCTGTATGTGCCTTGCTATGCGTTATGGCTGCGATATTGATAAGGCAGAAATCGCAGGACTTCTTCACGATTGCGGAAAACGCTTTTCTGATGATATAATTTTGAAAAAATGTGAAAAAAACAAAATTCCCTTAACGGATGCCCAGATCGAAGCTCCGGCAGTTCTTCATGCCAATTACGGGGCCTGGCTGGCTCAAAAGAAGTTTCAGATAGAAGATAACGAAATTCTCAGTGCAATCTTATATCATACAACTGGAAAACCAGAAATGACCATACTGGAAAAAATATTGTATGTGGCTGATTTTATCGAACCTCGCCGCAACAAAGCCCCTAATTTGGCTCAGATGCGCCAGCTGGCATTTCAGGATTTAGATGAAGCTGTTTATCAGATTTTAAAAGGAACCTTAGAGTACCTTACAGCAAAGGGCGGTTTTGTTCACCCTACCACAAAACAGGCATATGAATACTATAAAGAGCTGAGAGAAAAAACAACCTTAAATTAGCACCTGCCAGATTAGAAAGTTTTGAGCGGGCAGGGCAGGTCTCAAATGAAAGAGAGGATGAAATATGGATCAATCAAAGGAAATGGTACGTTTGGCGGTTCAGGCCTTGCAGGATAAAAAGGGTGAAGATGTAAAAATAATTGACATCCATGAAGTGTCTGTATTGGCTGATTATTTTATTATTGCCAGCGGTACAAACCCAAATCAGGTTCAGGCTATGGCTGATAATGTGGAAGAGACTCTGGGAAGAGCAGGTTATGTATCCAGACAGGTAGAAGGTTACGATTCTGCTAATTGGATCTTGATGGACTATAAAGATATTATCGTTCATATTTTCTGCCGTGAAGACAGACTGTTCTATGATTTGGAGCGAATTTGGAGAGATGGTAAAACGATTGTAGACGTCAACGAATTATAAAGTGTCAGATAGTTGATTTTGAATTGTTTTTTAGCTGTGAGCCAGGCAGTTGCTGCCTGGCTTTCTACATATAGAAAATGTAACTGTTCAGGACGGGGCATCTTTTTGTTCAAAATGGTATACATAATATTTTTATGTATACGAATGACAACCCATAATTTAATCCATAACAAGTTATTAAGACATAATACGAAGCAGGCCAATTACTTTTCCTAATATCTGGACATTATCACAGATAATTGGCTCCATAAAATCATTTTCTGGCTGAAGGCGGTAGTGGCCGTCTTCTTTATAAAAACGTTTTACAGTCGCAGAATCTTCAAGCAGTGCCACTACAATATCACCATTTTCAGCACAGGACTGGCTGGAAACGATGATTTGATCCCCATCAAAAATCCCAGCGTTTACCATACTTTCTCCTTTTACCTTTAACATAAAGGTATCTGTATTTGGCAGAACCTCGGCTGGGATAGGAAAATAATTTTCAATATTTTCCTGTGCAAGTAAAGGCTGGCCTGCTGCAATAGAACCGATAAGCGGAACATTTACTACCTCACGTCTGGTAAGATTAAAACAATCATCTAAAATCTCAATTGTGCGCGGCTTAGTAGGGTCGCGGCGAATATAGCCATTTTCTTCTAATGTTTCTAAATGAGAGTGAACAGATGAGGTTGATTTTAGATGTACCGCTTCACAAATCTCCCGAACTGCCGGTGGGTATCCTTTTTTCAAAATAGTTTCTTTAATATATTCTAAAATTTCCTGCTGCTTTGCAGTAATTTTTCCGCTTGCCATAGTAACCTCCTAAACAGTAATAGAATCTATATTTTGATATAATACTACCATACTTATTTTAAAAATGCAAACGTTTGTTTGGATTTTTTTGAAAAAGCATTGACAAACATATGTTCATGTAGTATAGTAAAACCATAGTCAAGAACATGTGTTCACGAACATGAGTTTTGTTTTTACAAAAGGGAGAGAGTATGAGCAGATATTTAAAGAAGTTATTATTATGGACGGCAGCATTTCTTATCGGTTTAAACTTACTTGGATTTGCGAAACTAAATATTTTAGCCAAGGAGCCCGACACTCCATCTTATACCCGATATTATAAAAGTGTACTGATTCATAGGGGAGACAGTCTTTGGAAAATAGCGGAACAATATTGTCCGGACGGCGCCATGTCAGTGGGAAAGTATATGGAGGAATTAAAACAGATTAACCAGCTGAAAGATGATACCATTCATTCTGGCTGTTATCTTACCATTGTCTATTTTGAACCAGAAGATAGTTAATATATGACAACATTAAAACAGGCCAATTGCAAAAGAATATTGACATCATTCGTTCTTTTGAGTGGCCTGTTTTAATCTATATCTTTTTCAATTAATTGTTATCTTCTGTAAAAGAGCTATCACCATCATCCAAGTCATCTGAATTCACACCATAGGTACGCTCACCGCTATAAAATTCCTTTCCAACCACATTTCGTCTATGGCGGGATTCTTCTACCAGCTGAGAGAGCATCTGCCGGATTTCCCTTGGTCTTGCAATATTTTCCAGCCGAATCTCTGGGGTTTTGTCGGCTTTGGCAGTAATAATCAAAGTTCCTGTACCAAATAATTTTCCAGCTAAGGTCTGTTCCATGGTAATATCTACAATACGATAGAGCAGTGTTTCATCTACGGTAGTTTTAAGAAGACCTTTTTCAATAGTCAGTCGGTCATTTACAATATAATATTTTGTAAAAGTCCATGGAAACCAAAGAATATGTTTTCGATCCTTCCAGGATACCTGGGTAGTGCTATTTGTTTGTTCTGCCATAATCAAAACCTCCTGTATTATACTTCTCTAAGTTTTACTGCGTTTCTGGCGCTCCGCCGACGTTCATCCTCTAAGGCGGCGTAATGTTTTTTTGTTGTATTTACGTCACTGTGGCCCAAAACATCTGCTACCAGATAAATATCACCGGTTTCTCTATAAAGATTCGTACCATAGGTACTACGCAGCTTGTGAGGAGTAATTCTTTTGTTTGGGGTGACAGTTTGAGCATATTTTTTTACCAGCTTTTCTACACTTCGAACTGCCATACGTTTTCTTTGAAGGGAAAGGAAGAGAGCATCTTCATGTCCTTCCTCTGGGATTATTTTTGTCCGCTCATCCAGATAATCCAGCAGGGCATCCTCTACCTCTCTGCCAAAATAAACGGTAACTTCTTTTCCTCCTTTCCTGTGGATTTGAATTCCTCCGTTTTTTAAGTCAATATCGTTGATATTCAGTCCAACACATTCAGAAACACGGATTCCGGTTCCTAACATTAAGGTAAGCAGCGCCAGATCGCGAATTTTTGTCTTATCGTGATAGGATTTTTGTTTAGGAGTTAAGTTATCTCCACGTTCTACTTCATCCAACAGCAGCACCACCTCATCAATATCCAGCCGGATAATTTCCTTTTCATGGAGCTTGGGAAGCTGGACTAAAGCCGCCGGATTTGTTTTTAATTTTTCCGTTCTGTAAAAATAGTTGTAAAA
>CALHQJ010000115.1 GCA_938036545.1 uncultured Clostridium sp. | reverse complement strand
ATAGACTTAAGATAGGATAGGACGATTGCAATAGACTTAAGATAGGATAGGACGATTGCAATAGACCATTTTGATGGAGGGCACAGATGGAGAAATTCAAATTATTTGAAGGAGAGTATCGGTTTATGGACTTAATTTGGGAAATCGAACCGGTTAAATCCACAGAACTTGCCAAAAGGGCAAACGAGCGGCTGGGATGGAAGAAATCCACCTGCTATACGGTATTAAAGAAACTGGAGGAAAAGGGCTTTGTAAATAACCGCTCGGCTACCGTGACAACGCTGATTGAAAAAGAGCAGGTTCAGCGGGAGGAAAGCCGCCAGCTTATAGAGAAAAGCTTTGGGGGGTCTCTTCCGGCGTTTCTGAATGCATTTTTGGCAGATAAGAAATTGACTGCAGAGGAAGCAAGAGAGCTTCATCAGCTGATTGAAGCGGCAGTACCGGAAGCGGATGAAGACACAGAGGGAGGAACTATATGAATTTTTTCAGCAGCAGTACTATGATGGCGCTTATTAATAAAAGCCTGGCAGGAGGAACGGTCATTTTAGCCATTCTGTTTCTTCGTCTTGTGATGAATCGATTCCCAAAGAAATATCTTTGCCTGCTGTGGCTGATTCCCTTTGTCAGATTGTTGTTTGTTATTCCGGTTTCCCTTCCTGTTTCCCTGCTTCCGGCTGGAAGCGAGCCTCTGGTAGAAACCACAGTTGAGATTGGTGAAACCGGATTTGCCGGAACCATTCCCCAGATTGCTACAGGAGTAGAGAAAATGGACTCTGCGGTAAATGGGTTTTTATACCAGAGTATGCTGCTGGCAGCAGGAGATTCGGCAGATCCGATGCAGGCCTATGCCTTTGTTTTTCAGTGCGTCTGGCTGATCGGCATGGGAGTGTTTGTGGCAGTGAACCTGTTCCGGTATATCAGGTTAAAAAGAAGTCTTTTTGATGCAGTGCTGATTCCGGAAACAGAACGAATGGTAAAAGGAAAGACAATAGAGAGGGCATACAGCTCAGACAGGCTTTCCATACCAATGGTTCTGGGAATCTGGCAGCCGAAGATTTATCTGCCGTCATACCTTTTGGAAAAAGACTGTCAAAGGGAAAAAGAAATGATTCTGGCCCATGAAAACGCCCACCGTCTCAGATGGGATTACCTGACAAAGCTGGCAGTTTTTGGGGTATTGGCAATTCACTGGTTTAATCCGCTGGTATGGGCGGCATATTTGTGTTATTGCAGAGATGTAGAAATGGCCTGTGACGAGAAGGCGCTGGAGTGGCTGGGAGGAGAGAGCCGGAGAGACTATTCCCTGGCATTGCTTCAATTCCAGGAGCAAAAAAACTTATTGCTGATTCCTCTCGCCTTTGGAGAAAGCCACACAAAGGGCAGAATTAAAAATGTGCTTCGTTATAAAAAGCCTGGTTTCCTGTTGGGGGTACTTGCAGTGATACTGGTAATCGGGGCAGGAGCCGCATTTTTGACAAATTCAGAAAAGAAGCTGGCAGAGAGTATATCAATTATCGGAGGTTCTGACGGGCCAACCTCTATCTTTCTGGCGGGGAGGATTGATGAAGAGAGTATCGAAATAGAACAGCAGGCGGAGTGTCTGGAACTTGAAGCGGCAAGGAAGCAGCCTATTGGCATGGCGGTAGAATTGGATCGGGTCGGCGCCAATCAGATTTCCCTTCACGGAAGTTTCGGCTATCTGTCTTTTGATTTGGAAAAGAAGGGAAAGAGCCTGACTGCAGAGCCAAAAGCAGCTTTTACTCTTTTGGAAGCAGGTCCCCTTGTAATGCAGGGAGACAGCTACACAGAGGTTTTGGGAGGAGAAGATTCGGTACTGGTTGTAACAAACGCTTACAATGACGAGGAAGACAGCCGATTTTTCCTGTATTCAGAGACCTATGGAATCGTGGAGCAAATCGAGGACGAAGACACGAAAAAGCTGTTTTTGGAAAACAGAGAACAGGGAGCATTTCGGGATGCTTATCTGGAAAACGAATATTTGCCGGAATTATTAGAAGCAATGAACCAGTTAGACAGTAATGGAGCAGACAGCAGCCTGAAGTATGGTCCCGTAGCCATTCCAGAGTTAAACAGCGATGCATTTGGATTTTTGGCGGCTGATGGGGAAAAACTGGAAGATTTGTGGTATGGGATTTGGTATCCAACAGATGGAAGAATTGAAAAAATTCCGTTGTTTAAAAAGGAGGATTCACTATGGCAGTAAAAGCGGCAGTCCTTTCCGATACCCATGGCCTTTTAAGAACAGAGGTATTGGAAGCGATAACAGGGTGTGATGTGATTATTCATGGCGGAGATATTAATAAACAGGAAGTATTGGATAAACTCCAGCAACTTGCTCCAGTCTATGCAGTACGGGGCAATAACGATAAAGAATGGGCGGAACAGATTCCAAAGACCCTTACGATTTCTATAGAGGACTGTCGGATTTTTGTTGTACACAACAAAAAGGATGTACCAAAGGACTTAGGAGACGCAGATGCAGTGATTTTTGGACATTCTCATAAATATTCCGAGCAAACCATAGAAGGGCGGCTGTGGTTAAATCCAGGAAGCTGCGGAAAGCGCCGATTTGACCAGGAAATTACCTTTGCCATGATGACGGTTAAGGGAAGGAAGATTGAGGTTGGGAAAATTGAGATTCAGCATAAATGATGGCAGTAACGAAATTTTGAGAAAGGCAGTGAAATGATATGTGGTTTCTGTTCGCTTTGGGTTCGGCAGTATTTGCAGCCCTTACATCAATTCTGGCAAAGATTGGCATAGACGGGGTGAATTCCAATCTGGCTGCAGCCATCCGGACGGTGGTGGTGCTGGGAATGGCCTGGGGGATGGTATTTTTAACAAACAGCCAGTCCGGAATCTCCTGCATCAGCAAAAAGAGCTGGCTGTTTCTGATTTTGTCAGGCCTGGCCACGGGAGCGTCCTGGCTGTGTTATTATAAGGCCCTGCAAATAGGAGAGGCGTCGAAGGTAGTGCCGGTGGATAAACTTAGTGTGGTGATTACCCTGATTCTGGCATTCGTGTTTCTCCATGAACAATTTACAGTAAAATCGGCAATAGGAGCATTCCTGATTACGGCAGGGACTTTGGTGATGGTATTATGAAGATTGAAATAAACT
The DNA here is from genome assembly GCA_938036545.1 of uncultured Clostridium sp. Classification (GTDB taxonomy): domain Bacteria; phylum Bacillota; class Clostridia; order Lachnospirales; family Lachnospiraceae; genus UMGS1370. The sequence goes on along the minus strand of CALHQJ010000115.1, from coordinate 10,830 downwards.
GGGGGAAGAAGTCCCCTGTTCTGATATAGAATCAGCAGAATACCAGACGGAATTAAAACAGCAGCTTAAAAATACCGGAACAGCCTTTGCCATGGATATGCTGGCGGCAAAGTTTATCCAGGGTCTCCCTGTAGTGGGAATTGTAGGCGGTCTTTCCAATCCGATCTATTACAACCGGATTTTAAGCTATGTGCAGCTAAAATACCAGAAGCGGTATCTGATGCAGAAAGCATCTCAACTTTAAAGGATATGATGGCAAATGCAGTAGAGCCGGTTCGGAGCAAATAAAGAGCGTGAACAGGTTATAACAATAATAGAAAGGTTAGAGGTAAGGACAGAGAACTCCTGCTTCTGGCCTTTTATCTGCTTTATCGAAATCGTTAGGAAAATCGTAAGTAAAGATTAAAACATGATATGAAAAAATATGATAAAATAGATAAAACAGCCAGGCAGGGAGGATGGAAATGAAAAAAATAATCAGAAATACAGCGATAGTAACAGGGGTGTTCACAGCGTTGTTTTTTGGATGGAGATATGCCTGTTCTTGTGTGAAACATGCAGATAATCTTCATGGGTTGAGTTCCTTGCAGGAAGATGATTTGCCGGAACTTGTGGGTTATCAGCGAACCCAGTTGATTAGTGTGTGGGGTGAACCGGATGATGTTGTTGATGAGAATCAGGATATTTGGAACAGGGAAGGCGGCGAATGCCTGATTGTTACTTATACAGAAAAGAAAAAGGTAAAGGAAGCGGTTCTGGCGATACCTTGACAGTTGGAAAGGAGGAAACAATCCATGAAAAAGTGGAAATCAGCAGCAGCGATTTTGACGGCATTTATTGCAGTTACGTTATGGGCTGTGAAAATAGAGAAGAGATTCCGATGGAAACGACAGGAGAAGCAGTAACCGAAGTCGATACAGAGAGTCTGGAAATCAAGACAGAAGATTTGCAGCCGGACAAAGAGAGTTCATTTTCTTTTGCCGATTTGAGAGGAACCCAATTTATATTTGCCAGTGGAGCCGGAGGTTGGTCTACCAATATGACAATTGAGGGCGACGGCAGCTTTCGGGGAGTATACCAGGACAGCAATATGGGAGAGACTGGAGATACCTATCCCAATGGAACGGTATACCAATGCAGCTTTCAGGGGAGATTTTCAGAACTGGAACAGGTGAATAAGTATACATATAAAATGCAGATTGCGGAGATGACGTACAAGAATCCCGTTGACAGGGAAGAGGTGGTGGACGGAGTCCGTTATTGTTATTCTGCGGCTTATGGTTTAGATGGGGCAGAGGACATGCTGATTTATTTGCCAGGAGCGCCACTGGCAGAACTTCCGGAAGGGTTTTGCAACTGGGTAGGCTTTTCGCTGATAGACAGTTCAGAGACAGAACTGCCCTTTTACGGTTTATATAATGAAACACAGGATTGCGGTTTTTCCAGCTATAACAGCATTGAGAATATTAAACAGGTAATTGAAGATATAAAAAACAGTACCGATGCCCTGGAAATGTATATCAATACAGAAGCTGCGACGCAGACCGATATGAACATCAGCGCAGCAGAGCTGTATCATCAGTGGGATGCCGCATTAAACCAGCTTTGGAGTGTTTTAAAGGAGATACTGGATACAGAAACCATGGACGCTTTGACAGTGGAAGAACGGGAATGGATTGAGAAAAAAGAACAGGCAGTTGAGGAGGCTGGCGCTGAATTTGGAGGCGGAACCATACAGTCCATGGTCATGGGGCTGAAAGGAGCGGAGCTGACGAAAGCCAGGGGTTATGAACTGCTGCAATGGCTGGAGTAGGAAAAGACGCCAAATGGCGGAGAATACAGGAGCATGAGATAACATACCGAAACGTGAGGTGAGACAGTGGAGTTTATCTGTAAAGGAGAATACAATAATAAAACAATGGCGGTTATGGCAAAGGTATTGCGGAAAACAGTCCGAAAAAAGAAGAGCCGCCGTGCCCACATATTTGGATGGGGAATTGCAGCTACCGGATTACTGCTATGCTGTTATCGGGTTTTGCAGGACGGAGGACTTGGAATTCAAACTGTTATTACAGGAGCCGCCGTTTTTGTAATCGTGTTTACGTTGTTGATGGAAGACCGGATTAATGGATACGCAGCCAGAAAAAGACTTTTGCCTGGGACGGAACAGGGGCGGACTGTATTTTCAGATGATGGTTTTTCTACGGTAACGGAAATTGGCGAATCTCAGTGGAAATACGATAAGATTCAGGTGATAGCAGAATGCGGCTCTTATATTGTATTTGTGTTCAGCAGCAGTCATGGACAAATATACGATAAAGAGTCTATTGAAGGTGGAACCATAGAGCAGTTTCGGCAGTTTTTGGAGGCAAAAACCGGAAAGCAGATACAGGAGGTTTTATGACCTGTATGAGATGTATGCAGAGTTTAACCTTTAGAAGGTAAAAAATATGGTTGGGACGGGAGCGTTACATATGATTACTTATGCAGATATTTCCAGGAGAAAACTGGATTTGTCTTTACTGGGGCTGGAAAAGGGGAGTAAAACCAGCAGTTATTTTTGCACGCCCAGGGGAGCCAGGGTATATGGATGGGAAGGCACAGACGGAGTTCACTATTGTTTTGTAAAATCCCTGGGACAGATGGTATTTTCTGTAAATCCAATGGCAGAGCAGGGGCAGTATGTCCATCCGGCAGCGGAGAATTTTGAAGATTTTTTGAGGCTTCTTCTGGCTTGCGGCCACACGGCTGTAATTGAGCAGATCCGTTTGTGGGATCAGCAGCAGTTTGCCCGTTTTTTGAAAGAGAATCCCATAACGCCTGAGCAAAGGCAGGTGATAGACCGGTTAAGCGTCAAGCTGGGACTTGCTCCCATGCCGCAGCCCTTTGAATACGTAAAAAAACTGCAGGCAGAGTTTGACTACAGCAGGATTCCTTTTAAAAAGGATTACTGGGAGTGGGTTCCTAAAAAGGAAGGCAGAGAGCAGAACCGGCATTTGCCTGAAGAGTGGAAGGTTTATTACAATGGAAACTTTGGAAACTGGAACAGGGGGCGGTTTCGCCCAGGTATAGAGGTAAAACTGGGGAAACAGGCTGCCTGGGGAGAAGAAATTGTCTATATTCCATCCATTTACGTCTGCTCTCAGGGGCTGGTGGCAGATTTTTTAATAGAAGTCAATCTGGAACGGGAAAAGGCTTTTATTAAAAAATATAAAGATTTGGATGAGGACAGCATTTCTCGGGAAGAACGGGAACGGATAGAATTGGAAAATCCGCTGGAGCTGGATTTTCGGGCAGACATCACCTTAAATGGAAAACCACTACAGGCAGATAGGGGCTGCGGTCTGTGCTGGCGTCCAAAGGAATTGACAGAAGACTGGCTGGAAGGAGAAGCCAGAGCCTTTCCCGATGGAGAAGAGATTTTGGAGCACTATGGCATGGATTGCTCCAGGGCCTACCGGATTGACAGAAGGTTTTATCGGTGGAATACTAAAAAGAAACCGAAACTAAAAACCATATCTATTACTCTTTGTCCTTATTCCAGGGCAGTGCCAGGGATTCATTTTCAGGTAACGAAGCCTGGACAGCAGGTGAAATTCCGCCATCCGGTTACAGGGATGGAACACCGGATTATCATACAGGATTACGGCTGGCAGCAGGTGGAACAGGGAGATGAGGACGACAGGTGGGTATTTCCAAACAATTATGCATATTTGGAATACCGGATTGAGCCAAAGCTGGGACGGGAACAACTGTCTGTTTTAGACTGCCAGGAGGGAGAACGCCCTTATTTAAAGGCCAAATCCCCAGACTCTCGATTCTTGCCGAAAGCTTCCAGTTGTTCGGTCATTGCCATAATTGGCGGTTCCAGAGGAAGGGGGAATTCAGATGACGGCCCTCAGTATGCGGCTTCTTCCTTATATTTTGAGCCGCAAAAGGAAATAGAATGGCGTTTGTCATTTCAGATCGTAGATCGGGAAAAACTAGAAATCGGCTGAATTGCTACATTTTTATTAGCACTCACTTAAAATGAGTGCTAATTTTTGTTGACATTTCCATGCTTCGGTATTACAATATCCAATAAGGCAGAATGAACTGCAAAATCGTAACTGTTCAGGACGGGGGCATCTTCTTGTCCGGCTTTGCCGAACAAGAAGCATCGGAGATTCTTCCGATGTGAAATCTGGTATAAAAAGCTGTTTACAAGCCAGCTTGACACAGCTTTTTATACCAGATTTCCCGCCGTCCTGAATAGTTACGCAAAATCAATAGTTGAAAATTACAACATCCGCAAAATAAGCTGATTTGCGGATGCGAAATAAAAAAGGAGTGCATTACCATGGCAGCAAAAACAGGAAGTTTGACAATTAACAGCGAAAACATATTTCCAATTATTAAAAAGTGGCTGTATTCCGACCACGACATTTTTTACCGTGAATTGATTTCCAACGGCTGTGACGCCATTACCAAGCTGAAAAAGCTGGAACTGATGGGCGAGTTTGAAAAGCCGGAAGATGTAGAGTACAAGATAGAAGTAGCGGTAAATTCCAAAGAGAAGACCATTACGGTTTCCGATAATGGCCTTGGTATGACCGAAGAGGAAGTAAACGAGTACATTAACCAGATCGCTTTCTCCGGCGCTCAGGCGTTTTTGGAGCAGTACAAGGACAAAGCCAATGAAGACCAGATTATCGGTCATTTCGGCTTAGGCTTTTATTCTGCATTTATGGTAGCAGATAAAGTTACCATTGATACCAAATCTTATAAAGCAGATGCAAAGCCAGTACACTGGGAATCAGAGGGCGGTACCGAGTATGAGATGACTGAAGGGGACAGGGAACTGTTTGGAACTACCATTACCCTGTATTTAAATGAAGACAGCACCGAATTTGCCAACGAATACCGTGCGAGAGAAGTCATTGAGAAATACTGTGCATTTATGCCGGTTCCGATTTTCCTTACCAATACGGCAGAAGGCCCTCAGTACGAAACTATTGAAAAGGATGAACTGACAGACAAAGATACCATTGTCGAGACCATTGTAGAAGAGGCAAAGACTGAAGAAAAGGAAAATGAAAACGGAGAAAAGGAGATTGTAGAGGTTTCTCCTGCTACTGAAAAGTATAAGATTTTAAAGCGTCCGGTTGCATTGAATGATGTAAGCCCATTGTGGAATAAGCATCCGAATGAGTGTACAGAGGAAGAGTATAAAGAGTTCTACCGCAAGGTGTTTATGGACTTTAAAGAACCATTGTTCTGGATTCATTTAAACATGGATTACCCGTTTAATTTAAAGGGCATTCTGTACTTCCCGAAACTGAACATGGAATACGACAGTTTAGAGGGAACCATTAAGCTGTACAATAATCAGGTATTTATTGCGGATAATATTAAGGAAGTAATTCCGGAGTTCCTGATGCTGCTAAAGGGCGTCATTGACTGTCCGGATCTGCCGTTAAACGTATCCAGAAGCGCGCTGCAGAATGATGGTTTTGTAAAGAAGATTTCTGATTACATTACCAAGAAGGTAGCAGACAAGCTGTCTGGAATGTGCAAGACTGACAGAGAAAATTACGAAAAATACTGGGATGACATCAATCCATTTATCAAGTTTGGCTGCATCAAAGACGAGAAGTTTGCCGAAAAGATGAAGGATTACATTATTTTCAAAAATCTGGATGGCAAATATCTGACACTGCCTGAGTGCTTAGAGGAAAATAAGGAAAAACATGAGAATACGGTCTTCTATGTAACAGACGAAAAAGAACAGAGCCAGTATATCAACATGTTTAAGGAAGCCGGACTGGATGCAGTAATTCTAAAACATAATATTGACAGTCCGTTTATCAGCCATTTAGAGCAGAAGAATGAAGGCGTTAAATTCCTGAGAATTGATGCCGATTTAACAGATACCTTCAAAGAGGAAACTCCGGAAGAAGAAAAAGAGGCATTTAAAGAGACGGCAGACAGCCTTACAGAGCTCTTTAAAAAAGCATTAAATAACGATAAGCTGACCATTAAGGTAGAAAAGCTGAAAAATGAGACGATTGCATCCATGATTACCGTATCTGAGGAATCCAGAAGAATGCAGGATATGATGAAGATGTATAACATGTACGGCATGGATCCTGGAATGTTCGGACCTCAGGAGACACTGGTATTAAATGCAAACCACAAGCTGGTTCAGCGTATTTTAGCCAATAAGGACGGCGCTCATACTCAGGACATCTGCGAACAGTTATACGATTTGGCTTCTTTAAGCCACGGCTCTCTGTCTCCTGAGAGAATGACCAGATTTATTGCCAGAAGCAATGAACTGATGGAACTGCTGTCTGAGTAAAGGAGACGACTATGCGCCTATATATTATCCGGCATGGAGAAACTGACTGGAATACAGCAGGACGCTTACAGGGACAGACGGATACCCGGTTAAATGAAAATGGAATCCGTCTGGCTGGGATTACGGCAGAGGGGATGAAGGACATCCCCTTTGACCTGTGTATTACCAGCCCGTTAAAGAGAGCCCGTCAGACAGCGGAAATCGTATTAGGGGATCGCAAAGTTCCAATCGTGGAAGATACCAGAATTCGGGAAATCAGCTTTGGTTCCTGGGAAGGCCTGGGATGCAGGGCTGCCAATTTTGAAATTCCCGTTTCGCTGGAAGAGTTTGATCGATTTTATACCGATCCCTTTCATTTTCAGCCGGCAGAGGATGGGGAAGCCGTAGCGGAGGTCTGCAAACGGACAAAGGAATTCTTAGAAGAACTGGTGCAGGTTCCGGATTACCAGGATAAGACAATTTTAATTGCTTCCCATGGATGTGCATGCAGAGCGATTTTAAACAGCCTGTATGAGGATAGTCAGGATTTCTGGCAGGGACGGGTTCCGCCCAACTGTGCAGTCAGCATCGTAGACGCAGCAGACGGAAGAGCAGTGCTGAAAGAATCAGATAAGATTTATTATAACCCTGCGGAAATCATAGATTTCCGAACTGGAAAAAAAGCAGGTACATAAAAAAAGGCCGCAGTCTCATGTTATCAATGGACTGCGGCCTTAGTGCGTTTTACTTATCTTCATTTAAATCGTCAGCAACTGCGCCTAATACGCTGGAAACAGTGCCTATGGTAGCTGCCACTACAAACAAAACGATTAAAATAATCGCACCGAAAAATCCGAATAAAAATGTAGAATCCATAATGCCCTCCAATCAATTGCTTTGCGATCTCATTCTATAATTATACCACAGAATTTGTTGCATGAAAAGATTGAAAAACAAAAAAGATGATGTTATAATAAGTAGTAATGATTACTACTTGATGCAGAATCAGGTTATAAATAATGTTGGAGGCACACCATGACTTATAAAATTATTGGCGACAGCTGTTTGGATTTACCGAGAGAATTAAAAGACGATCCTCATTTTCAGATGATTCCGCTGACCCTTCAGGTAGGCAGTGCATCAATAATTGATGACGAGACCTTTGATCAGAAAAAGTTTTTGGAACTGGTTGCAGCCTGCCCTGAGTGCCCTAAAACGGCCTGTCCGTCTCCGGATAGTTTTAAAGAGGCTTATGAATGTGATGTGGAAAATATCTTTGTTATCACTTTGTCCGAGCATTTAAGCGGCACATACAATGCAGCTCGTCTGGGTATGGACTTATACTACGAGGAACATGGCCATGATAAAAATATTCTGGTGCTTGGGTCAGACTCTGCTTCCGCAGGACAGCTTAATCAGGCCCTGTACATTCAGGAACTTTGCGAGGCCGGTTTTTCCTTTGAAGAAATTTCTGAAAAAGCCGGAGCATTCCGTGAACAGATGAATACCTACTTCGTGCTGGAAACCCTGGATGTTCTCAGGAAAAATGGCCGCTTGTCCGGACTTCAGGCATTTTTTGCCACTACCTTAAATATTAAGCCGGTTATGGGGGCTGACCATGGAACTATCATTAAGTTAGACCAGGCCAGAGGCATGAATAAAGCATTGCAGAAGATGTGCGATATTGCATGCAAGGAAGCAGGAGATACCAGTGGAAAGACTCTGGTAATCGCTCATTGCAACAATGCATCCAGGGCAGAAGCAGTTAAATCTGAGATGGAAAAGCGTGGAACTTTTAAACGGGTTGTAATTACAGAAACTGCCGGAGTTGCTACGGTTTATGCCAGTGACGGTGGAATTGTCATGGCATTATAATATAATAAAGGACAGAGATGAATAAAAATAAACGTAACCATTGGTTTTTCTGGATCATACTGCTGCTCATATTACTGTTTGGCTGCCTGGGGATTTTTGGGTTTATGAAAGCATCAGACAGAGACATACGGAAATTTGAACAGGCAGTCTTAGACGAACCGGCGTCAGAAGAAAATGAGGGAGCCGAAAGCAGTACTATGCCCGAAATTTCAATTCAGACAGGAAAAAACGAAGCACAGCTGGAGGAAAAGGATGCTGAGCAGACGCTGGAAAATCAGGCAGAGGAAAATCAGGCCATAGAACTGGTATTTGCCGGAGATGTGCTGCTATCCGATCATGTGCTGGCCGCTTATGAAAGGGGTGGTGGAATCAGCGGGGTAGTAGGGCCCGGATTTTTAGAAGAAATCCGTCAGGCAGATATTTTTATGGTAAATCAGGAGTTCCCGTTTAGCGTTAGAGGGGAACAGGCTCCGGATAAACAGTACACTTTCCGCCTTCCGCCGGAAAAAGTATCCCTGTTTCAGGAAATGGGGATTGATATTGTCACCCTTGCAAATAACCATGCTTTGGATTTTGGCAGAGATGCACTGCTGGATACCTGTAAAACCCTGGATGACGCCGGTATTTTACGGGTTGGAGCCGGAACCATGGAAGAGGCGGAACGGTGGCAGGCCATTGAGGCTGGCGGAAAGAAAATCGGTTTTTTAGGTGCAACCAGAGTGATACCGGTGTCGGACTGGGCGGTTACAGCCTACAATCCGGGGATGCTTGCCACCTATGACCCGACGAGGCTTTTGGAAAAAATTAAAGAAGCAAAATTGGTAAATGATTATGTAGTAGTATATGTCCACTGGGGAGTGGAACGGGAAGAATTTCCAAAAGATTACCAGAGGACACTGGGCCGCCAGTATATTGATGCAGGTGCCGATCTGGTTGTTGGAAGCCACCCCCATGTGCTTCAGGGAATTGAATATTATCAGGGCAAGCCGATTGTATACAGCTTAGGAAATTTTGTGTTTGGAAGTTCGATACCGAAAACCATGCTGTTAAAAGTACGGCTTGAGGGAGAACAGGCCGAGTTGTCTGTGATTCCAGGGACGTCCTCAGCCGGATACACCAGAGAACTGACGGAGGAAGGAAAAAAGCAGGAGTTTTATCAGTATCTGGAAGGGATTTCAGATATTGCCATAGATGAGCAGGGAACGATTTGTTCTCCAAAAGAGTAAATAAAAACGGGCAGGATTGTACAGATCCTGCCTGTTTTGCGGCTGTTAAGCACCCAAAACAGCAAAAGTGGACAGCTTTTTACGTTAAAACAGGCAGGTTCTAAAAATTCTACTTGATAAATTTTAAAAATAGGCTATAATAAAGTACGAACATGAATGAATAGTTATGCATAATTGATGCATACCTATAGGACTGAGCTTATGAGGAGGAACAGAATTATGAAGAAAAAAGTATTAGCAGTTGCCCTGGCAGCCTGCATGGCTGCATCTTTAGCAGCATGCGGAGGTTCTAAGGACGCAGAAACCACTGCTGCAACTACCGCAGCAAATGCAGAGACTACCGAAGCAAAGGCCGACGATACTACTGCAGCAGAGGAAACCGAAAGTGCAGTAGAAACCGCTGAAAGCGAAGCAGCAGGCGGCGTACTGGTTATGGCAACTAATGCTGAGTTTGAGCCTTGGGAATACTACGAAGGCGATAAGATTGTAGGAATTGACGTTGAGATTGCACAGGCAATTGCTGACAAACTGGGCATGGAATTAAAAGTAGAGGATATGGCATTTGATTCCATTATTCCGGCTGTTACTTCCGGCAAGGCTGACTTTGGCGCAGCAGGCATGACAGTTGATGAAACCAGAAAGAAATCTGTAGATTTTACTGATACTTATGCAAATGCATCCCAGGTAATCATTGTAAAAGAAGACAGCGAGATTAAAGGTTCTGCAGATCTGGCAGATAAGAAGATCGGCGTTCAGTTAGGAACCACCGGCGACCTGCTTTCTACTGAACTGGCAGGAGATGAGAACGTAGAGCGTTATAACAAGGGATTTGAAGGAATTCAGGCTCTGCTTCAGGGCAAGATTGACGCAGTTGTTATCGACAGCGCTCCTGCAAAGGTATTTGTTGAGCAGAGCGAAGGCTTAAAGGTATGCGATGAGGCAATGAGCCAGGAAGAATATGCAATTGCAGTAAAGAAGGGCAATACCGAGATGCTGGACAAGATTAACGGCGCTCTGGAAGAATTAAAAGAAGACGGCACTATTGATGAGATTATGAACAAATACATTCCGGCTGAATAATCCGGTCTAAGAGGATGAGTATCAATGTGGAAAAATTTCTGTGAAACATTTTATTTGAATTTTATTGAAGAAGACCGCTGGCATTATATAGCAGACGGACTGGCAGTTACCCTGCAGATTACCCTGCTGGCGTTAATTCTGGGAATTATCATCGGGCTGATTGTGGGGATCATCCGTACTACTTATGAAAAGACCCACAAATTAAAGATACTGAATTTTTTCTGTACCATTTATCTGACGGTAATCCGCGGAACGCCGGTGGTTGTTCAGCTGATGATCGTATACTTTGTTGTCTTTGTCACGGTTAATCCGGGTATGGTCCCGACGGCG
>CALHQJ010000114.1 GCA_938036545.1 uncultured Clostridium sp. | reverse complement strand
GGAAACTCCCAGTCCCACAACTCCCACTTTCAAGCCTGTAATTTCCAAAGGCTCTCCCTTCCACATGGGACGGCCAAAACCGTGAAGAAGGCCAATGAGCTGGTGGAGTACATACTCTACCACCCCTCTGTCCCCATAGTCACGGATTCCCAGAACCTGGATTCCCAGTTCCCTGGCGCATGCAATATCTACATTGGCGCTTTCTTCCGAATATAAACTGCAGCACATGCCAATATAGCGGATAGACGGACAGCGTCTGATTACGTCTCCTGAAATTCTGGATGTATAGCTTACCAGAACTCCGTCTGCATCTGCAATTCTCTGGATAATTTCCTCGTCATCTGCCGGAATGTCCGGATAAAGCACAACTTCTTCTGCATATTGATACAATTGTTTTTCTGCCTCCGGAACCAGGCTGACCGGCTCAATGGCAACTAATTTTTTAAACTTTTTCATAATGCTCTCCCTCTTTACTGGAATACTACCGGTGAACTGATGTTGCGGAGCAAGGATACTACGCTCCATCCTGCCATCTCAGCTGTGCTGGAATAAATATCTACTACTGCCTTTATTCCTTCTGTTTCCATGGTAATTTTATGATCGTCTCCTACAAATCCAGGAACACTGGTAATGGTTACTCCCGTAGTCTCCGGGCCGGTGCTTGCAAGTGCTGTTGCTACTGCCACATTTACCTTGGTTGGAAACAGTGCAATAGCCTCTTTTGCATTTCCGGAAAAGACTTTCGTTTCTTCTGTATCTTCCATTAATTGTTCTGTAAAAATCGGCGTTCCTTTTAAAGATGCCGGTCCCTTGTGAGTGGAAATACCGGAAACTGCTTTCTGTCCTTTTGCCTGGCTCATAAGGGCAATGGTACGGAGAGCGTCAAAGCCGCCGATTACGCCGCTGGCCAGATATAATTTCACATCATTGGCTCTGGCAGTCTCCTTTAATTCTTCAAATAATGCGCTGTCTGCAAATGCTCCCATAGACAATACAACCAGATTGGAACCGGAAGATAATACTTTCTTTCCAATATCCTTTACGCTCTGAGGAGCTGCAGCTTCTGCTACAAAATCCGGTTTTAATTCTAACAGTTCATCAATATCTTTACAGGCCCTGCATCCTGTAAGGGCTGCAATTTTTTCAGCAGACGCCATGGTACGGCTTGTAGCTCCTACAAACTCGTACTCTTCCAACAGGCCGTCTTTCCATGCCTTTGCGATTACAGTACCCAATTCTCCACATCCCACAAGGGCTAATTTTTTCTTTTCCATGTCTGATTACTCCTCTTTTTATACTAATAGCAATTTCCTATGCAATTAAAAAGCTGCTCCGTCCAAGGCGCAGACGGCAGCAGCTTTTTGCATTTTATTTTTCTTCTTGCATATTAACGCCGGCAATTTTAATATTTACCTCTAAGACGGTAAGACCTGTCATATTTTCAATGGCATTTTTCACTCTGTCCTGAACCCTGGCGCTGACCTCCGGAATGTTGTATCCGTATTTTAGATATAAGGAAAGATCCACGCATACATGCTCTTCTGTCACGTCAATCTTAACACCTCTGGACAGATTTTTCATTCCCAGCTTTCCTACCAGTTCGTTGGTAATATGACCAGCCATGGAATCTACTCCGTCTACCTCCGTAGCAGCAAGGCCTGCGATAATAGCAACCACCTCATCTGCAATCTGTACTTCGCCTATTTTATCTTTTTCGTACACCTTATGCGTACTGCGATTTTCTGCTTCTGCCACAATAGTTTCCTCCTGTCCCATTAGATTAGGTCTATTATAACAAAAAGAAAACCATTTGGAAAGGTCTTTCGGAGTTTTTATTGACTTACCGATTATTATTCCTCCAGATCTAACAGGGTTATGACAATCTGATCGGCCCCCATTTCCGTTTTTCTCTTTACAATATCCTCAATCTGCGCCCGCTGGGGATCCGTAATGGCAGCTGCATTAACGACCACGTCCACCTTATCGCTGCTGATGCTGACTACGGGATCAGAAAAACCTTTTGCCATCAGCAGGGTTTCTGCGGCATTTTCTTTTTCCGCAGTCTCTGTCAGTTCTACCATGCTTTCAATAGCCTGCTGCTTTGCAGCCTCTTCAATCGCACTGTTATTGACGATTTCCATCAAAGCCTCTTTGTTTTTAGCCCGAATCTGTTCCCTACTAAGCTGGACACCAGCTATGTAATCCGAAACGCTGAGACCGCTTGTCAGCACAGCTTCTCCCGGATTTTCCATCCCTGTCTGAGATACGTCCTGGCTTTCTTCGCTTTCCGGTACGTCCTGATCTAAGCTGGCAATTTCCTGAAGCTGGCCGTCTCCTGGATAAGTGCCTGCCGCCTGATTTTCTGCCAGCAGATCTTCCTCGGAAATATCTGTCAGTCCGGCTTCATAAGCGCCTCCTGCTCCCAGCTCTTCCTTTCCTGCATAATTTAAATATCCGGCTGCCGCTATCATAATTGCCAGCGTGGTAATTATGATCTGATTTCTGCGAAACAGGCGTTTCATATTCATCTCTGTTTTTGGTTTCACAATGTCCCTTTTTTTAAGTTTCATTTTCCCTCGCTCCTTTATTCCACCCGCTTTAACACTTTTATTTTATGTGGCGGCAGGCCAAATAATGCTTCCATTGCTTCAGAAATTTCCGTTTTTACCTTTGGACTTCCTCCCCCTTCCGCACTTACAACAATTCCCGATATTTCCGGACAAATCTCTTTTTCCACAATGGGCTGGTTCTGACCGGCGCTTCCACTGCCTGCCAGCACGGTAGTCTCCCCTGTATCTGACTGGGAAATCTCTCTGGTTCCTCCATTGGTATCCTGCTCTTTTGTCACTGAGGAAGACAGTTTTTTATCAACTCGCAGAACCTTTTCTTCAGAAGATTTTAAAACCACCATAACGTCTACCTGCCCTACTCCGTCTACATGCTTCAGGATCGAACGAATCCGTTCTTCCATCTGTGCTTCATAAAGTCCGCTTTCATCTGCAGATGAATGAACCGCTTTTCCGCCTGCTTCCTCTGCCCCTTGTTCCCTATCCCTCAAGTCTATACCTGCATTATCGTGATTTCCGCTTTCATAAAGACTTCCGCCATCATTCTCCTTTTTCACCGGCGTCCCTAAAATCATCAGCGCAGCCCCTGCAAGTGCCAGCAAAAGCCACTGCTCTTTCTTAATCTTTCCACCTGATTTCCACATTTTTTTCCTCCACGCCATAATAATCCCTAATCCTGTTTTTTAAAGCTCCTGTTTTTTCTAAATCTGCTTTTACAGGAACTGCTGATGCAGGCTGTCCGTCTTCTGTATTCTGGGAAATCTCCACCGGCTTTACCGGAGTGACCAACGGCTGCTTTTCTTCTCTTTCCGGCTTCTTCCTCACTTCCATTTTGATAAAACGGATGGCGCCAAACTCTGCTGCTCTGGGATCGTCCTCAATTTCTGCCGTTACTCTCACTGCTTCCATTCCCAACGAGTCTGCTATTCTTCCAGCCTCCTGTTCTACCTGCCCCCTATACTCCTTTACCATCTTATCCAGCCTGTCCTGTTCCATTTCCGAAAGTTTTCTGTGAAATTCTCCTGCCTCTTCCTGAAACCGGACGGTTTCAAATAAAGCTGCTATTTTATCATCTAAATACAGGCTTTCCGTCACCGGTTTGATAACAATAAGGATTAAGGTCATTCCGGCAAACAGGCGGATGTAGGTTTCATAACCTTTTTTCGGAAGGAGATTTGCTAGCACAGTAATAAAAATCAGGCAGCAGGTAATCTGCCAGACCCATTCTAACAGTTTTTCCATTTTCTACCCCGCATAATACATGACATTAGTAAATGCACAAAGGATTGCCAGACTTACGGAAAACAGCACAAGAGAAGTCCAGACCAGCTGAATCAGCATCTGATGGGCCAGGGAAATTCCATGGATACACGAAACAATCCGTTTGTCGCTGACCGGCTCTAACAGCGCCGCCGCACCGTGATACAAAACGGTCAAAACTGCCAATTGAATCAAAGGCAATGCTGAAATGGCGGCCAAAACGATTACTCCTGCTGCTCCGACGGAATTTTTTATCAAAATTCCTGCGCCCAGCACTGTCTGGGTCACAGTTCTGGCCCCCTGTCCCACTCCTGGAACCGCCTCTAAAATCCGAAAGAGGCTTCCCTTTCCTACTGCGTCTACACTGGGAATTACCATTCCCTGGATAAACTGAAATCCCAGCAGCAGGCCTGTCATGGTCTTTAACCCCCACCGGACTGCCTTGCCTGTTAAATCTGTCAATTTTGACAGACTGTCCTCTCTGCTTACCTTTCCAGCTAAAATCAAAAGGGCGTATATCTTAATCATCGGAAGGAGTCCGGCCAGGCAGATCCATTGAAATATGGACACCATCCCTAAAGTTGTTCCATAAAGAGCTCCTGCCGTCCCGCTCCCACCACAGAATGCTACAGACAGAAAAAACGAAGGAAGCAGCGCCTTCATAAATTCCATCAGATGTGTTAATACCCCTGATGCAATTTGAATACTTTGAAAAAATCCTGCAGCCAGACAGGTAAAAAGCAGCAAATAGGTAACAAAAAAGCCGGTTTCTGATATTTGTCCACTGGAAAAAATTCCTGAAAATCCGGAAAATACCGCCCCAAATAACCCCAGCATTACCACCTGTCCTAACATCCTGCTTCCCTGGCTGACCTGGGAAATCAACGCTGTTTTTACTGCACTGCCAATTTTTTCTGCTGCCTGGTAAAATTCCCCTTTTACCAGATGGGATGCCAGCTCCTGAAACGAAATCCGGATTCCTTCCGGCTGGTTTCCATCCAGATATTCTTCTACGGATTCCAGATCCAGCTGGGAAAAATCCGGTAATGCTGATGGATTCTCTGCCCCCAGGGCTGTGACTCCAATCATCATTGCCGCGGCGACTCCGGAAAGAATGCTGATAATACTTTGTCTCAGCCCTTTTTTCATGCCAAAAATCCCTCCAGGGTTTCCAAAAGAGCCAGCACAACCGGCATGCTTACCGCTAAAATAGACAGCTTTCCAAAGACTTCTATCTGGACTCCAATGGAAGAAAAACCGGCGTCCCGACAGATTCCAGAGGCAAATTCCGCCACATAAGCGATTCCTATCATCTTAATTAAAACCGTCAGATAAACCGGATTGATTTTTATGTATTCCTGAATTTGCCTGGCCGCCTCTAAAATGGTTTCCAGCTTTAACAGGCCATAGGAAACAATGGCCAGGCCTGCCGCAGCTGCCAGATACACGGCATACTCTCCCTTTAGCCCCTTAAACTGGACTGCCAGCAGAACAGACACAATTCCAAATGCCGCCACGGTTATTACTGTCATCTCTTTCCTCTCCTTTCCGGAATTTTAAAGGGCAAATAGATTTTTAATAGTTTCAAAAAGCTCGTAAATATAGGGAACCATCCAGAAAAGCACCAGCACCAGACCTGCCAGGCTGGTTAAAAAGGCCTGTTCTTCCCGTCCGCTGTGTTTTAAAACCTGACAGATTACGGAAACCAGGATTCCCACTGCGGCAATTTTAAAGATCAGATTAACTCCCATATTCCCTCCCTACTTCTGTTTAAAACAGTGCAATGGTAAGAAACAGTCCCCCCATTACTCCCAGGCTCATATACAGTCTCTGGCGTTCCCTGCTGTGTTCCTTTAAAAATCCTATGGTTTCATCCAATTGTTCCAGATAAAGAAGAAGCGTCCGTTCCTGCATTTTTAAGTCCAGATAGCCTAAGTTTCTTCCAAGCAAAAAAAACTGCTCCCAGTCTTCTTTTGTCAGGGGAAGGTACTGCAATTTTTCCCCTTCCTCCATCCAAATCTGAGAAAACGGAACCCCATCCCGAAGATTTAACCGTCTGGCTGCCTCCTGAAACAGACTGCCAAAAGAACCTCCTCCTTTATTTCCGGATTGGAACAGGCCCTCTGCCAAAGTAGCATGACTGTACACAATTTCCCCCTTCAGAAAATAAACCAGCTGACGAAGATCCATTAACAAAGACAGCCTCTGTTTCCACAAAAAAGCCTGCTGCCAGCCAAGCCCTGCTGCTCCCAGTATTACCAGACATGCTCCAGCCCATTTCATAATGCTTCCTTTTCTTTCTGCAGATTTCCATCAAGAAGCTGTCCCCTGCTGTCATAAATTGCTTTCACAGTTCCCGGACAGGGGGCTGCTTTTAGCACAACATACCTTTGAAAGGTTTTTTCTTCTATCAGACGGTTTAATACCGGCTTTTCCCTTATGTCCTGAACCGATGTCCCATGAACGGTAGCAATAAGGCTGCATCCGCAGTTTTTAGCATATTCAATTGCATGAAAATCCTCTTCGCTTCCGATTTCATCGACTGCAATTACCTCCGGAGCCATAGTCTTAATTAACATCATCATACCGTCTGCCTTTGGACAGCAGTCTAATACGTCTGTCCGGATTCCCAAATCATTTTGAGGGATTCCCTGATAACAGGCCCCAAGCTCTGACCGCTCGTCTACTACTCCCACCGTCCTTCCCGGAAATGACGGCGTCCCATTGGATATCATTCGGATCAGATCCCGTAAAATCGTAGTTTTTCCGCACCTGGGCGGCGAAATAAATAAAGACGGCAATAAGCTGCCGTCTTTACATAAAAAGGGAAGAATTCCGGCGGCGCAGCCTTTTCTTTGGTGGGCAATCCGTACATTTAAAAATGAAATGTACTTTAACGTTTTCACCTGCCGTACTCCTGACTCCATATGGCCTTCTACCACTGCCTGGCCTGCCAGTCCTACTCGGTGGCCGCCCTGAAGTGTCAAAAATCCCCGCCGTACTTCTTCCTCAAACGCATAAAGGGAGTAATTCCCCATATATTCTACTGTCTCCCGTATCTGGGGGGCCGAAATAATGGCGGCCCCCTTTGGCTCCTGTTCCAGTTTTCCGGAAGGAGTTAAAAAATATTCCCGGTTTTCGATTACCAGTAAAACCGGCTGCTCTGCCCTAAGGCGAATCTCCTGTATGTTTTTAAAATCTTCTGGAACCTGTCCCAGAATTTTCCTTAACTCTCCAGGAAACAACCGCAGAATCTCTTCTCTTTCAGCCATTTAAGCCTCACTCCTTTACCCTAATATATGAGGCCTTGTCTGTTTTATGACTGTTTCGGTTCTGTCAGATTATATTCCAGTTGACAGTCATAGGGCTCCCGCTCCACATGTTCTGCAATGGGTTCACTGGTATCCACACATCCCAGTGAACGGTAAAATTTTTGGGTCTCTGCAGCAGAATGAGAGGATATGTAAAGCCTTTTTGCTCCATGCTGTCTGGCCCAGTCTGCTGCCGTTAAAAATAGTTTTTTTCCGATTCCAATTCCCCTCATATCCTGAGATACATGGATGCTGGTCAGGTCTAAAAAGTCTTTGTTTTTTCCTAAAAATTCTGCCTCCACAGAAGTAAATCCTTTTAATTTCCCATTTACAAACGCTCCGTAAACCAGACCGCCCTTTTCCATTGTCCCCAGCAGGCACTGAACCAGAAATTGATAATCCTCCCTGCTCCAGTCGTCAATAAAGGGATCTTCTTTTATTACCCACTGGCCGCCTTCTCTCCGCCAGCACAAATTTACTTCCTGGCGGCGTTTAAACTCAGAAAACAGTTCCAGCGTCAATTCATCTTTTTCTATTTCTCGATATTGTACCTCTTGCTGCATTTTTTTCCTTAACCAGTTCCTATTTCTCTTCGTAAGTAATCTGAATGTCGTTATCCTTTACCTGAATTTTTGCGTAACCTCCGCAGATAACAGGCATCATGGGAGCCAAATGGCCGATGTCCAAATCCATCACTACCGGCACTCCATAGCCTTTTAACAATTCTGTGACCGCACGGTATTGATCCAGTCCCATAATCTCCTGTCCATGGCAGTAGGGACGCCCAATTAAAAAGCCTTTTACATGCTGGAACCAGCCGGCATGCTGCATCTGCCACACTGCTCTCCGGATGGCGAATACATTTAGATCACAGGACTCTAAAAACCAGATAAAGCCATTTTCCTGGTACCGTTTGTTAAACGCTTCTGTCTGATCGTATTCTGTACCCAGCAAATTTACCAGACAATCCATACATCCTCCTATAAGTCTGCCGGAAAACTCGAAATTTACCTGATCTGCCGGAATTTCTTTGTCACCCAAAAAGCTGCGAATCTGTCTGGGTTCTGTTACATGATAGGGAACCAAAGGGTGCTCCTCATCTTTTAGAGACTCTTTTTCCCACAATTCATAGCCAGATACCTGATTTTTTGTTCCTCGCAAAAGATCATAGGCATCTTCAATAGCCGGATGCCAGGGTTCCATGCCAAATGCAGCTGCACAAGGCCCATAGATAGCAGCTGTATCGCAAATTGTTGCGGAAAGGTAGGTAAAATTGGTATTATCAGAGTATCCCATATACCATTTTGGCTCTGCTTTGCTGATTTGTTCAAAATCCACGTAATCTAAAATCTCGCACATCAGCTCGCCGCCTCCGCAGGAAATTAAAGCCTGACTTTCTTGGCTAAGATAGCTTTCCGTCAGTTCTTTTCCGCATTTTTCAGGCGTATTGCTGATTCCGGTTCCGGAACCCTCATAACAATTCGGTCCTAACACAATACCATGGCCTTTTTCTGACAATACTTTCTGGCAGTTTTGAAAAGCAGTCCGATACGGCTCTGTGGCGCAGCCAAAGGACGGCGCTACAAATCCAATAGTTCCCTGTTCTGTTAAATGTTTCGGATAACGCATATTCTGTCTCCCTTTCTGATGGTTTTCCTGATGAAGTTTTAACCTTTTATGCCTTAATTGCCCAGCGCATCTTGGTAGACCTGGCTCTGCTGTTCATGGCGCATTCTTCGGCAGAAGGACGGATTACATCTTTGGAAATTTCTTTATAAATTCCCTGTCTGTAAAACTCTTTAAAGGATTTTTTTACCAGCCGATCCTCTCCGGAATGAAAGGTTAAAATCGCAGCTCTGCCTCCCTTTGTCAATACCTGGGGGAGTTTTTCCAGAAACTGGTATAAAACCTCATATTCATTATTAATATCAATTCTTAACGCCTGGAACGTTCTCTGGCAGGACTTTTTCACTGCCTCTTTTCTGTCTTTTTCAGGAATAAAAGACAACGCTTTTTCAATGGCTTCTTTTAACCGTACTGTAGTATCAATGGGACGTCCCTTTCTGATTTCTGTAACCACAGTTCTGGAAATCTCCTCCGCATAGGGTTCGTCTGCATTTTCAATCAACATGCCGCAAAGTTCCTGCTGACTGATGGTTTTTAACCGTTCAGCCGCCGAAATCCCCGCTTCCGGATTCAGACGCAAATCCAAAGGGCCTTCTGTTTTATAAGAAAATCCCCTCTCCGGATTGTCAATCTGCATGGAAGATACCCCTAAATCTGCCAGTACAAAATCAAATGGCCCGTGTTCTTTTGCCAGTTCATCAATATTGGCAAAATTCAGCAGCCGGACGGTAATCATATCCTCTCCAAATCCCTGTCTGGCCAGCCGTTCTTTTGTCTTTGCAGACTCAATTGGGTCAACATCCAGGCCATAAATGTGGCCCTGATGATCCAGGCACTTCAGCATTGCCAGAGTATGGCCGCCATATCCTAATGTGGCGTCCACTCCTGTTTGTCCTGGCTGAATCTGAAGAAAGTCAATAATTTCTTTTACACAAATGGAAATATGCATACCAGCCGGAGTGCTTCCTTTTCGGATAACCTTTTCAATGGTTTCCCCATACTTTTCCGGCTGCAGTTCTTTATACTTTTCACTAAAATGTCTGGGATGGGTTCCGCTGTAACGGGCGCGGCGCTTATGAGGCGTCCCGGTTTCCTGTTTATTTTCCTGATTTTCCATGATCTCTTATCGTTTCCTCCTGTTATTTTCTTTAGTCGTCCTCATCCATGTATCAATCCACTGCCTGACCCGTTCTCCCACCTCTTCGCTGGTCAAATAATCGGTATTTAAAACATCCGTCCTGTCCATCTGACAGAACCACTGCCTTTTTAGCGGAAGCAGGTGCAAAATATGGTGTTCAAAAAATTCTCTGGAACGGGTGCTGTCATGTTCTTTTCTTTGTCTCAGAATCTCATCCGAAGCATCCAAAAACAAAATTCTGTCGGGATAACACCTGCGGACTGCTTCTAATTCTTCTTTCAAAGGCTCTTCTACTTCCCAGTTTTCCCCAATGGTTTTGGGATAATGAAGGGTATAAAATTCTATTTCCTCAGCTCCAAAATCCATCAGTGTGCAGGGATATTCCTTTGACTTCTCCCATCTTTGAACTTCATTTCTAAGCCAGAGTTTCTGAATCTCCAAATAATCCTCATAGTTTGTTTTTATCAGCCCTCTGCGGACAACTTCTTCGATAACCGCTTTATTGTCTTCATAACTAATGTGGACATAAGGAGCATGTTTCTCAATATAACGGACTGCTGTCGTTTTTCCTACTGCCATACAGCCCTGCAGAGATACTATCATAAGCCTTCCTCCGTGATGAAAACAAGCAGAACAACCATGCCCTGCCTGCTTCTATTTGTGATAAGGCGCCCCTGAAATAATCCGGTAGCTGCGATAAATCTGCTCCAGCAAAATTACACGCATAAGCTGATGTGGAAAGGTCATTTTTGAAAAGCTAAGCTGATAGTCCGCCCTTTTTAACACCTGTTCAGACAGTCCCAGGGAACCGCCGATTACAAATGCGGCATGGCTGATCCCGCTGATACCCAAAGTATCCATTTTCTGAGCCAGTTCTTCAGATGTCAGCATGTTCCCCTGGATCGCCAGGGCGATTACATACATCCCATCCTTAATATGGGATAAAATCCGCTGCCCTTCCTTTTCTTTTATCTGCTCTTCCACTAACGGGCTGGCCCCATCCGGCGTCTTTTCATCTGCTACCTGGATAATTTCCAGCTTGCAGTAGCGGCTCAGGCGCTTGGAATACTCTGCAATAGCCTGTTCTAAATATTTTTCCTTTATTTTCCCTACTGTTATCAGGGTAATTTTCATGGTTCTTATCAGCCTTTCTCAAATGATACTGGTTCAGGGCAGCGAATCTTTTGATCTGAAAATTCTAATATCATATCGTACCACACTGCGCCTCCGTGAACGGAAGCAGATACTCCCAGATTTCGATACCCAAATTTCTCATAATAATGAATCAGCCTATCTTTGCAGGTCAGGATTAAGCCGTCCCTCCCCTTTTTTCTGGCATTTTCGATCATATGCTCCATTAATGCAGCCGCTACCCCCTGACGTCTCCATTTCTTTCTGACATCAAGTCCGAAAATGCTTTGATACCTGCCGTCTCTTTTATGCCAGCCTGTATCTTCAAACATCTCATCGCAAATGGTTTTCTCGTCCACTGCAGCACCATTGATAAAACCAATGATTTCTCTGCCGTCTTCTCCATCTGTCTCTGCCACAAAAAAGCATT
Source organism: uncultured Clostridium sp. (assembly GCA_938036545.1). Taxonomy (GTDB): domain Bacteria; phylum Bacillota; class Clostridia; order Lachnospirales; family Lachnospiraceae; genus UMGS1370. The sequence goes on along the minus strand of CALHQJ010000114.1, from coordinate 49,344 downwards.
CCGGAAAGGCGGTCAGCCGCTTTTGAAACGCTTCCCTGTCTGCAGCCTCTGCTGCCGGAAAACAGTCTGCCTCCACTCTTGTAATCTCTTCTAAATCCTCTATCGTTCCCTGACGGATCTGGTATGTCATATCGTTCCTCTTCTTTCGTCTCTATTGTTCTTTCGTCTTTTACTACCCTCAGTTTACAAGCCAGCTTGACACAGTTTTTGCACCGGTTTTCCCGCCGTCCTGAATAGTTACGTCTTTTTATTAAAACCGAATCATATATTCTTTACAAATCAATGAATCCGGATCATAGCCTATGAAACGTTCTTTTCCTAAAAAACATCTTTCCATCTTTGGGCTGGCCGCCCTTTTCTGCCTTTCTTTTTTCGCAGGTCAGGCCGCTGCCCGCTTTACTGCAAATCGTCCGGCATCCTCCCCTTTTATCCAAAATGCCGCTGACGGAAACTGGGGCTTAAGTTTTCAAACCAAAGGCCAGACCCCTGTGGGCAATGCCACTTCTGATTATCTGAAACAGTACCGTGCATGTTATGCCGGTCCTTCTGATGAAAAAGTCATCTATCTCACCTTTGACGCTGGTTATGAAAATGGAAATACGGCTCCCATTCTGGACGCTTTAAAAAAGCACCAGGCCCCAGCCGCTTTTTTCCTGGTGGGAAATTACCTGGAAACCAGCCCTGAATTAGTCAAACGGATGCTGGAAGAAGGCCACATTGTTGGCAATCATACCTTCCACCATCCCGATATGTCCAAAATTTCTACTGTGGACGCCTTTCAAAAAGAACTCAGTGACCTGGAAAACCTGTTCCAGCAGATAACCGGACAGACCATGCCCAAATTTTACCGTCCTCCCCAGGGGAAATACAGCGAATCCAATTTAAAAATGGCAAAAGAGATGGGTTATACCACATTTTTCTGGAGTCTGGCCTATGTAGACTGGTATCAGGATAAACAGCCCTCAAAAGAAGAAGCCTTTGACAAGCTCCTTGGACGAATCCATCCTGGCGCAGTGGTTCTCCTTCACAGTACCTCCAGTACCAACGCCGCTATTTTAGATGAGCTTCTTACCAAATGGGAAGAAATGGGCTATCGGTTTGAATCTATCGACCAATTAGCCAGTACATTATAGCTTCCGACAGCTCTGTTTCCCCTTTCCATTTCCGACACTTCTGTTTCGGATACTATTTCGCCCTGAAATAGTATCCAACTCCCCATTTTGTATGAACATATCTGGGATCGCTGGGACTTGGTTCTATCTTTTCTCTCAGCCTTCTTACATGCACGTCTACGGTACGGACGTCTCCCGTATCCATGGCCCGATTGCCCCACACCAGGGATAATAGTGACTCTCTGCTGTATACCTTATTGGGATTGCATACCATCAGCTCCAGCAAGTCAAATTCCTTTGCTGTTAAATTAATTTCCTTTTCACCGATAAATACCCTGCGGCCATCCATATCCAGTTTCAAATCACCTGCTGCAATCACATGGCTTTCCGGTCCCTGATTCTTTTTCTTATTTTTTGCGCTGCGGCGCATAATGGCCTTAATTCTGGCTTTTACTTCCAAAATGTTAAAAGGCTTGGTTATGTAGTCATCTGCTCCATACTCCAGTCCCAGAATCTTATCCATATCGCCGCCTTTGGCTGTCAGCATAATAATGGGCACTTCCGAAAACTCCCGAATCGCCTGGCACACCTCAAAGCCGTCTGCCTTTGGAAGCATCACATCCAGCAAAATAATATCGTATTCTTTCTGCCTGGCTTTCTCAATGGCTTCTTCCCCATCATATGCGCAGTCCACTTCCATGTCGTCCTGTTCCAGACTGAACCGGATTCCTTTTACAATCAATTTTTCATCATCTACTACTAATACTCGCGTCATCTTCCACCTCAAAATTTATGTAATACCGTATTTAAACGGTAATGTCGTCTTTTATCTTCTCAAATATGGTATCTTTAATGCCTGGCACGTTTTTAATCTCCTCTATGGATTGAAAAGGGCCGTGCTCCTGCCTGTAGGAAAGGATGTCCTCAGCTCTGGACTCTCCTATTCCGCTGAGAGACGTCAGTTCACTGGTTCCGGCTGTATTAAGATTGATCTTTCCGTCATCCTCTGACGGCCAAAAAGCCTGTAAACCGCTTTCTGCCTCTGATTCTGTAGGAATCCGGATTCTGCTTCCGTCTTCCACCTCCTGAGCCAGATTCAGAGCATCCTGAGCTGCATCTTCTGAAAAACCGCCTGCTGCTTTTACTGCGTCTAAAACTCTGTCTCCTTCAGACAATTCATAAACGCCTGGACAGCTGACTGCGCCGCATACATGAACCAGCAAACTCTCACTTGGCATTGCCGCTCCTGTCAGAGCTTTGCCTGCCGAAGTCTCACCTGTCAAAGTTCCCCAGGAAGACTCTCCTGCCCCCTCCATCCCAGCCTGCTCTCCGGAATGAATTTCAGCCTGTTCCTCCTGCTGTTTCAATAAATCCAGCGTCATTTCTTCTTTTGCACCACCGCATCCGGCCGCCAAAAGAACAGCGGGCAGCAATACAGCCACCCTCCGGCAATTTTTAATTAGTTTTTTCAATGGCTTCCTCCTTACCGGATGCCGCCTCAGCTTATATCTATTCTACTCAATGGCCCTTTCAAATACAAGCACTATTTTTTAAAAATTACAATCCCCAGAACAGCGACTGCAGCCCCCAAAAGTTTTCTCCATTCAAAAGCGGCCTTCTCCACTCCAAACAGGCCAAATACCTCAATACAATAGGCCACAATGATCTGAGCTACTACGATCAGTAGGGCTGACTGGGCCGGGCCTAATGTTCCCACACTTTTAATAACGGTATACGTAATAAACGCTCCTATAATTCCTCCCAAAAGCATATATCTGGGTTCTGTCTGCCACAAACCGCCAATCTGTTCCCTTCCTGTAAACAGCCACATAAGCAAGCATGCTGCAAACGCCGTAAGCTGTACCCAGCCTGCAGATACCCAAATACTGGTCTGTTTTGTCACCTCTGTATTAAATACTCCCTGAATGCTCATAAGCGCTCCTGAAACCAGGGCAATGATGATTCCTGTCATTCTTTTCCTACCTCTCTGCAACACTATTTTTCTAATTATTTCTGATGCTTAGATTTCCCAGAAATATAGGTTTTATTCCCCTTCCTTTTCTTGACATCCTCCACTCCAAATTGTTATACTATCAATAGCACAAAAGGATTAGGAGGCCTTAAATGTTTGATGTAGAGCAAGTAAAACAATTAAACGATTTAGAACGAATCGTCTACGAATACATTGTAAAACACCCTGATAAAGTCAAATACATGCGTATACGTGAACTGTCCTCTGAGACCCATGTCTCCACTTCCACCATTCTCCGCTTCTGCAAGAAAATGGGCTGCAACGGTTATTCCGAATTTAAACTCCAGTTTCGGGAGCATATAAATCGGAAAAATCAATTTCCGATGCGGGATGATATATCAGAAGTTGTAGATTTTCTGAAAAAGTCATCCTCTAATGAGTTTGAATCCAAACTAAATATGCTGGCAGACGTCATTTTTCAGGCTGACAACGTTTTTTTAGTCGGCAGTGGAATGTCTGGCATTGTCGCAAAATACGGTGCCCGCTATTTTTCCAGTATGGGAAAATTCTGTCTTTATATTGATGAACCTCACTATCCTACAGAAAGCTGCTTCATCGACCATTCTTTTGTAATCGTATTTTCTGTTTCTGGCGAATCCAGGGATACTATTAACCATGTAATTCGGTTCAAAGAGAAAAACTGCCGCATTTTAAGTATTACAAATACAGAAAATTGTACCATTGCCAAACTGTCCGATTACAACATTGCCTATTATGTCAGCTACATGAAACGCAAAGATTATGATGTAACAACTCAAATCCCTGCCATCAGCATTGTAGAACGTCTCGGAAAAAAACTTTATCAATATACTGCAAACCACCCTTCTTCCTATTAAGACAGCAAAACAAAAAAACACTATGTTACCTCTAAAAAACAAGTGATAAACCACGTCACTTGTTTTTTTCGTTGCCAAAAGCACTGACAAAATGGAACAGATTCTTTATAATGCCCTTATCAAAAGAAAACTTTTAGGGAGGAACACAAAATGGCAAGAGATTATGCGATTGTATCAAAAAATATCGCAGAACACATCGGCGGTGCAGAAAACATCGCAAGCGTTACTCATTGTATGACTCGTCTTCGTTTTGTACTAAAAGACGAATCCTTAGCAGATGACGAGGCTGTAAAAGCTATTGATGGTGTCATGGGACTGGTAAAACAGGGTGGACAGTATCAAATTATCATCGGCAACCATGTAGAAGCTGCTTACCGCGAAATTTTAAAAATGGGAAATTTCGGCGAAGCCAGCCAGATTGCAAAAGGAGAGAAAAAAGAACCCCTCTCTCTGAAAAAAATCGGAAACAATATTCTGGATGCTATCGTTGGAACCATGTCTCCCCTGATTCCGGCAATTATCGGCGGATCCATGGTAAAACTTCTGGTAATGCTTCTTGGAATGGCAGGCATCCTTTCTGCAGATTCTGAAACCTACAAACTGCTTAATTTAATTGGCGATGGAGCATTTTATTTCTTACCGGTTATGGTAGCCGCATCTGCGTCTAAAAAATTTAAAACGGATATGTTTTTAGCCATTGCGATTGGCGGTGTACTTATTCACCCAGACTTTCGGGGTATGATGGAAGCTGTAACTGTAGGTGATACTGCTGCCCGCTTTTTTGGAATTCCCATCGCTTCTGTAAAGTATACGTATACCGTTATTCCTTCTTTATGCATGACCTGGATTTTATCCTATATTGAGAGGGCAATTGATAGAATTACTCCTGCTGTAACCAAAAACTTCTTAAAACCGATGTTAATTCTTCTGGTTGCAGCTCCTATTGCCATCCTGGTTATTGGACCTGCAGGTGTTTACATCGGTGAAGCGATTTCTGCATTTGTATTCTTTGTACAGTCTAAACTTGGCTTTTTAGCTGTTGGAATTATGGGCGCAATCTGGCCTCTTCTGGTTATTACCGGTATGCACCGCGTATTTACACCTACTATTTTGCAGACGATTTCTGAAACCGGCATGGAAGGTACTGTAATGCCTTCTGAAATTGGCGCTAACTTATCTTTAGGCGGCGTTTCTCTTGCAGTTGCTCTCAAAACAAAAAACCGAGAACTTCGTCAGACTGCTCTTGCAGCTGCCTCTTCTGCCTTAATTGCCGGAACTACAGAACCAGCTCTTTATGGTGTGGCAGTACGTTTAAAACGTCCTCTGATCGCTTCTTTAATTACAGGATTTGTATGTGGCTGTCTGGCTGGAATTGGCGGACTGGCCAGCCGTTCTATGGTATCTCCTAGTGTGCTGACCGGCGTTCAGTTTATCGACCCCGCAAACCCAGGACGCAGTATTGCATGGATTGCAGGCATCACTCTGTTATCCATTGTCCTTTCCTTTATATTGACATTGGTAATTGGATTTGAAGATCTTCCAGAAGAGGAGAATTAACATTGAGCACTTACAAAATACCGAATGGCTTTTTATGGGGAGGCGCTATTTCTGCAAATCAGGCTGAAGGTGCTTATCAGGAAGATGGGCGGGGAATCAGCAATATTGACCTGATTCCCCACGGTTCTCGCCGTATGAATGTAAAACTAGGCAACGTCCCTCATCCTGTAATAGATGACACTTCATACTATCCCAGCCATGAAGCCATTGACTTCTATCATCATTACAAAGAAGATTTGGCACTAATGGGTGAACTGGGTTTAAAAGTTTTTCGGACCTCTATTTCCTGGTCTCGTCTTTACCCCCAGGGAGACGAAGAACTACCCAATCCAGACGGAATCTCCTTCTATAAAAATATGTTTGAAGAATGCCGTAAAAATGGTATGGAACCGCTTGTAACCTTATGCCATTTTGACGTTCCTGCAGGACTCATTTCCAAATATGGCTCCTGGAGAAACAAAATCGTTATAAACTGCTTTCTCCGCTATGCCAAAACCTGTTTTAAAGAATTTTCCGGTCTTGTCAGATACTGGCTGACTTTTAATGAAATTAATATTGTTCTTCACAGTCCCTTTTCTGGAGCTGGCATTGCCTTTGAAGAACACGAAAACCGTAATCAGGTGATTTATCAATCTGCCCATCACATGCTCGTAGCCAGTGCATTGGCTACAAAAGCTGCCCATGAGCAAGATCCTGAAAATAAAGTTGGCTGTATGCTGGCAGGCGGAAGCTTTTATCCCTATTCCTGTAATCCAAACGATGTTTGGGAATCTGTCAAAAAAGAACAGGAAAATCTGTTCTTTATCGATGTACAAGTTCGGGGACATTACCCCAGCTATGCGAAAAAACTCTTTGATGAAAAAAATATCCGCCTGGAGATAACAGAAGAAGAGCGAGAAATTCTAAAAAATACTGTAGATTTTATCTCTTTCAGCTATTATGCCAGTCGTTGCGTTTCAGCAAATATGAATGGAAAAGTTGCAAATGAAGGCAATGTAGTTCGCTCTGTAAAAAATCCCTGGCTGGAAACTAGTCAGTGGGGCTGGGCTATTGACCCGTTAGGACTCCGGATTACCATGAATCAACTATACGATCGCTACCAAAAACCACTCTTTATTGTAGAAAACGGCCTAGGCGCCAAAGATAACATTGACCCTGATGGCAAGATTCAGGATGATTACCGAATCGACTATTTAAGACAACACATCCAGGCTATGAAACTTGCTATGGAAGACGGTGTTGAATTAATGGGATATATCGTATGGAGCTGTATTGACCTAGTATCGGCTTCCACCGGTGAAATGAGCAAGCGCTATGGTTTTGTTTATGTAGACAGGGATGATTCCGGCAAAGGCACCCTGAACCGCATAAAAAAAGCTTCCTTTGACTGGTATCGTTCGGTTATACAAAGTAATGGAGAAATCTTATAATTATTCCAATCATCAGATATTCTGACGATAGAAAAAGGGACTGCCGACACACTACAGGCGTCGGCAGTCCCCTGAAAACAAGTTACATTTCTTTATTCAATTGCAATATACTTCTTCTGTTCAACAGCAGGTTTAGCTTCTTTCTTTGGAACAAACAGATTCAAAATACCATGCTTAAATTCAGCTTTAATATCCTCTTCTGTTACATCCTCTCCAACATAAAATGTACGCTGGCATGCACCCATATAACGCTCTCTGCGGATATACCGGCCGCTTTCCTTTTCCTGTTCATCTTCATTCAGGCCTTTGGCGGCGCTGATAGTCAGATAACCGTTTTCCAGAGATGCATGAATCTCTTCCTTTGCAAAACCTGGCAAATCCATCTCCAGCTCATAGCCGGCATCGGTTTCCTTAATATCTGTCTTCATCAAGTTCTTACCATGATGGCCGTACAGCTTCTTCTCAGTTTTTCTCAACTCGCTGTCATCAAAGAACGGGAAATCTCTCATAAAGTCATCAAACATATTCTCTCCAAAAATACTAGGCATTAACATAAATCATCTCTCCTTTTTCTATGCATTTTTACCTTGTTTCTTTGGAACAGGGATGTTTTGGGGAACTCACAAAATCCTTTCTTAACCTTTGCTTTTGTTTCCTTTCCTTTGTTCTGACTACGTTATACCACTAGTTATTAGCACTGTCAATAGGTGAGTGCTAATTTATTTGTGAAAATTTTGTGAACTTCTAATTTTCCCTATTATTGACTTTTCCCCCATTCCGATCTATACTTTTTGAGAATAATATACTAAGACACGCTAGGGGAGCTTAAGGCTGAGATTGGGACTGTTTACAGTTATCCTGACCCTCATTACTTGAACCGGTTAATGCCGGCGTAAGGAAGCAGCAAATACTGTTTGATACCTGTTTTGTGCAGGATATTACAGCATTTGATACAGCACCCCTCCTGTCAGTCAAGGAGGTTTTTTTATGTCTAATTTTTTAGTAACTGCCGAAGGCGGCCTGACCGCCGCAGGTTATGGTGTCTCCATTGCCGCCGCCATTTTACTCTTTTTAATCGGCGGACTGGTAAAGGGCCACAGCAAAAAAGGCCAGACCATGTCCACTAAACAAATGGTATTTTGTGCTATGGCCATGGCCCTGTCCTTTCTTACATCCTATATTAAGCTGTTTTCCGCACCCTGGGGCGGCTCCATTACCCTGTGCAGCATGCTGTTTATCTGCTTAATCGGCAATTGGTACGGAGTGCGGGTCGGTATTCTGACCGGACTTGCCTATGGCATTCTCCAGTTCCTTCAGGAACCTTTTGTCCTTTCCTTTTTCCAGGTATGCTGTGATTATGTGCTGGCCTTTGCCGCCCTGGGACTGGCAGGTTTATTCTGCAAATCTAAAAACGGTTTGGTAAAGGGCTATCTTGCAGGCATTCTTGCCCGTGGCGCATTCCATGCTTTAGGAGGGTATCTGTACTGGATGGAGTATATGCCGGAAAACTTCCCTCAGGCGCTGCGCCCTGTTTACCCAATTGTTTACAACTACTCCTACATTTTGGCAGAAGGCATTATCACCCTTCTTATCATTTCCCTTCCGCCGGTGGCAAAAGCGTTAGCTGAAGTCCGCCGTAAGGCAGTAGAATTGTAACCCCCCCCTTGAGAACATTCCCATAACATGATTCAGCACTTTTCGTCTGCTTCTGGGAATGTTCTTTTTCTATTTTGATTTTTCCTGGAAATCTTGTCTCTTTTTCTCTGCCTGTGGTAAAATAACCACATCACTTATCCTGGCGGAGGTATTTCCCATGACCCGAATTTTGATTGTTGAAGATAATCCTGATATTTCGGCCGGAGTGTCTGATCTTCTTACAGAACACGGCTTTTCTGTTTCCTGCTCTTTTTCCAGACGAAATGCTCTGGAGGAGCTGGAGCATACTCCTTGTGATTTGGTTCTGTTAGACATTGGACTGCCAGATGGAAGCTGTTATTCCTTATGTACCGATATAAAATCCCGATAGAAGCTTCCTGTTATTTTTCTCACTGCCATGAGTGATGAAGCCAGCACTGTCACCGGTTTTACCCTGGGCGCAGACGATTACATTGCAAAACCCTTCCGGCCTTTGGAACTTATTTCCCGTATTAAAAACGTTCTTCAAAGATGCGGCAAAAAGCCCTTCTGTCTGTACTCTTGGCGATTTAAGCATCGACACGGTAAAGGCTTCTGTAAGCAGAGACGGCAGGGAAATCCATCTCTCTGCCCTGGAATACCGGCTGCTCTTAGTATTTCTGAATCCCCCTGGACAAGTCCTCTCCCGCAATCGCCTTTTAAACGCAATCTGGGATTTTGCCGGAGAGTACGTCAATGACAATACCTTAACCGTTACAATTAAGCGTCTCCGAGAAAAAATAGAGCCCGATCCTTCTTCCCCGACCATTATCCGTACAGTCAGGGGACATGGTGTAGATGTGTATGAAAAAAACGCAGAAGAGCTGGCTGTCTTTCCGCCGAAGGCAGGTGGGACTGATTTACCAGTTTTATAACTTAATTCCGGTTTTAACTGCCGGTGAAAATATTCTGCTGCCTTTGAGACTGGATGGCCAGAAAGTAAATCCCAAGCGTTATGAAGAACTCCTTCATATGCTGCATTTAACAGAACGAAAAGACCACCTTCCCAGCCAGCTTTCCGGCGGACAGCAGCGTGTTTCCATAAGCCGTGCTTTAATTAACGCCCCTGCCCTGGTGCTGGCAGATGAACCCACCGGCAATCTGGACAAGAAAAATGGCCAGGATATTATGGAGCTTTTAAAATACTCCAACCGCACCTACCATCAAACCCTGATTTTAGTCACCCATGACGAATCCATTGCCCTCCAGGCTGACCGTATTCTCTTCATGGAAGACGGACAGATTGTTTCCGATCAGCGGATTCGATAAGGAGGCATTATGTGGAATTATTACTCCGTTCATTATTTCAAACAAAATAAAAACTCCAGCCTTTTTATGATGGTAATCGCCTTTTTAACCTCTGGCCTTATGACCTTTTTCAGCGTCTTTTATTATAACCTGTGGCAGGACCAGATTTACAAACTTTCCGTAACCCGAGGCCTGGATCCTTCCCAGGCAGCCCAGGTCCTGACTTCCGATTACAGGGCTCTGCTGGTTTCCTAACTGTTGATTCTCATTGCCATTAGCTGCGCCCTGATTTTCATGCTTCATAATGCTTATGAAGTAACCATGAACAGCCGCCTTCACCAGATTGGCACTTTAAAAAGCACAGGGGCCTCTCCCAGACAGATCCGAACCGTTCTCATTCAGGAATGCGTCCTCCTCTCCCTGCTTCCTGCCTTGTTCGGCGCTCCTGTTTACCTTTTTCACGATTACGGTATCATCATGGATTCCAGCCAGAAAGCTTGCCAGACTTTCTCCTTTAGATGCCATCCGTCAGGGCGTAACCATGCCTGTAAAAAAAATGAAGCCTTACCGGCTGTTTTCTTCCATGTTTGGCCTTTCTGCCGAACTGGCTGCAAAATCCATCTATGCCAGAAAAAAGCGTTTCGGACTTCTATGATTTCCATTACCTGTTCCATTTTGGCATTTATCAGCTTTTTAAATCTGGAAACCATCTCCGGTTTAAGCGTTGAGGACAGATATTTTAACCGGTACCGAAACGTCTGGGACTTTGGGATAGAACTAAACTCTGTCTCTGACCAAACCCGTTCCCAGCTTACCGCTTCGATTCGCCAGATGGACGGTGTAACATCCTGTATTCAATACAGGCGCACCCTGGCATCCGCCTCTGTTTCCAGAGACTGTCTAAGCAGACAGGCTGTCCAGGATACCTCTTTTTCCAATGAAGGCGCTTCCAACAATCAGGCAGAGAATATGGTAAAACTTTCCGTTCCCATTCTCATTTTGGACAATGAAAGCTTTTCCCAATACCAAACAGAGAATCCTGAGCAGATTGTGAATCCGAATTCTGGAATCATTGCAGTCAACCAGTACTGGGACAACCAGACCAGCCGAAGAATGTCTCCGGTTTCCCTTTTTAAAACCGATGCTCCCCTGACTCTGGAACTGTATTCTTCTGATGGAAAAACGCCTATTACCGTAAAAACAGAGAATTTTTCAAGCAGGCTTCCAAAACTGACAGAAGAATTTCCACAAGGTTCCCTGCCCTTAATCTTTCCATCCGAAAACAGCTGCGGATTGCCATGGGAATGATTGCCCTGCTTCTCTCCCTGATTGGCTTGTCCAATGTATTTTCCGCAACCTTAGGCCACATTCAGCAACGAAAAAGAGAATTTGCCAGATATTCAGCCCTGGGATTTTCTCCCAAAAACATCCGGCAAATTCTCATTTATGAAGCATTGATTCTGCTGATTCGTCCTGTAATCATCAGCATCCTATTAAATATTCCCCTGGTAATATGGGCCTTACACCTTGCTCATATTCCGGCCCGCCGATACCTGGCATGCGTCCCTTTACTGCCAGCCGCCTTGATTGCCATAATGGGAAGTATGATTGCCCTGGCTTATTTTCTGGGAATACGGGCCATTTTCCGTGGAGATCTAACCGAGGTACTAAAAGACGACTCTCTGGTTTAAGACACTAATATTCTGCTGCCTCTCTGCGCTGCCTGGCAGCCCTTACCAGGTGCTTTGCCAGCACAGAGGTGGTAACGGCGCCTACGCCTCCTGGCACTGGTGTGGCCATAGATGCTTTTCCTTCCAGGGAAGCAAAATCCACATCTCCGCAAAGATTTCCATCCTTGTCTACATTAATTCCTACATCAATTACAATCGCGTCCTCCCCCACATAAGAACGGTCCAGCATCTTCGCCTTTCCCACTGCCGCAATCAAAATCTCACCGTTCTGACAGGTCTTTGCAAGTTCTCTGGTACGGGTATGGCAAATCGTCACCGTTCCATTTTCCTTTAACAGCAGCATAGACAGAGGACGGCCTACTACCATGCTGCGGCCTACGATTACAATCCGTTTTCCAGAAATTTCAATATCATTGGCCTTTAACACTTCTACCACAGCCTCTGCCGTACATGGTGCAAATCCCTGGCTGTCTCCGGAAAATACCTTTGCTATATTGGCCGGGCAGATGCCGTCTAAATCCTTTTTCGGATCGATTAATTCTATAATCCTGTTTTCATTAATCTGGCTGGGAAGGGGGCGGAATAATAAAATTCCGTCTATGGTTTCCTCTTCATTAATTTCTAAAAATGCATGTTCAAAGTCCTCATGGGAGATGTCAGAAGGAAATGTATAGACCTGAGCCAGAAGTCCCAGCTTTTCCATGCGCTTTAAGGCCCCTCTTTCATAAGAACAATCATCCGGACGCTCTCCCACCCGTACAATGGCAAGCTTTGGAATCCGTCCTCCCTCTGCCTGAAGTTCCTGTAATTCTTCCTGGATTTCCTGCTGGATCTTGGCTGATACTGCCGCACCTTTTAATGGAATCATCCTCTCAGCCCCTTTCTTACCATCTCATATATCTGATCCGCCTGTCCGATTCCCTGAGCCAGCATCTCATCTGCTTTCCGGTTCAGTTCTTCTGCCTTCTCACGGTTCTTCATCGATCTGGTATTAATATATACATTCATAACAGCTCCTGAAAGGGCTGTCCGGATAAACTGCACGCCTACCCCTACATCGCTGACTGCCAGGCGGCTTCCTTTTTCTCCCAGAAATTCCAGAATATCCAGCATTTTTAAAGACTCTTCCATAATCTCCATGGGAATCCTGCTGGCTGCCAGAAGATTTTCTTCCATTACAGTTTCTTTATAAATCCGTTCCTCTTCTGTGCCGGAAGGCAGGCTGTAACAGGCCGCCAAAGGCGCAAACACCCTAGCGTCCTCATCTGCCAGTTCAAAAAACCGCAGTTGAAGCCGCTCCATGTTTTCTAACTGCCTTATCACTTCCTGTTCCACATCTGCATATCTCTTTTTTCCAATGGTCAGGTTTGCCACCATCTGTCCCAGGGCATTTCCCAATGCGCCTGCCAGGGCAGATGCCCCTCCGCCCCCTGGCGTCGGGGCTTTGGATGACAACTGGGCTGTAAATTCTTCGATTGTCTGTCTCTTGATTTCCATATGTTACTCCTTTCCAGGGCTGTTATCAGATGAATTTCCTTTCGTAAGAATATCATATACGATTTAAAAGTTCAATGTAAGATTCCGTTTCGTAACAGTACAGGGCTGGCCATCCTGGCCAGCCCTGTCCCGTTCTTTTATTCAGTTCTGCAATTCATTTGCTCCTGTACCAGCCGCCTCTCACGTACTCTCTCTTACAATAATCTCCGGCTGGATTGCCAAAGATGCGCTGACGCCCCTGTTTTCCAGCAAATCCTGAAGGGTTCTGGCACAAAGAGTTCCCATCATTTCTGCCTTGATATCCACTGTAGTCAGTTCCGGATCGCAGATGATAGTATCGGGGGAGTTATCATATCCTACAATGGCTACGTCTTCCGGCACACGGATACCCCTGTGCTTTAGTTCTTTCATAGCGCCGATAGCTGTAGTATCTTCTCCAAAAATCAGGGCGGTAAAGGGCCGTTTTAGTTCCAAAAGCTGCTCTACTGCCAGTGCGCCGCCCTCCAGCCCGTACCTGCAGTTAATCACCCTGGACTTTCCATCTTCGATATCATGGAGCTTCATGGACTCTAAAAATCCCTTTTCCTTTTCTCTGCCGCTGTCTGTGCCTAAATCACAGATGCAGAATATTTCCCTGTGGCCTTTCTCATACAGAAAGTCTGCGGCGCTTCGGATTCCCTTTAAATCGTCAATTAAAATAGAGTGGAAATTTGGCAGATCCAAATGGCCATTAGCCATAACCACCGGAATCTGGCCTACCTTTCCCGTAATCTCCATTCGGTCTTTCAGTTCATTAAATGTAGAGCCGATTAAAACAACTCCGTCTACCTGTTTTTCTGCTAAAAGATTGATGTATTGGGCACATTCCTCTATCTTGCCGCCAGTGTTGCACACCATGACATTATAGCCTTTTTGAATAAATTCCCGTTCAATTATGTAAACCTGCTTTGCGTGCTGGGGAATCCGAAGATCCACAGTTAGAATCGCAATGGTTTTCATTGTTTTGGAAACCATGCCTCTGGCAATAGCGCTGGGTTTATAATCGTATTTTTTCAGTACCTCTTCAATCCGTCGCTTCATTTCCGGATTAACATTTCCCTTTTTGTTCATCACCCTGGATACAGTTGAAATAGAAACTCCGGCTTCGGCGGCAATATCATAAATATTCATTCCCTGCCTCCATAATCATCACTACCCTAGTTTCTATTGTAAAACAAATAAAAGGAATTGTCACTATATAAACCGGAAAAATTTACAAAAATTTACAGTTAATTTCCAATTACTGCTAAAAGTCGGGAAATCATCTGGTCAATTTCTTCTTTTTCTACGATTAACGGCGGAATAAACCGGATTGTATTGTCTGCTGCGCTGATCAAAACTAACTTTTCCTCCAGCAACGCCTTGTTTACTATGGTTCCCACAGGCATGGTTTCAGCAAACTGCAGCCCCTGCATCAGTCCTATTCCTCTGTGGCCTGTTACTGCCTCGCAGTTGTTTTTCACTTCTTCCAGCTTTTCCCACAAATACTGTCCCATCTCCCGGACATGAGACAGCAGGTTTCGCTTTTTAAAAATATCCAGCACAGACGCTGCTGCTGCACATACCAATGGATTTCCTCCATAGGTGCTGCCATGATCTCCTGGAACCATAGCTGTTGCAGCCTTGCCACAGGCTAAAAACGCCCCGATGGGAACGCCGTTTCCCAATGCCTTTGCCACTGCCATAACGTCCGGCTTAACTCCGTAATGCTGCCATGCAAACATCTGGCCGGTTCGTCCCATTCCGCACTGAACTTCATCTAAGATCAGCAGCATATCCTTTTCATCACACAGATTTCGGATTCCGGTTAAAAACTCTTTTTCTGCCGGATAGATGCCTCCCTCTCCCTGAACCGTCTCTAAAATAACTGCACAGGTATTCTCTGTAACCAGCTCTTTTACGCTCTCCAGGTCATTATATCTGGCAAATTTCATGCCTGGAAGCAGAGGCTGAAAGGGTTCCTGGTAGTGGGTGTTTCCAGTCACCGATAAGGCTCCCATACTCCGTCCATGGAAGGAATGAACCATGGCAATAATCTCCGGTTCTCCTGCTCCTCCCTGGCCCTTCTGCTTCTTATTATAAGCATAACGGCGGGCAATTTTCAGTGCTCCTTCAATGGCCTCTGTACCGCTGTTGGTAAAAAATACCTTCTCCATTTCAGACGCTTCCAGCAGTTTTTCTCCTGCTTTTACAGCCGGTTCATTATAAAATAAGTTAGAGGTATGAGTCAGCTTATCCATCTGGCTTTTTAACGCATCAGTAAATTCATTGTCTCCATATCCCAAAGACATGACTGCAATTCCTGCTCCAAAATCCAGGTACTGATTGCCCTCTGTATCGTATAAATGCATTCCCTTTCCATGGTCGAATACTACTGGAAACCGGTTATAAGTCTTATAAAAAACCTGTTCTCCAAGGCTAATTACCTGCTCCTTCTCTGTCATAGCTGTCTCTCCTCCCTGCTGTTTACAATAGCGGTTCCGATTCCTTTATTAGTAAAGATTTCCAGCAGCAGACAGTGGGGAATCCTGCCGTCTAAAATATGAACCCGATTTACTCCGTTTTCAATGGCGTCAACACAGTTCTGCAGTTTTGGAAGCATTCCTCCGCCTAACATTCCGCTGGCAACAAACTCTTTGGCTTCTGCTGCTGTCATCTCCGAAATCAATGAATTTTTGTCTTCATAATCCTTATACACGCCTTCTACGTCTGTCAAAAATGCCAGCTTTTCTGCGTTGACTGCCCTGGCAATGGCACAGGCCGCATCATCTGCGTTAATGTTGTAGCTGACATAATTGCTGTCAAAACCAATGGGGCAGATAATTGGAAGAAAATCTTTTTCCAGCAAATCATAAATAATCTGTGGGTTTACCTCTGTCACGTTTCCTACAAATCCAATATCCTGTCCATCTGACAGCTTTTTTTCGCATTTTAGCAGACAGCCATCTTTTCCGCTGATTCCTACTGCACGACAGCCCAGCTCATTAACCATCTGAACCAGGCTTTTATTGACTTTATTTAAAACCATTTCTGCAATTTCCATGGTCGGTTCGTCAGTAAACCGAAGGCCGTTTACAAACCTGGGTTCCATTCCTACTTTGCTGACCCACCGGCTGATTTCTTTTCCGCCTCCGTGGATAATAATAGGTTTAAATCCAACCAGCTTTAAGAGAACCACATCCTGGATGACGTGATGCTTCAGCTCTTCATCTACCATGGCGCTGCCGCCGTATTTGACTACAATAATCTTACGGTTAAACCTCTGGATATATGGCAGGGCCTCGATTAATGTCTCTGCCTTCTGCATGATTTCTGAATCTAATTTCATCCTGCTCTTCCTCCCTTATTTGCGTCTGAACAGTTACCGATAATTTATATCTTAGGAGCGGTAATCAGCATTAATTTTAACGTAATCAAAGGTCAAATCACATCCCCACGCCGTAGCCGAAGCAGTTCCCATTTTCACATCTGCAATAGCCGTTACTTCTGGCTGGGATAAAATTTCCGTAGCTTTTTCCTCGCTGTAATCCAAAGCCACACCGTTTTCGATAATCTGTAATTTGCCGGCCGGGCTTTCAAAATACAGGTCTACTTTTTCCGGATCAAACTGAGCCCCTGAATACCCCATGGCACACAAAATTCTGCCCCAGTTGGCATCATGGCCAAAAATAGCAGCCTTGGTAAGAGAAGAAGTAATAATGGATTTGGACAGGGTTATGGCCTGTTCCTTGCTTTCCGCTCCCACTACTTTTACTTCAAATAAAGCCGTGCATCCTTCTCCGTCTCCTGCCATTTTCTTAGCTAAGGTTTCATTTACATAATTTAATGCCTTACAGAACTCCTGGTAATCTTCATTTTTTTCTGTAATAACCGGATTGTCTGCCTGTCCGTTTGCTAGGAGAAGAACCGTATCGTTAGTAGAAGTATCTCCGTCTACAGAAATCATGTTATAGGTATCTTTAATATCTTCACTCAGCGCTTCCTGCAAAAGTTCTTTCGAGATTGCCACATCGGTTGTAACAAAGCTTAACATAGTACACATGTTGGGATGTATCATTCCAGATCCCTTGCACATGCCTCCCACTGTTACAGTTTTTCCTCCCAGCGTAATTTCAACTGCTGCCTCTTTCTTCTTTGTATCCGTAGTCATAATAGCCTTGGCTGCATGGACTCCTGCTTCCTGGCTGTCTGATAAAAGAGGGGCCATTGCTTCAATTCCTGCAGTAATTTTATCCATGGGAAGCTGCATTCCAATGACGCCGGTAGATGCTACCAGTACGCTGTCCTCCGGAATGCCCAACGCCTTAGAAGCTGCTTTGGCTGTTTCCTTACAGTACTCCATTCCTTCTGCCCCTGTACATGCATTGGCAATTCCCGCATTAACCACAACTGCATGAGCCAAAGCGCCGCTTGTCACCTGATTCTTATCCCATTTTACCGGTGCGGCCTTTACCAGATTGGTTGTAAAGGTTCCTGCCGAGATACAGGGTTTTTCACTGTATATTAGCGCCATATCTGGACGATTCTGATACTTAATTCCTGCTGCTGTAGATGCTGCCTGAAATCCTTTTGCTGCTGTTACTCCGCCTTCTATTATCTTCATAAATCAAGCCTCCTGCTAACCGTTAAATCTGGTAATATTTTCTTCATTTAAGACGAAATCGTAAAAATTTACGTCCTCTCTTTCATTCCAGCCAACTCCCTGCCAGAATGCATTTCCTACCTGATTGGACTTAAATGCAATCAGGCTTACCTTATTAATTCCTTCTTCCTTTAATGCATACATACACCATTTTGCCATCTTGTGGCCAATTCCATGATTACGGTAATGTTTTTCCACGCACACATGATAAAAATAGCCGGTTCTTCCGTCATGGCCGCAGAGAATGTTGCCGATAATCCGTCCATTTTGAACAGCCACTACGCTGGTGGCAGGATTTCGTTTCAAAAACCGTTCTACTCCCTCTCTGGAATCATCCAGGGACCGGATGCCAAAGCCCTTAATGGTCTGCCACAATTGAAATACCTGATCGTAATCTTCTATTTCCATAGGGCGGTAAAGAATCTGCATTGTTCCTGCCATACTGTCTCTTAAATCCTTTCTTCCCAGTTTTTTCCCAATTCTCTCACCTTATGGGAACATGGGGATCTGTTTTAATCCGGTATTTTCCGGAAGGCCAAACATAAGATTCATATTCTGGATAGCCTGACCTGCGGCTCCTTTTACTACATTATCAATGGCTCCCATCATCACAATCCGGTTGGTTCTGGGATCGATTTTAAAGTTGACGTCCACAAAATTGCTGCCTTCCACAAAGCGGGTCTGAGGAACCATGTCTTTGTCTAATACCCTTACAAAATATTCTTTTCCATAGTATTGATCATAGACTGCCTTAACTTCTTCGTATGAAACTTCTTTTAATAAAGAAGCATAGGCTGTAACTAAAATTCCTCGGTTCATGGGAACCAGATGAGGGGTAAAGCTGATGGTAACCGGCTGTCCCGACGCATAGGAAAGCTGTTCTTCAATCTCCGGCGTATGGCGGTGAGTCGCCACGCCATAGGCTTTTATATTTTCATTTACCTCGCAGTACAGGCTGTCTACCTTGGCGCCTCTGCCGGCTCCGGAAGTACCGGATTTGGCATCAATAATAATTGTAGACATATCAATCAGCCCTTCCTTAGCCAGCGGATAAATCGAAAGGAAGGAACAGGTTGGATAACAGCCTGGATTGGCAATCAGCCTGGCCTTTTTTATCTCTTCCCGGTTGATTTCCGGCAGTCCGTAAACGGCTTCTTTTATAAACTGGGGACTTGCATGGGGAATTTTATACCATTCTTCATAAGTAGAAACATCTTTTATCCGGAAATCTGCGCTTAAATCAATCATCTTTACTTTAGATAAAATTTCTTCATTTATAAGAGACGCACACAGTCCCTGTGGAGTGGCCATAAAAATTACATCGACTAAATCAGCCAGTTCTTCTATATCATCTGCCTTGCATACGTCGTCTACTATCTGAAACATGTTCTGATAAATCGAAGCGTACTTCTTATCTATATAGCTTTTGGAACCATACCATTTAATTTCTACATCATCCCGCTGCAGTAAAAGTCTTGCCAGCTCTCCGCCTGCATAGCCTGTAGAACCGATAATCCCTGCCTTTATCATATATTCTGCCTCCACTTCCGGCCTGTCGCCTGATTCAATTTTGAGTTTTCATAATTATACACTCATATTGAATATTATGCAAGCTGTTTTTTTCACAAATGTTTATGTTGAAATTCTTTCTTTTTTTACAATTTTGTACTTGCATTTTTTTACATAGTGTTGTATATTTATTAACATCACTTACATGACAGAACACATTCAGGAGGATTTTCATTATGAAAGAAAAAGTAGTGTTAGCATATTCCGGCGGTTTGGATACCACCGCTATTATTCCATGGCTGAAAGAAACCTTTGATTATGAAGTTATCTGTTGCTGCATTGACTGCGGACAAGGAGAAGAACTGGACGGACTGGATGAACGTGCAAAAATGTCCGGCGCTTCTAAACTTTATATTGAAAATATTATTGATGATTTCTGCGACAACTACATTATGCCTTGCGTAGAGGCAGGCGCTGTTTACGAAAATAAATATCTGCTTGGTACTTCCATGGCACGTCCTGCCATTGCAAAAAAATTGGTGGAAATTGCCCGCAAAGAAGGGGCCGTTGCTATCTGCCACGGCGCAACCGGCAAAGGCAATGACCAGATTCGTTTTGAACTTGGCATCAAGGCCTTAGCTCCAGATATTAAAATCATTGCTCCCTGGCGTATGACAGACGTATGGACCATGCAGTCCCGTGAAGATGAAATTGAATACTGCAAGGCTCATGGCATCCACCTGCCATTTTCTGCTGACTCCAGCTACAGCCGTGACCGGAACCTGTGGCACATCAGCCATGAGGGACTGGAACTGGAAGATCCATCCCAGGAGCCAAACTACAAGCATTTGTTAGTTCTCAGCGTATCTCCTGAGGAAGCTCCGGATCAGCCGGAATACGTGACCATGACCTTTGAAAAAGGTATTCCTACCAGCGTAAACGGCGAAAAAATGAAGGTGTCCCAGATCATTTCCAAGTTAAATGAGTTAGGCGGAAAGCACGGCATCGGCATTATTGATATTGTAGAAAACCGTGTAGTTGGCATGAAATCCAGAGGCGTTTACGAGACTCCTGGCGGCACCATTCTGATGGAAGCCCATCAGCAGTTAGAGGAACTGATCTTAGATCGGGCTACTATGGAAGTAAAGAAAGACATGGCAAACAAATTTGCCCAGATTGTCTATGAAGGCAAATGGTATACTCCTCTTCGGGAAGCTATCCAGGCATTTATTGAATCCACTCAGCAGTACGTAACTGGAGAAGTAAAATTCAAGCTTTACAAAGGCAATATTACCAAAGCCGGAACCACTTCTCCTTACTCCTTATACAGTGAATCCCTGGCGTCCTTCACAACTGGAGATTTATATGATCACCATGACGCTGACGGCTTTATTACCTTATTCGGCCTTCCATTAAAGGTTCGCGCCATGAAGCTGGCAGAAGTAAAAAACAACCAGAAAACTGAATAATCCCCACATTCAGCCATTGCAATGTTATGAGGGTATCGCAAAATCAAATTCGACGATTGAACGATACCCTCATATTTTTTTCTTACAATACTATGAATTTTATTGAAATTTTCCTGGCTGATTTGATATAATTAAGGCAACTATTCAGGACTGTGGAAATCTGGTACGAGAAGCTGTCCCGTCCTGAACACTACAAAAAGGAGGATACTCTATGGAATCCATGAACTTAAACGGCCAGCCTTACTCTGCTGCCATGAATCAGACAGAATCAATTGGACGCTACACAGCCAAGACCTTTGCCTGGATGTTTGCCGGTTTAATGCTCACATTTCTGATTGCATTCTTCGGCTACGCCACCGGAGCTGTTATCTATGTTTTTGCAGTTCCATATCTGTACCTGATTTTAGGCATTGCGGAAATTCTGCTGGTAATCTTTTTATCTGCCCGCATTGAAAAAATGTCTGTTGGTGCTGCAAGAGCCTTGTTTTTCACCTATGCAGCCCTGAACGGCGTCGTATTTTCCGCATATTTTCTGATTTACCTGACTGCAGACCTGATTCTGGTCTTCGGCGCTACCGCCCTGTTTTTCGGTATTATGGCCTTAATCGGCTACTTTACCAAAGCGGATTTAAGCAGGCTTCGCAATTTCCTCATAGGCGGGCTTGTCTTTCTGCTGGTTTTCTGGATCTTTGCCATGTTTATTAACCTGGACCAGTTTTCCACCATTGCCTGTACCATTGGCGTATTTATTTTCTTAGTATTTACTGCTTACGATACCCAGAAAATCCGAGCATACCACGCCCACTACTCCCAGCATCCGGATATGCTGGCTAAGGCCTCTATCTTCAGCGCTCTGGAGCTGTATCTGGATTTTATCAACCTGTTCTTATATTTGTTAAGACTTCTGGGGAGAAATCGAAATTAATAAAAAGCCTGTGCACTGCGTTTTGAGAAATCCTCATTTTGCGCCCTGCACAGGCTTTCTTTTATATGTTTTTCGTGGCTTTTCCTTCCAGATACCCTTCCAGTTCTTCCATATTTCTCGGAATCGGAAGCCCAGGAGCAATCATGTTTTTCCGGCGCAGGCTTTCAAACAAACGCATCACCGAAGGCTGCACCAGATTCGTTTCTGACAGCAGCTTTTTATCTGCAAATACTTCGCTGGGAGGTCCCTGGCGCAGTACGGTTCCTTCCTGGAATACCACTGCTTCATCTGCCCAGGAAAGAGCATAATCCACATCATGGGTAGCCATTAATACGGTTATCCCCTTTGCTGTCATCTTATCTACTGCCCTGTTTACCAGTTCTGCATGTCTGGGGTCTAACGCTGAAGCCGGCTCGTCCATAATAACAATCTCCGGTTCCATAACCAGCACGTCTGCAATGGATACCAGTTTTTTCTGTCCTCCTGACAAAGCATGAACCGGTTTATCCCGAAAAGCGGTAATATCCATTTCTTCCATAATCCGTTCTACCGCTTCTTTCGCCTGTTCTTTCGACACGCCCAGATTTAAAATACCAAAGGAAATCTCCTGATAAACGCTGGCAGAAAACAGTTGATTATCCGGATCCTGAAATACAATCCCTACTTTTTTCCGCAGATCCAGCAGCCCTTTTCTGGAATAATCCACTGGCTTCCCATCGTAATACAAGACTCCGGAAGACGGCCTGTGAATCCCATTGCAACATAAAAAAAATGTAGATTTTCCTGAACCATTGGAGCCAATAAAAGCTGTCCTGCTTCCTCTCACAAGTTCCAGGGAAAGTCCATTTAAAGCAGGCGTTCTGCTCCCCTCATAAGAGAATACCAGGTTTTCCGCCTTTAAAATAATATCCTTCATCTCTTACCTCTCCATCCATAAAAGAACCATCAGGAATGCTTCAAACACAATAATCCCTGCAAGTTCCTTCTTGTTTACCGGATACTCTTCCTCCAATACCTGAATCACTCCGTCATATGCCCTGGACTCCATGGCATCAAAAAGGGCAGAGGAACGCTTTACAGAGCGCACAAACAAACCGGAAACCAGCATCCCAAAAGACCGGAGACTGGTTTTATACCCCCCATACCCCAGCCTGGAATGCTGAGACAGGGCTATGGAATGAGCGCAGTCTAACAACACAAAAATAAACCGGTAAATCAAAAGCATTAGTTCCATCAACAGAGAGGGACACTTTACTCTTCTAAGAAAGATTAACAGATCCGTCATTGTCGTATTACAGGCTAAGAAATACATACAGGATACCGCAGCCATTGCCGTAAGAAACACACAAATTCCATAATAAACTGTTTCCTTTCCGGCAGTCAGATACCAGGTTCCAACTGGAAGCGCAAACAAATCCAGTGGTGACTGACGAATGGATATTCCTAAAATTACTGCATTCATAACTAAAAATAACAGCGGAACAGTCAACAGCCTCAAGTAATCCAAAAGGGGGATTCCTCCCTTTTTCACTGTCAGAATCCCCATAACAACAAACACCACAGCTGCCAGTAAAATCGAACGGCTGGCCACGCAAAGCACCAGAGGAATCATCGAAAAAACAACTTTTTCTCCTGTATGAACGTACCTTAACCTGGAATTATAACTAAGCCGGTCTATGGTGATCATCTATTCCTCTTCCTCGTCTTTCATCCATTTTTTCCGTTCTACAAAACGTCCCATAAAGAAGGCAATGATACCAACTCCAATCCCCGTCTGAACACAAAACAGCATACTTTCTACTTCTCCTGGCAGTTCGCCCCCTAAAATCGTTTCCAAAACAGGAGAAGCCCAGGGTTCATAGTCTGGATCTGTTGTCTCAATCAGGGTATTCCCCTTATCGTCTGCTCCTCCGAATTCTGCATCCTTTAACAAGAATAAAGGGGCAAAAGAAATGATTGCCGCTGCAATAAGCAGAATTACCGCTAATTTTCCGCTGCTTTTGCCTGTCTGCTCTTTTTTTACGTTCTCCATTCCTATCTGCCCTCCTTCAAGTATCCAACTGCCCGCAGTTCCGGTCTTGCATAGCTTTCTAACCCCATAATAATCACTACAGTCAGCAGTCCCTCTACCACTGCAAGAGGAATCTGGGTTCCTGCAAAGATCACCAGATTCTCTTTTAATGCCATACCAAAGGTAGTAGCAGAATTATGAGCCAGAGCAAGCTGAAAGGCAGTCATACAGTACGTAAACAGGTCCCCGAAAAATGCGGCGCAAAACACCGAAACTTTACGGTTTGCCTTACTGCAGCTTAACAGGCGGTAAATCCCATAAGCTACAAATGGACCGGCAATCGCCATGGAAAAGGTATTGGCTCCCAGGGTAGTCAGGCCACCGTGAGCCAGTAAAATGGCCTGAAAAACCAATACAATCAATCCCAGGACGGATACCACGGCCGGACCAAATAAAATCGCTCCCAGTCCAGTTCCTGTCATATGAGAACAGCTTCCGCTTACGGAAGGGATTTTCAGGGAAGAAATTACAAATACAAATGCTCCAGCCATAGCAAGGAGGGTAATGGCACGCCGGTTTTCTCTGAGGATTTTTTGAATAGAAAAAAATCCGGCTGCCAAAAATGGCAGTGAAACTGCACCCCAGGCCAGACAGGCTCCAACCGGAAGAGCGCCTTCCATAATGTGCATTGCATAAGCGTTTGGCGTAAAGCCAAAGGCTGCCGCCAGTACCATGGCGGCTGTTACCAGTGTCTTTTCTTTTTTCGTCATAAGACTCTCCTTTCATTCTTTGTGTGTACCCATCTCACACCATTGTATTCACGCAAAAAAGCGCTCCTTCCTGGCATCTGCCAAATATCTGAAGAGCGCCGACGGCAGGGTAATCAGCCGTCTGCACAAAAAGCCGTCCTTCGCAGCTTTCTGCACAAATTTCCTATGGCGGGCAGTTCTTCTGGCTTAAGCGTCATCGTTTCTTCCTGCCTTCCCTGGCTTTAACGCCCAGTGGCATATTCTGGAAGAAACTCTTCTATTACAGCGGCGTGACCGTGGGGGAATCGCACCCCTCTTCCCTATTCTCCTGCGGAATGAATCGCAGACACCGCACCATATTAAATTGCAAACTCATTATAAGTCAGCCAAATCCTGGCTGTCAAGCTGAAAAACCTGCTGTACAACGCCTGTGAGCATTTTCTTTCCGCTCATCACGGCCTGTACAGCAGGCTTTCAAATAGTCTTATTTACTTACTGGTTATTAAATCAAGCCCATCATAGCCGGAAGTCCCGTACTGATAAACGGTACGTAGGTAACTAAAATCAAACCTGCCAGAATGGCCAGATAATACCACAGCATGTAAGGCATGGTTTTCTGCAGAGACGTATCTCCTACCTTAATTGCCACAAACAGGGTATTTCCTACCGGAGGCGTAATATTTCCGATACACAGGTTGTACACCAGAATTAATCCAAAGTGAACTGGATGCATCCCGAAGGTTTTTACAATCGGAAGGAATAATGGAGTGAAAATCAAAATTGCCGGTGTTACGTCCATAAAGGTGCCTGCAACCAGAAGCAGCAGATTCATAATCAGCAGAATCAGGTATTTATTATTGGTCAGTCCCAAAAGCGCTGTGGAAACTGCCTGCGGAATCTGGGTAAATGCCATTACCCATCCCAAAATGTTAGACACGCCAATCAGGAATACCACCATGCCGCTCATCTTGGTACTGTCTACTACAATCTGCCAGAAGGATTTTAATGTAATATTTTTATACAGGATTCCCAGAATCAGCGCATATACAACTGCAATGGCAGCACCCTCTGTCGCTGTAAAAATACCGCCGACAATGCCGCCGATTACTACCACGATCAGAGACAGGGCCGGAATTGCACGGTAGGTTGCTACCCAGAGGTTTTTCCAGTCATATCTGCCCTTGGAACCGCCGTATCCCATTTTCTTAGCCAGGAAAATTCCGACAATAATACAGCACACGGTCCACAAAATTCCCGGAACGTATCCGGCCATAAACAATGCTGCAACAGAGGTTCCACCTGATGCCAGAGAATAAGTAATCAATGCGTTAGACGGAGGGATCAGAAGGCCGGATGGTGCGGAAGCGCCGTTGGTTGCCGCACAGAGAGCCTTGTCATAGCCCTGTTCTTCCTCGCCGCCCTTTACCATGCTTCCAACTGCTGCCGCTGCTGCAGAAGCAGATCCGGAAATGGCTCCAAATAAGGCGTTTGCTCCGGCATTGGTTACTAAAAGAGCTCCTGGAAGCTTTCCTAGCAGAGCCATAACAAAGTCAACCAGACGCTTTGCAATACCGCCCTGATTCATCAGGTTTCCTGCCAGAATAAAAAATGGAATAGCAGTCAGGCTGAACTTGCTCATGCCTACAAAGGTTCTCTGAGCGCCGGTAACCACTGCTACATCTAACGGAATTACCTGTAAAATCGCAGCCAGGGAAGAAATACCGATGGCATAGGCAATGGGCACTCCCAATGCCAGAAGTACCAGCAGAACTATCAAAATAATCATTAAAGACTGAATTGCCATTTACTTCACCTCTCCTTCCGTTCCTTTTACGATTTCTATCATATTCATAACCGTATAAATCATATTTAAGATTCCGCACAGGGGAAGCACAATGTAAAAAATTCCAATGGGAACTCCCAGGGAAGATGTCATCTGCCCCATAGCCAGGGTAGAAATCTGAACGCCGCCGTAAACCAAAATAACTGCGGAAAAAATAAATGCAATCAACTCGCACAGGCAGTTAAGAGCTTTTTGACCCCCTGGGCTGCATTTTTCCACTAAAATCGGAATATTCATATGGCCCCGTTCACTGGTGACAATGGCCGCTCCCATTAAACTGGCCCAGGCGAACAGGTAAGATACCAGTTCCTCTGACCAGGTAGAAGGATTCTTTAAAATATAACGGGTAAATACCTGCCAGCAGGTCAAGATTACCATAGCTAAAAAGCTGACGCCTGCCAGTCCACGAAGTATCTTATTTAATAAATTTCGTAGTCCTTTCATACTATCAGCACCTCCTACTCTGCAGCCGACGGATATTCGGCATTGTATTGCTGTATCTTATCGTAAATGGGGCGGATGTCCGGATGGCTGCTTAAAAAATCTTCATGCATAGGCATACAGATATCCTGGAACGGCTTGGTATCCGGATACATAAATTCTACTTTCTGTTCATTTGCCGCCTTTTCTTTGGCATTTTCCACAGCCTTTACCCACTCTTCCCGTTCTACCTGATTGACCAGTTTAAAGCCTTCCTCAAACACGGCCCTGTCTTCTGCCGGCATTTCCTCCAGGAAGTTATTGTTTGCAACTAAAATATCGGGAATCATCTGGTGCATATCATAGGAATAGAACTTGCACACATCTCCATGGCCATTGGAAGTAAGAGCCATTTCGTTGTTTTCTGCTCCGTCAATAACCTTGGACTGAAGGGCCGTATACACCTCTCCAAAGCCCATAGGAGTAGCAGAACCGCCTAGAAGGCTCATCATCTGAACATTGGTAGGCGACTGCTGAACACGGATTTTCAATCCCTTTAAATCTGCCGGAGAATTAATAGGCGTAGAAACGGTATAGAAATTTCTGGTTCCGGCATCAATCCAGGTAACAGCCTGAAATCCTGCGTCCCTGGTGGATTCAAAAATCGGTGATGTAACGCTTTCATCATCCATAGCAGCATGGTAGGCCTCTTCCGACGCAAACAGATACGGCATGTTAAACAGCGTATAGTTCTCAGAGAATGTTTCCAGTATGGAGTTGCTGGCCACACAGATGTCAATGGCTCCTGTCTGGGTCAGCTGAACCATGTCGGTCTGAGAACCAAGCAGCTCGCTGGGATAGACTTCTACATCATACTTATCTCCCAGCTTGCTCTCCACATACTCTTCAAAAGCAAGCAGCGCAATGTTGGTGGGGTGGTCGGAAGCCTGATTGTGTCCTACATAGACAATGTCTTTTCCGCCGGAAGCCGATCCGCATCCGGCTAAAAGAACTGCCGCTCCGCATAAAATACCGGGAAGCAGCCACTTTTTCTTTGTTTCTTTCATTCTCCAAGTCCTCCTTTGCTTTTTGTTTTTTTACAATCTTTTTTTCGTTTTTTGCATAGATTAAGCCTGTAGAGAATATGCCTTGCCATATTCCTGTGGTAAGCGCAAAATAGTTTTCTATTACGAAAAAACTGCTGTAGACTATTCTGTCATACAGCAGCTTTTTTATTCTTTATTCTGTTAATTCTTTTGCACTGGCAATGTAATAATGGCGTCCATTGGCGCTGGTACACCGTTTTCCCAGTTCCAGCAGCCCTTCTTTTTTCACTGCCCTTGCTTCCGGCTCCAGCTCTCCGGCCTGAATCAGCAGGTCTGCCAGCTGCACCGCCATCTGCCACTGTCCTTCTGAAAGCTTTTCTTTTGCTTCCTTCAGTACCTTATCCCCTCCGGCCAGTTTTACAAGCTCTGCGGAAAAGACTGTATCTGGAAGAGGGCTTAAGCTGGAAGCGTTTCCGTCAAACCATCCAAAGTATCCATGGTAAATGGAACGGACGGACCATTCCACTGTCCCGTAAAACTCTCCCAGGTAAGGCAGGTTTTTGTATTCCTCTGGAAGTTTTACCGCTTCTACGGTTTCACTTTCCGTCATTCCCCGATTCATGCAGTCCAGGGTCTGCAGCAGGATAGACTCAATGGCTCCCGAAAAGCCTGCCAGTACCTTCTGCACCTGTTCCTGTCCAATTACCGGCATGGTATGGCCCGGTAAAAGGGCCTTTGCCGGATATGTCATCATAGCCCTCAGACTGTCTGTCCAGGCAGCAATGTCACGGTACTGGCTGCCTCGGATGGCATAAAGGTTTGGCCAGCATCCATAATAGTTGTCTCCGCAGCAAAGCACCTGATCCTCCGGAAGCCAGACAAACATCTGATCGTCCGTCTCTCCAACTGCTGAAATCAGTTCCAGCTTCACGCCGTCAATGCTGCGTTCCACCCGTTCTTCGGTCTTGTAAAGAGTGGTCGGAGGAAGAAAATCATAGGTTCCGTCTCCTACTGCCTTCCCCTCCCGGATACCGATTCCCTGGGTAATGCACTCTTCTTCTGTCAGGCCGTATCCAAACTGCCTCACCATCCGTCTCATCAGCACGTCATTGATTCGTTCTGTATATTTTAGAACCGGACGTCTGGGCGCAAAGGCAATGATTTCCTCTGCCACGTCTTTAAAAGCTCCGGCTCCCCCTCTGTGATCCGGATGGCCATGGGTATAAATAATGGTCTTAACCGGCTTGTGATAAGCTTCATCCAATTCCTGCCTGAGGCGTCTGGCCCGTTCATCCGAGTCTAAGACGTCCACCAGAATCAAAGAGGTTTCCCCTTCGATTACAATGCTGTTGCTGTGGCCGTAGCCTACATACACCTGAATCCTGTCGTTAATTTTCACGACCTGTTTGGTATAAGATTTTTCTGCATGGCTGCGCAGAAGCTCTGCTGCATGTTCCTGAAACATAACTGTACCTCCTTATTGCTTTTTCCTGTCTGAATCTTCGCATGGCTGAACTGTGACCTTTTAAGCTATGATCCTATTGTAGCCCAAATTAGTTTTTTTGAAAAGAAGGCACAAAAAAGTAACTGTGGCCGGAATCCGCGGCCTGGACTGCTGTTTGTGATTACAGCCTCTTTACAAACAGGGCCCGAATAGCGTTGAGAACTGCCAGCACCATTACGCCTACGTCGGCAAAAATTGCCAGCCACATATTTGCAATGCCAAAAGCCCCAAGAATCAGGCAGACTGCCTTAATCCCCAGTGCAAAGATAATGTTTTGATATACAATGCCCAGGCATTTTCTGGAAATCTTAATGGCCTTGGCAATCTTTAAGGGGTCGTCATCCATCAGCACAATGTCGGCTGCCTCAATAGCCGCATCAGAGCCAAGAGCGCCCATGGCAATGCCGATATCTGCCCTGGATAAGGCAGGGGCATCATTAATGCCGTCTCCCACAAACACAATCTTATTTTTTTTCTTATTTTCATCCTGCTTTTCCTGCAGAAGTTCCTCTACCCGTTTCACCTTGTCGGCTGGAAGCAGCTCGCTGTACACCCTGTCGATTCCCAGATCAGCGGCAACCTGATCCGCTACCCGTTTGGAATCTCCGGTCAGCATCACCGTTTCTTCTACTCCGGCGGCCTTCAGAGCCTGTATCACCTGTTTTGCATTGGGCTTAATAATGTCAGAGATTACAATATGGCCTG
Source organism: uncultured Clostridium sp. (assembly GCA_938036545.1). Classification (GTDB taxonomy): domain Bacteria; phylum Bacillota; class Clostridia; order Lachnospirales; family Lachnospiraceae; genus UMGS1370. The sequence continues at coordinate 19,405 of CALHQJ010000114.1, read as the reverse complement.
CATATTTTCCGTCAATGGCCATGTGGACAATGGTTCCGATGGAATGGCACTCAATATATGGAACGTTCAGCTTATTCATTAGCTTGGCGTTTCCGGCCGCCACAAAATGGCCGTCTACTACAGCTGTCACGCCGCTTCCACTGATTTCTTCAATATCCCGTACACGGGAGCAGTCCAGTTCCTGCCCATATTCTCTCTGGATACTCTTGCTGATTGGATGGGAGGAAGCGCTTTCGGCTAAGGCCGCAAATTCTAAAAGCTTCTGATTTTCCAGTTCATTATGGTGGATTCCGTTTACCACAAATACTCCCTGCGTCAGAGTTCCTGTCTTATCAAATACAACAGTTTTGGTCTTGGACAGGGTTTCCAGGTAGTTGGATCCCTTTACCAGGATTCCCTCCCTGCTGGCTCCGCCAATTCCGGCAAAAAAGCTGAGGGGAATGCTGATTACCAGAGCGCAGGGACAACTGATAACCAGGAAGGTCAGGGCTCTGTACAGCCACTGGCTCCACTGGGGATCTGCCCCCAGAAATACCATCTGCACAACAGGAGGCAACAGCGCTAATGCAAGGGCGCTGTAGCAGACTGCCGGAGTGTAATACTTGGCAAATTTTGAGATGAATGCCTCTGATTTAGACTTTCTGGAACTGGAATTTTCCACCAGCTCCAAAATCTTGGAAACCGTAGATTCTTCAAACTCTTTGGTAGTTTGAATCTTTAATACCCTGGTCATATTGACGCAGCCGCTGATGACTTCATCTCCGGTTTTTACCTCTTTCGGAAGGCTTTCTCCTGTCAGGGCACTGGTATTTAAGCTGGAATTTCCCTCTGTAATCACTCCGTCCAGCGGCACTTTTTCACCTGGATGAACCACGATTACCGTTCCCACTTCTACGTCATCCGGATCTACTTTTTTCAGTTTTCCATCTTCTTCGATGTTGGCATAATCCGGACGAATATCCATCAGGGCGCTGATATTTTTCCTGCTTTTTCCTACTGCATAGCTTTGGAACAATTCTCCAATCTGGTATAAAAGCATAACGGAAATAGCTTCCACGTAATCTCCGGTATCTAACAGGCCAATGGCCATAGCGCCTACGGTAGCTACTGCCATTAAGAAATTCTCATCAAATACCTGGCGGTTTAAAATCCCCCGAAAGGCTTTTCTCAAAATATCGTAGCCAATGATCCCATATGGAATCAGATACAGCGCAAACCGTCCATATCCTTCTACAGGGGCAAATTCCAGTCCTATCATCAGAATTGCAGTTATGATAATCCGGATCAGAACTTTTTTCTGTTTTTTTGTCATGTTGCTCCTCCTTATTTCATCATATGAGCATTTATTCATATGTGTCTTATCGAACTTATTATACTGCCAGCTAAAAAAAAGTCAAGCAAAACTTACCGTTTCCCTTGATTTTCAGTCTTGTCCATATTATAGTATAGTTCAAATACACTGGTTTTTATAAATCAAATCGTAACAGGAGGATTTTTATGCTGACAAAAGAAGAACTTCCCCCATGTCCGGTAGCTACTACCGTACAGTTAATTGGAAATAAATGGAGACTGCTGATTCTCCGCAATCTTATGGAGCGTCCTTACCGTTTTAATGAACTGTTAAAAAGCCTTCCAGGATTAAGCCAGAAAGTTTTAACTGACAACCTCCGTTTTATGGAATACAGCGGCATTGTTACACGCACCGTATACTCAGAAGCCCCGCCCAGGGTGGAGTATTCCCTCAGTCCGCTGGGCGAGACCATGAAACCCATTATCGATGTATTAGGCCAATGGGGAGCCAATTATCAGCGTCTGGTAAAGGAACTGTAATGTGCCCCGTTTTTCTGGCCTACTCTTCCATTACCTCCTGAGCCATCTCTACCATCTGGCTTTCTGTAAGAGCTGGTTCAAAGCCCATCAGCAGGTAGCTGACACCGTCTGCTTTCCACTTTACGCAGGCGTATCTGCTTCTTTCTACCTCGTCGCTTCCATATCCCACATTTAAAGTTCCTGCCTGTTCTGCCGCTTTCTCCTCTTCACTCAGCTCATAAGAGGGCGGTACAAAAAGGCAGTCCATCTCGCTGTAGTAATAAGAAACTCCGTCTTTTTCGTAGTGGGTTCCCTCTGCATCTCCCTCTTCCGGCCTGGATACATATTCATCCAGCGTAATTTCCGGCAAACCGGCTTTTACATAGGAAAGAGATACTTCTGTCGGAAGAGGCGTCTTATTTCCCTGTTCATCCATCCCGGAGGTATGAACCGGATGGCCTTTTTCAAAGGTATAGCCATTGTCAAACTGTTCCGGAGCATTGATTTCAAATGGAATCTGATAGGTTTTTTCTGCTTCTTTTATAGCTTCGTAAGAGGTAAAATTCTCCATAGCCGTACTGTGAGACTCCAATCCGTAAAAGTGTCCGGCTGCCATCACTGCTGCGCTTCCTAAAATACACATTGCCCCTGCTACTGCAGCGATTCTTTTAAACTTCCATCCTGAATGTTTCATATTTTTTTCCTCCTCAATCTGCTCTATTTGTAATAAAACACGGTTTCTCAACGTTTCTTCCTGACCGGAAGCCAGTTTTTTCCTGCTTTCCATTACATCTGCCTGAAGGCTCAGGGCTTCCCGAATCCGATTATCCATATCCTGCTCCAACAGTCTTTCTTTTCTCATGTTATCTCTCTGACTTTCTCTCACAGTAATACCCTCCCTTCTAAACCGGTACTGTAAAGCTCTTCCTTTATCCGCTTTCTGGCTCCGTAAAGTCTGGATTTGACTGTGCCTTCCAGACAGCCTGAGGCTGCGGCAATCTCCCTGGTACTCATATCTTCAAAATAATACAAAATCACCATGGTTCTCTGCTTTACAGGCAGATTTAAAATCGCCTGATACAGTTCTTCAGATTCTTCCCTTCGCTCTACAATCTTTAACACCGAATCCGACAGTTCATTTCCTGCCGGATTACATTCCTCCATGGTATCTCCAACTGGATGCTCTCGGTTCTTTTTCTTTAAATACCGCCAGGCAATCCTGGTCATCATCCGAATCAGCCAGGATTTCACATGCTCTGGCTCTCGGATGGAAGCCCTCTTTACATATACCTGGACAAAGGTTTCCTGGACAATGTCCTCGCTGTCTGCATGATTTCCGGAAATCAGGTATGCCAGTCTTAGCAGTTCTCTCTGGTTTCTCTGCATCAGCTCCTCAAATGCTTCCAGATCGCCTTCCTGCATTTGTAAAACCAGCTTGGCGTCTTCCATCCTTATTTCCTCCTTCCTGTTTGGTGCACCTGCTATATAGAGACACTGATGACAAAAATGGTTCATTCTGAATAATACTTTTTAACTGTTCAGGACATAAATCAGAACAGAGCATGATGCAGCGGTTCTTGTCCTCTGCAGCATGCTCCGTCTTTTCGTTGTTCTCTCTTTGTTTCTGTCTTTATCCTACTTTAACTGTTCTTTGTAGACTGCAATTACCCGTTTCATGGCTTCCTGTCCTGGCGCCCCGATGGTAACCCTCTTTTCTACGCAGTTTTTCATGCTGATTGCTTCGTAAATATCGTCTTCAAATACCGGGCTGATAGCCTGATACTCTTCTAAGGTCATATCATCCAGTGCGATTCCCTTGTCAATACAAAACAGCACCAGCTGTCCTACAATGCCGTGGGCATCACGGAATGGCACTCCCTTTCCTACCAAGTAGTCTGCCGCATCTGTAGCATTGGTAAATCCGTTTTTCGCACTGGCTTCCATCACATCCTTCCGGAATGTCATAGTAGAAATCATGCCGGTAAAGAGAGCCAGACAGCCTTTTACCGTATCAATGGCGTCAAATGCCAGTTCTTTGTCCTCCTGCATATCTTTGTTGTAGGCCAGAGGAATCCCTTTCATTGTAGTCAAAAGGGAAAACAGGGCTCCGTAAACCCGTCCGGTCTTTCCACGGATCAACTCTGCAATATCCGGATTCTTTTTCTGGGGCATAATGCTGCTTCCCGTACTATAGGAATCGTCAATCTCCACAAACCGGTATTCATTGGTATTCCAGATAATAATTTCTTCGCAGAACCGGCTTAAATGCATGGAAATCGTAGACAGGGCTGACAGCAGTTCAATCAGATAGTCTCTGTCTGCTACAGAATCCATGGAGTTTAAGGTTGGGCCGTAAAAATCTAACAGCTTAGCCGTATATTCCCTGTCTAACGGATAGGTGGTTCCTGCCAGAGCGCCTGAACCCAGGGGGCAGTAATTCATTCTCTCATAAATATCGTGAAGCCTGCCTCTGTCTCTGGTAAACATTTCAAAATACGCTCCCATATGGTGAGCCAGGGTGATGGGCTGAGCCTTTTGCAGATGGGTAAATCCCGGCATAAAGGTATCTAAATTGTTTTCCATAATTACCAGCAGTTCCTGCAAAAGGTCCTTTACCAGGCCGTCAATTTCTTTAATCTCATCTCTGGTATACAGCTTCATATCCAGAGCCACCTGGTCATTGCGGCTTCTTCCTGTATGAAGCCGTTTTCCTGCCTCTCCAATCCGTTCCGTAAGGGTTTCTTCTACAAAGGAGTGGATGTCCTCTGCCCCTGGTGTAATCTCCAGCTTACCGCTGTCAATATCCTCTAAAATCCCCAAAAGACCGTCTGTAATGGCTTCCTTGTCTTCCTGGGAAATAATTCCCTGCTTCGCCAGCATGGCTACATGGGCCACGCTTCCCTGAATATCCTGGCGGTAAAACTTCTGATCAAAGGACAGGGATTCATTAAAATTGTGTACTAACTGATTGGTTTCCTTAGTAAAACGTCCGCCCCATAATTTCATAATAACTGTCACTCCTCTTTTTCTGTTTTGTATTCTTCTTTTTCGTATTCTTCTGTCTCGTCTTCTCGTTCTATTTCTGCGTTCTTCTGCAGGCTCTTCTGCCTTTTCAGAAGTTCCCAAATTCCACAGGAAATCACAATCAAGGCGCTGATAATGGTAATCATGGCCCCTTCGGTCAGTCCCTTTGGCCGGTATTTCATGGAAACGGTATGATGGCCCTCGGTCAGCTCCACGCCTAAAAAGGTATCAAACAGCTTGACTCCCTGAACCGTCTGGCCGTCTACCAGAATCTCCCATCCTTCGTCATAAGGAATAGATGTAAATAAGATTCCGGAATAGCCGTTTGTCACTTCACCCTCCAGTTCCGTATCGTTCCATTTGGTAAGCTGCCATGGCATCCGGTTTAATATATCACAGGCCTCTGCCAGTCCGGTTTCATCAAACCGGTACATCCTGACGTCCATAATCTGGCTGCTGTCACAGGTCATGGAAACCTTCTCTCCGCTTTCCAGATACCCCAGTTCCAGCAAATATCCCCTGTCTACGTTATCAAAGGTCCGGGAATCCTCCTGAACATTCACCGTCACTTCTTTCAACTTCCGGTTCATCACAAAGGCGTAGTATTCTCCAGATTCTTCCGGTGTAAATTCGTACTGATTTCCAAACACCTCTCCGTAAGCCTCTAAAAGCACGGGACTGGCGCCAATGGCCATGCATAAATCGTTCTGAACGTCTGCCGGATTTGCCATCTCAAGCTGCCAGTATTCCTCGATTCTGCTGTCTACCACAAAGCCCAGAGGCAGAGCATAGGTATTTTCATAGAGATAGGTATCTCCCGACTCTGACACATAAGACATATGATTTTCATAATCCGGTTTTTCCGAATACAGGCTGTATTTGACAGCAAACAGCGCATCTACTAAGGGGGTGCTTCCCGTAATGCTGTAAGCATTGGTGGAACTTTCACAGCCTATTTTCTTAAAAAATTTAGACAAATCTGCATTTGCTGTAGAAGAAAACAGGGACACCGCTGGAAAATTCATCCATGCTCCGTCATTTTTCGTCTTTCTCGTCACCTTTTCCACTCGGAAGAAACTGTCATTTGGCAGCAGCTCTCCCACTAAATCCCTGACATCCTCATTGTCCTTTACATAGCTGGTACGGCTTGTTGTGGTTACAGAAGTAACTGTCATATTGACCGCTGCTTCTATGGATACCAGGCCCAAAGCCATGAAAACCAGGGTGTTCCGGCTAAGCCTCCGGTTTTTGTAAAGCCACGTCAATCCGGCGTAAGCTGCCAGGAAGATCAGGGCCACATAAAATACGGAAAAATGGAAATGATCCTCTTCCACCAGTTTTTCTGCCAGAATCACAAAGCCTGCCGACGCCCAGAAGGCAGTAGACACATGGCGCATGGGCGTTTCTTTTAAATACATGTAGGCACGATAGCACAGTGTCAGCATCAAAAAGATATAGATGAAGGACTGGCGGCACGGAAGGCTGTTGGGATAATGAAATCCATGCCAGATAAAGTTCAGCACATTAACGGAAAAGCTGGCGTAAAAAATCAGGAGCATTCCGGAATATACTGCCTTTTCCTTCAGGCTTATCTGCCTGCAGGCAAGATACAGCAAAAAGAACATGAGTACTGCGACTCCACAGTAAATATTTGGCCAGTGATCCAGGCCAATCTCTGTTTCCACATTGCCGATATGACGGGCAATCATATCAAATATGGAGAAATAAGAGCTTACCGTTTTGGGGAAATTAAAATCTCCGGAAGCAGTAGCCTGAAGGGCAAAAATCTCCGGAAGCAGCACCACTGCTGCCAGCCCTCCTGCCAGAAGGGAGTAAACAGTAAACTGCCAGACTGCCCGAAGCAGCCGCTTCCAGCCCTGAAATCCTTCTAATATCAAAAGCGCTCCAAAATAAATCACCATAAAAATGCAGGTCATAATGGATATATAATAATTAGAAAGGATGGACATTCCCAAAGCAATACAGTAAAGCAGTCCCTTCTGCTCTTTTACCAGGCGCTCCAGCCCCAGCATTACCACTGGGAACAGAACGATGCAGTCCAGCCACATAATGTTCCAGCTGTAGGCCGCCATGTAGCCGGAAAGAGCATAGAAAATGCCAAAAAAGGCTGCTCCAAAGTCATTGGTCTTACAGTGCTTTCTCAGATACCAGGCCATAGAAAGGCCGGCCAGACCGGTCTTAAGGACTATGGAATAGGTCATAAACTCAATAATCAGTCCTTTGGGACACAAAATCAGCAGCCAGTTCAAAGGGCTTGCCAGATAATAGGCGTAGAGAGCTGCAAAGTTCACTCCCATTCCCACGTCCCAGCTGTAAAACAGGCTTCCCCCATGGGTCAGCTTATACTGAAACTCTGAAAAAAACGGCGCATACTGATGATACATATCCGTTCTTAAAAAACTTTCCTCTCCAAATGGGAAAATCCCTCTCTGAAGAAAAATAATCAGCATAATCAGCACCGGAACCAGAAATGCCGCTGTCAGGCCGTCTGCCGGCCGTATAAAGCTTCTCAGGGCTTTCCCTCTCTGGCAGTATCCAGAATATCCTGAAGCTTCATCGTATTCCTCTGAGTATTCCTCTTCTTCCGGAAAGCCATTTTGAACCTCATCTTCAAATTCGTCTTCCGGAAACGGTTCTTCTAACTGCTCCTCCGGCAAAGGTTCCTTCTTTGCTTCATAAAAGCTGTCTCCCTCCATCAGGCTGCTGTATTCCCTTTGAGCTTTTAACAACGCATCTGCCGCCGGAAGGTTTTTTGTCTCTCCATCCTGCATGTCCAGCAATTCCTCCAATTCTCTGGAAATCCGTTTTACTTCCTCATGATCCATGACGAGTCCCCTTTTCCCTGGTTCCCTTAAAGATCCAAAGCTTGCTGAATACATAATTCATAACCAGGTTCACTGCGGAAACAATGAATTTGGACACATAATTATTCCAGTGCAGCCATCCTACCATTACGACCATCATAACCCAGGTTAAAACGCCGGATACTCCCCTGCATGCCACAAATGCAGAAAACTCTTTCCACAAATATGAGGGCCTGAAGGTAAAGTTGCGGAATACAATCAATTTATTGACTGCATAAGCAAAGGCTACGGCCGCAGCCCAGGATACGGCCTGGGCAATTTTGTAGTCAATTCCGGATTCGCACATCACCGCATACACAACCCAGTCTACCAGAGTAGTCAGTACGCCGCATACAATATAGGAAATGGTCTCGTAATTGACGCATTTTTTCCAAAGTTTTTCTATCATCTTATACTTTCCCCTTACGCTTCTTTGATTCACCGCATTTTTCTATTTTACCGTTACTTTTCCTACTTTGCAAGCAAATCCTTTGCTCCTTTTGAATAGTGGATGGTTCCGTCCTCTGTAATAAAAAATGCGTAAACTCCGTCCAGAGAGTTCGCCAGCTTCATTCCCTCTTCCAGTCCCAGAGAGAAGCAGGTGGTGCTTAACCCGTCCCCGTCTACCGATTCAGGAGAAACAATGGTTACGTCTGTCAGCCCGTTTTGGTAAGGATAGCCGTCTTTAGGATTTAAAATATGGTGGTAATTGACTCCATCCTGTATAAAATTGCGCTCATAAACTCCGGAGGATACCACAGACTGATCCGTAATTTCCAATACTGCTGCCTGTTCGTACCGTTCTCCAAAGGGTTTTCTAAGACCTATCCGAAATGGTTCTCCGCTTACCTGTTTTCCCAGGCAGAGCACGTTGCCGCCCAGGTTAATCACTGCGCTTTCCACTCCCTGATTTACCAGGTACTCTTTAATCCGGTCTGCAATCCATCCCTTTGCTATGGCTCCCAGATCCAGCTGTACCTGACTGTCCGACAGTTCTATCTGATTACCGGAAACCCGAACCTTTTCATATCCTGTTTTAGATGCCGCCTCCGCAACAGACGAAGCTTCCGGCACCTTTTTTTCTCCATCTGTAAAATTCCACAGGTCCGAAAGGGGAGCAATGGTAATGTCAAAGGCCCCGTCTGACAAGCTGCTGTAATAAAGGCCCTTTTCAATCAACTCCGCCGTTTCCGGCGAAACTTCTATCTGCCTCTCATCCGGCCTCCGATGGTTAATGCGGTAAATATCGCTTCCCTCTACAGTCTTGCTAAGGAGCTTTTCATAGTCCCCGCAAAGCCTGATGCACTGGTCTAAAATGGACACATCTTCTGTATCATACAGGGTAATAGTAATAAATGTATTAAAGGCAAAGGCAGACCTGGTAATGGGTTCTGTTTTCTTTTTTATCCCTCCGAAAAAACTGTATAAGAACAGGGCGGCGGCAGTCAGGACAACGGCAGCCATTATCCAGTTCCGGCCTTTTTCCTGGCCTTTTTTTTCGGTGTTGTTTTTTTCTAGCTTTCTGTTTTCCAATCAAATCCTCCTGATTCCGGTTTTCCTGCGGCAATCCCCGTAAACTGCAAAAGGCATACCGGAATCATCCGGCACGCCTTTTGTATTGTCTGCAGATATGGGGTTAGCTGTCTTTCCACCCTGCCAGCAGTTTTTCTACGCTTGCCAGCTTTACGCATAAGGAGAACAGGTTCATGGCAATCTCTAAATCACTTAACGGAGGATATGTTGGGGCAATTCGGATATTGCTGTCCTTTGGATCCTTTCCATAAGGGAAAGCTGCTCCGGCTCCGGTCATGGTAACTCCGGCTTTCTTGCATTTTGCCACGATTTCTTTGGCACAGCCATCCATAGCCTCAAAAGAGATAAAGTAACCGCCCTTTGGACAGGTCCATTCTCCAATTCCCAGGCCGCCCAGTTCTCTCTCCAGGGTTTCTTCTACCAGTTCAAACTTCGGACGGAGAATGTCTGCATGGCGTCTCATATGCTCAACCATGCCATGAATGTCTCCAAAAAACCTTACATGACGAAGCTGATTTACCTTGTCGTGGCCAATGGTCTGGTTCTTTAACTGATGACGGATGTCAGCCAGGTTATTTAAAGATGTTGCCAGAGCTGCCATACCGGAACCCGGGAAGCTAATCTTAGATGTAGAAGAAAACTTGTATACCAAATCCGGATTTCCGGCTCTCTTGCACTCAGCCAGGATTTCGATTAAATGATCCTGATCATGGTCATATAAATGATGTACGCCGTAAGCGTTGTCCCAGTAAATACGGAAATCCCTGGCCGCCGGTTTCAGACGTGCAAAGCGGCGGACTGTCTCGTCCGAATAGGAAATTCCCTGTGGATTGGAGTACTTGGGAACGCACCAGATGCCCTTAATGGTCTCATCCTCTGATACCAGCTGTTCTACCAGATCCATATCCGGACCGGTTGGAGTCATTGGCACATTAATCATTTCGATTCCAAAATACTCGGTAATGGCAAAATGCCGGTCATATCCTGGAACCGGACATAAAAACTTTACTTTATCCAGTCTTGCCCATGGGGTGCTTCCCATAACGCCGTGGGTCATAGAACGGGCAATGGTATCGTACATTACGTTTAAGCTGGAATTTCCATAGATAATCAGGTTATCCGGATTAACTTCCATCATATCCGCAAGCAGTTCCTTCGCTTCACGAATACCGTCTAAGACTCCGTAATTGCGGCAGTCTGTTCCATCCTCGCAGGTTAAATCCGAGCTGCTGTTTAACACATCCATCATGCCCATAGACAGATCCAGCTGCTCTACGCATGGCTTTCCTCTGGACATATCCAGCTTCAGATCTTTGCCCTGGTACTCACGGTACTGGGCTTTTAAGGATTTTCTTAACTCCATCAGCTCTTCTTTTGTCATTTCAGCATACGGCTTCATCAGAATTCCTCCTTCTATTCGCTTGGCTGCTGCAGATCAGGGCTGCTGCAGCCTGTATGGGGTGTTGGGGATGCCTTTTAATATAGAAGATAAGGCACAATTGTGAATATGATAGCACAATTTTTTCAAATTTAAAAGCCTTTCTTTGTCAGACAGTTGACATTTCAGGGAAAATCGTGTATATTTTACTTTATCAATTAAACGCACCAATGCGTTAAAGTACGAAAACAACAAACAATTTAAAAAATTTCCAAACAAATCAGTCAAAGGAGTCTGCGTCATGCCTATTACAGAATTATTGGAAAAGAACTGCCGTCTCTACGGAGATGACATCAGTCTTGTTGAAATCAATCCGGAGCTTCCGGAAACCCGCCGCGTAACCTGGAGGGAGTATAACTTAATCGAGCCTTCACCTGCCCCCTATTACCGTAGGGAAATCACCTGGAACGTATTTAATGAAAAGGCTAACCGGTTTGCCAATCTGCTTTTAAGTACTGGCATCCGCAAAGGCGACAAGGTTGCTATTTTATTAATGAACTGCCTGGAATGGCTTCCTATTTATTTTGGTATTTTAAAAACCGGCGCCCTGGCTGTCCCCTTAAACTTCCGCTACTCTTCCGACGAGATTGCGTACTGCCTGAATCTGGCAGAGGCAGACGCCCTGGTATTCGGACCGGAATTTATCGGCCGTGTTGAAACCATTGCCGATGAAATCAGCCGCAACCGGCTTTTAATCTTTGTAGGAGAAGGATGCCCCTCTTTTGCAGAGGATTACCGTTCCCATGCGGCTAACTGCTCCAGCTCTTCTCCTAAAATCGACATTCGGGATGAGGATATGGCTGCCATTTACTTTTCTTCCGGCACTACCGGCTTTCCAAAAGCCATTCTGCATACCCATGCCGCTTTGATGCATGCGGCTGTGGCAGAACAAAAGCACCACGGCCAGACAAAGGAGGACGTATTTTTATGTATTCCTCCCCTGTATCATACCGGCGCAAAAATGCACTGGTTTGGCAGCCTTCTGTCCGGCGGCAAGGCCGTGCTGTTAAAAGGCACGTCTCCATCTGCTGTTTTAGACGCTGTTTCCAAGGAGCACTGTACCATTGTCTGGCTTCTGGTTCCCTGGGCCCAGGATATTCTGGACGCCCTGGATCGGGGCGATGTGAAGCTGGAAGACTATCAGCTTTCCCAGTGGCGGCTGATGCACATCGGCGCCCAGCCGGTTCCGCCAAGCATGATTAAGCGTTGGAGGGAATACTTCCCCAGCCACCAATATGATACCAACTATGGACTCAGCGAGTCCATTGGCCCTGGCTGCGTTCATCTGGGCGTAGAAAATATTGAAAAGGCCGGAACCATCGGCAAGGCCGGATACGGCTGGGAAGTACAGATTGTAGATGGAAACGGCCAGCCGGTTCCAAGAGGCCAGGTAGGCGAACTGATTGTAAAGGGGCCAGGCGTTATGGTCTGCTATTACCGTGATCCAAAAGCTACGGCTGACGTCTTAAAGAACGGCTGGCTTTATACCGGAGATATGGCCATGGAAGACGCAGACGGCTTTATCATGCTGGTAGACCGGAAAAAAGACGTGATTATCAGCGGCGGTGAAAACCTGTATCCCGTTCAGATTGAAGACTTCCTGCGTACCTACGAGCCGGTTCACGACGTGGCCGTTATCGGCCTTCCGGATAAGCGGCTGGGAGAAATCGCCGCTGCAATTATTTCCATTAAACCAAACTTTGACTGTACGGAAGACGATATTAACCGGTTCTGCAAACAGCTGCCCCGCTATAAGCGTCCGCATAAAATCATCTTTGCCGATGTCCCCCGCAATCCTACCGGCAAGATTGAAAAGCCCAGGCTTCGGGAACTTTACGGCAGCAGCCGCTTAGTTGAAGCGCAAAACAGGGCATAAAATTACTTTAAGGAGGCATTCCCATGGTTATCAAGGTACTAATGGTTGTGATATTTTTCTCTGTTATGGCAGGTATCGGTTTTTACTGCCGCCGCCACTCTTCTGATGTAAGCAGCTTTGTCTTAGGGGGCAGATCCGTCGGTCCCTGGCTGACTGCCTTTGCCTATGGAACCTCCTATTTTTCCGCAGTTATTTTCGTTGGCTATGCGGGCCAGTTTGGGTGGAAATACGGCATTGCCTCCACCTGGATCGGCCTGGGCAACGCCCTCATCGGTTCTCTGCTGGCCTGGGTTATTTTAGGCCGGCGCACCAGGATTATTACCCAGCATTTAGACAGTTCTACCATGCCGGAATTTTTCGGCAGACGGTTTAACAGCCGCGCCTTAAAACTAGGAGCTTCCCTTATTGTGTTTATTTTTCTGATTCCTTATACTGCATCCCTCTACAACGGACTGTCCAGATTGTTTGGAATGGCCTTCCAGGTAGATTATACGGTATGCATTGTCTCCATGGCAGTCCTGACCGGAATCTATGTAGTTGCAGGAGGATATATGGCTACTGCTATTAACGATTTTATCCAGGGGCTGATTATGCTGGCCGGAATTGTGGTAGTGATCGCCGCTGTCTTAAGCGGCCATGGCGGTTTTATGGAATCCCTTCATCAGCTTGCTTCTGTAGAAGACCCTTCTGTTTCTTCCCAGCCCGGAGTCTTTGCATCCTTTTTCGGTCCGGATCCCCTCAATCTCTTAGGAGTTGTTATCCTGACCTCTCTTGGAACCTGGGGACTGCCCCAGATGGTACAAAAATTTTATGCCATTAAAAGTGAAAAGGCCATTCAAAAAGGAACGATTATCTCTACCTTTTTCGCCATTGTAGTATCTGGCGGCTGCTACTTTTTAGGCGGCTTCGGCCGTCTTTACACCGGACAGTTTGATTTGGCTGCAGAAGGCTATGATGCCATTATTCCTGCCATGCTGTCCAGTCTGCCGGATTTGTTAATTGGACTGGTTGTCATTCTGGTGCTGTCTGCTTCCATGTCCACCCTGTCTTCTCTGGTTATGGCCTCCAGTTCCACCTTAACCCTGGACTTTTTAAAGGAAACCATAATGCCGGACATAAGCGAGAAAAAACAGGTGGCTGTCATCCGTTTTCTGATTGTAGTATTTATTGGAATTTCTGCCATATTAGCCATTATCCAGTATAAGAGCAATCTGACTTTTATCGCCCAGCTGATGGGAATTTCCTGGGGCGCCCTGGCCGGTTCCTTTCTGGCTCCGTTTTTGTACGGCCTGTACTGGAAAAAGGCCACTGCTGCTTCTGTATGGTGCTGCTTTTTCTTCGGCACCGGCCTTATGACTGCCAATATGGCAGCCCGCAGCATTTTTCCGGCATTTTTACAGTCTCCCATCAATGCCGGAGCATTTGCCATGGTGGCCGGCTTAATTATTATTCCGGTTGTCAGCGCCTTTACCAAAGCGCCGGATAAAAAACTGGTAGATAGTACTTTCGCCTGTTACAGTGAACTAATGGAAGTGCCCCAGTCCGTTGCCCTGGGAGATGCTTTCAACAAATCTTGACAGAATTTCCCTCAGGCGATACAATAGTTAGCATGCTAACTATTAAGAAAGGGGATTTGCCATGCCGCAAACAGAAAACAAAATGGGCACTATGCCTGTTTCCAAACTGTTATTTACCATGTCTCTGCCAATGATGGTTTCCATGCTTGTACAGGCTCTTTATAACATCATTGACAGTATCTTTGTCGCTCAGATCAGTGAAGCTGCCCTGACCGCCGTTTCTCTGGCCTTTCCGGTTCAGAACCTGATGATTGCCGTTTCTGCCGGGACCTGTGTCGGCGTCAACGCCCTCCTGTCCCGTTCCTTAGGGGAAGGACGCAGGGACGCTGCAAACTTAACCGCTGTCAACGGAGTATTTCTGGCCCTTCTAAGCTATCTTGCATTTGCTTTCCTGGGCCTGTTTTTCTCCCGTATCTACTTTTCCGCCCAGACCTCCAATCCGGAAATCATTGAACTGGGTATTGATTACCTGACTATCTGTACCGTGCTGGGCTTCGGCATCTTCGGTGAGATGATGTTTGAACGCCTTTTACAGTCTACCGGACGTACCATTTACAATATGTACTCCCAGGGAGCAGGCGCAATTATTAACATTATTTTAGACCCGATTTTAATCTTCGGCCTGTTTGGAGCTCCCAAGATGGGTATCCAGGGTGCTGCCCTTGCAACGGTTATCGGGCAGATTATTGCCATGATCATGTCCTTCCTGTTTAACCAGAAGAAAAATACGGATATTAAGCTGTCCTTCCATGGTTTCCGCCCACACGGCGCTACCATACGCACCATTTACCAGGTAGGCGTTCCCAGCATGATTATGCAGTCCATCGGTTCCGTCATGCTTCTGGGAATGAACAAAATCCTGATTACCTTCTCTGAGACTGCAGTATCCGTACTAGGCGTATACTTTAAGCTTCAGAGCTTTATCTTCATGCCGATTTTCGGCCTGAATAACGGCATGATTCCCATTATTGCCTACAATCTGGGTGCTCAGAGAAAAACAAGAATTACCCATACCATTAAGCTGTCCATTATCAGCGCTATTTCAATTATGTTAGTCGGACTGGTTATTTTCCAGATTTTCCCCAAAGAGCTTCTGCTTATGTTTAACGCCTCCGAGCACATGCTGGAGGTAGGAGTTCCAGCCCTGAAAATCATCAGCTTAAGCTTTTTGTTTGCCGGCTACTGCATTATCGTCAGCTCCGTATTCCAGGCTCTTGGAAACGGCGTATACAGCCTGATTGTCTCCGTTATCCGTCAGCTTTTAGGAATCCTGCCTCTGGCCTATATCTTTGCAAATGCCTTCGGCCTGAATGCAGTATGGTGGTCCTTCCCTCTGGCAGAGCTTCTTTCCGTAACCTTTAGTACCATCCTGTTTATCCGCATTTACCGGCTGAAAATCAAGCCTATCAGCGAAGCTTAAGGAGTCCTGTATGACCTGTGAATACTTGCTGGTAGACGGCTATAATATTATTCATGCCTGGCCGGAGCTAAAGGAACTGGCCGCCGTCAATTTAGACGCAGCCAGAACTTCTCTTCAGGATATTCTCTGCAATTATCAGGGATATAAAAAATGCAATGTCATCGTTGTTTTTGACGGCTATAAGGTAAAAAACAACCCTGGTACTGTTATTCAATATCACAACATCCATGTGGTATTTACAAAGGAAGCGGAAACCGCAGATCAATACATTGAAAAAGTTACCCAGCAAATGAACCGGCAGTACAGCGTGGCAGTCGCTACGTCCGACAAGCTGGAACAGGTAATTATCCTGGGAAAAGGCGCAATGCGGCTGTCTGCCCGTGATTTAAAAAAAGAGATTAAAGAAACCAGCGTGGAGATTAAGACCGTTCACCTGGATACGGTTCCTTCTCAGAAAAACTGGCTCTTTGACCACGTTGATGCCGATTTATTTGAATATCTGGAGGATATCCGTTTAAACCGCAGGGAAGGAGAAAAACCGTCCAAGCCTTCTTCTTTCCCCTCTGACCGTGCTGCTGGTACTTCCAAAGGGAAAAAGAAGAAAAAGCGGAAAAAAAGTTAGTCTTGACTTTTCTTTTTCCGGTCAGTAGAATGTACTTTGTGATAAGGGAGTAGTTAGCGCCTAATGGCGTAATAAGGTCAACATACTGATATTCTGATATATCTGGCTTTATTTTAAATAATGAGACTTATCTGCATTTTGGGTGCAGATAAGTCTTTTTTTATACTTTCTTACATTTAATATCAGTACAAGGAGGTTTTCCCATGTCCCTGTTTGAATTATTTCTCATTGCCCTTGGATTGTCCATGGACGCATTTGCCGTGTCAGTCTGTAAAGGCCTGTCCATGCCCTGCATGCGCTGGAAACACGCAGCAGTCATTGGACTCTGGTTTGGCGGATTTCAGGCCATGATGCCTGCTCTAGGGTATTTTTTAGGATACCAGTTCCGCTCTGTCATTACCCGATACGACCATTGGATTGCCTTTATTCTGTTGGGAATCATCGGTTTCCACATGGCAAAGGAGTCTTTCAGCAAAGACGAAGAAAAACTGGACTGCTCCATCGCTCCTGGCAATATGGCGCTGCTGGCAATTGCCACCAGTATTGATGCCCTGGCAGTTGGAGTCACCTTTGCCTTCTTAAATGTAAACATTATCCCTGCCGTCAGCTTTATCGGCGTTACCACCTTTCTGCTGTCTGTGGCCGGAGTCCGGATTGGAAACGTATTTGGAATCCGTTATAAATCAAAGGCGGAACTGGCTGGAGGCATTATTTTAATGGCGATGGGACTGAAAATTTTAATCGAGCACCTGTTTTTTGGCGGCTGAAACCCACAAATTGATAGTCAGAAAATCGTCAGAAAACTTTCATAGAAGATTAATTGGATTTTTTTCCCTGTTATGGTACTATAAATCTAAGATTAACAAGGAGGGACTTTTTATGAGACGACTGACACGATTTTTTATTACATTAGGCGCAACCGCTGCTTTATTAACAGGAGGTGCTATGACCGTTATGGCCCAGACCAATACTGCAGAAGAATCTGTATTTGAATACACTCCCATCTACGTTTACGGAACTGCTCAAAAACTGGACAACGGCCGCCTTCACCTTACCAATTCCAGTACGGAAACCATCAATGACGTAATTGTTACCACTCAGAATGCTCTCATTTTAGATGCCGTTTCCGGCATGCCTATGGGATATGAGGATATTAAAGAAGGAGAAACTGTTTACGCTTACGTAGGGCCTGCTATGGCTCTCAGCCTTCCGCCAATTGCCAATGCCGACATTGTCCTGGCTGGAATCCCCGCAGATTATAAGGTTCCGTCTTATGTAATTGTAAAAGCTTTAGAAATGCGTGCTGACGGCTCTGCTGCTTTAACTGCCAATGACGGCCAGGTTTATGAAATTCCGGCTGACTGCACAGTGATTCCTTATTTAACCCGTCAGATGCTTTATATTGACAGCCTGACGCCTGGCAGCGCCTGCCTGATTTGGACAGATGGCAGTGCTAATACGGCCAGCAAAGTAATGCGGTTCAATTCCAATCCGTCTGATCACTCTGACTTAATGGAAACGGAAGCAAATGAAGACTCTGCCCTTCCTTTCGGATGGTCTGAAAAAGATGGAAACTGGTACTATTACAACCAGGACGGACAGCTTCAAAAAGGATGGCTGGAACTGAATGGAGACTGGTACTACTTAAATCCTGACAACGGCGTTATGGCTACCGGTTTTATCCAGGTAGAGGGCAAGACCTATTACATGATGGCTGACGGCAAAATGCTGACAAAGCCAATGGTGTTTACTCCTGACTCTTCAGGAGCTCTGAAGTAATGGTATTTTAATCCCTGACATATAAAAAGAGACCATACTGCAAATCCCAAGCTTTTGAAAGCCCTGTGGATTGCCAGTATGGTCTCTTTCTTTGTTTTAAGGCTCCTGTTTCACCTTCTGCACGGCATTTTTCCCGTTTTATTTTACAAATACTTTCATAAAGTTCTTTTTGCCACGTTTAATAATGATTCCTTCGCCGGAAAGCTCTTCTTTTGTATAAGTCTTTCTGGTATCTTTTACCTGCTCGCCGTCTACAGAAACACCGCCCTGTTCTACGTTTCTTCTGGCGTCAGAACGGGAACCGCAAAGACCGGATTTGTGAACCAGGCTTAAAATGTCGATTACGCCGTCTGTAAAGTCTTCTTCTGCCAGCTCATAAGAAGGCATATTGGCTGCACTTCCGCTGGTAAATAATGCGCGGGAAGCCTCTTTTGCCTTTACAGCCTCTTCTTCACCATGAACCAGAGCAGTTAATTCGTAAGCCAGAATCTCTTTTGCTTCATTTAACTGGCTTCCTTCCCATTTATCCATCTCGTCAATCTGCTCTAATGGCAGGAAAGTCAGCATCCGCAGGCACTTTAATACGTCTGCATCTGCAATGTTTCTCCAGTACTGGTAGAACTCAAATGGGGAGGTCTTGTTTGGATCTAGCCAAACAGCGCCGGACTGGGTCTTGCCCATCTTCTTCCCCTCAGAGTTAAGAAGCAGGGTAATGGTCATAGCGTGAGCGTCCTTGCCTAATTTGCGGCGGATTAACTCGGTTCCTCCAAGCATGTTGCTCCACTGATCATCTCCGCCAAACTGCATATTACAGCCGTACTTCTGGAACAGCATATAGAAGTCATAGCTCTGCATAATCATGTAGTTAAACTCTAAGAAGCTTAATCCCTTTTCCATACGCTGCTTATAGCACTCTGCACGCAGCATATTGTTTACGGAAAAGCAGGCACCTACCTCACGGAGCAGCTCTACGTAGTTCAACTGCAGCAGCCACTCTGCATTATTAACCATCAGCGCCTTGCCTTCGGAAAAATCAATAAAACGGCTCATCTGCTTCTTGAAGCAGTCGCAGTTGTGCTGAATGGTTTCCGGAGTCATCATCTGGCGCATATCGGTTCTGCCGGATGGATCGCCAATCATGCCAGTACCGCCGCCGATTAAGGCAATCGGCTTGTTTCCTGCCATCTGAAGACGCTTCATTAAGCACAGAGCCATAAAATGGCCTACATGAAGGCTGTCTGCAGTAGGGTCAAAGCCAATATAAAATGTAGCCTTTCCTTCATTTACCATCTTTTTAATTTCTTCTTCATTGGTTACCTGGGCAATCAGGCCTCTGGCAACTAACTCTTCATAAACTCCCATTTCTTTACTCCTTTTTAACATGAATATGATTCTAATTAACAGGAATTTCTTGTCAAACAAGAAAGAATCTCGCCTGCGAGCTTCTCCGCCTGCGGCGGGTC
>CALHQJ010000113.1 GCA_938036545.1 uncultured Clostridium sp. | reverse complement strand
ACTTGTTGAAGAAATTCTGGAAGGTGATGGTAGCCAGTGTACGGCTTTCACGGCGGACATTCACATGTTCCTTCGCTTCAATCGCCTGATGGAGACCGTCAGAATAACGGCGGCCAGGCATAATACGGCCGGTAAACTCGTCTACAATTAAAACCTCGTTATCTTTTACAACGTAATCCTTATCTCTGTGCATCAGGTTGTTTGCACGCAGAGCTAAAATAATGTTGTGCTGAATCTCCAGATTCTGAGGATCTGCCAGGTTTTCAATATGGAAGAAGTTCTCTACCTTCTTAACGCCTTCCTCGGTTAAGTTGACTACCTTATCCTTTTCATTAACAATAAAGTCTCCCGTCTCAACAATATCTTCACCCATGATGGCGTTCATCTTGGTGAACTCGCCGGAAGCCTCGCCTCTTACCAGCTGGCGCGCCAGCACATCACAAACCTCGTACAACTTGGTAGACTTGCCGCTCTGGCCTGAAATAATCAGCGGAGTTCTGGCTTCGTCAATCAAAACAGAGTCTACCTCGTCAATGATACAGTAATTCAAATCTCTGAGAACCATCTGCTCCTTGTAAATCGCCATGTTGTCTCTCAGATAATCGAATCCCAGTTCATTGTTGGTTACATAAGTAATATCGCAGGCATAGGCAGCTTTTCTCTCTTCAGAAGTCATGGAGTTTAAAACCACACCTACGGTTAATCCTAAAAATCTATGAACCTGTCCCATCCACTCTGCGTCACGTTTTGCCAAGTAATCATTTACCGTAACAATCTGGACGCCTTTTCCGGCCAATGCATTTAAATATGCCGGACAGGTGGAAACCAGGGTCTTTCCTTCACCAGTACGCATCTCTGCAATACGTCCCTGATGCAGGACGATACCGCCGATTAACTGTACCTGGAAATGTTCCATATTCAAAGTTCTCTTGGCAGCTTCCCGAACTACGGCAAATGCCTCTGGAAGAATATCATCCAAAGTCTCTCCCTTTGCCAGGCGTTCCTTAAAAATGCGGGTCTTGTCTTTTAACTCCTCATCCGACAAGGCTGCCATCTCCGGCCTTAATTTTTCAATTTTGTCCACAATGGGATAAATAAGCTTTAACTCTCTCTCACTATGGGTACCAAATACTTTTTCAAATAAATTCATAGGTTGCTCTCCTATTTCATACTCAAACATTAAAAGAAGCCGACTGGCGGCGCCTTATAGGTATAATCTTATTTATTGTAACACTAACCGGTATTTTATTCAACGAGTTCATAAAAAATTAACATTCCTTTGACCATTTATGGTTAACTGGTCATTGTGTACAAAATATATGTTCGTTTTTTCACTTATCCACATTATCCACATCTAGTTATGCACATTTATTACACAAATTTTTCTTTAATAAAACGCTGTTTTTACAAGAAAAAGGAGTTATACACCGAGTTATCCACATTATCCACAATATTTTCCCTCATTTTCTATGTTTCTGCAAAAAAACATAGGAACTTCCATTTTTTATCTATTTGTCACAAATTTACCTTTTTCCACAAGATTTTTGACAAATCCTCTTGACTTTTTTGTCTCTTAATAAGTAGTTTTGCAATATTTTCTACCCTGATTTAAAAAGAAAATTTATAAATTTTTAAGACAAATTGTCGAGACAATTAATGTTTTTTTATTGAATTTTCCCTCTAAACATGGTATACTAATAACATCCCAAGAAAAAAGGAGCTGATGTTAATGCGTTTTACGATTACAGGAAGAAATATTGAGGTCACTCCCGCTTTGCGAAGCGCTGTAGAAGACAAAATCGGCAAGCTGGACCGCTACTTCAATCCCGACACCGAGGTTACTGTTACATTAAGCGTGCAGAAAGAGCGCCAGAACATCGAGGTTACTATTCCGGTAAAAGGAACGATTATCCGTGCGGAAGAATCCAGCAGCGATATGTATGTTTCCATTGATTTAGTAGAGGAGGTTATCGAGCGACAGCTCAAGAAATATAAAAATAAATTGATTGACCGCAAACAGGCAGCAGCAGCATTTTCCACTCAGTTCTTAGAAGAAGAGCCTGCTCCATACGAAGACGAAATCAAGATTGTAAAAACCAAACGGTTCGGCATGAAGCCTATGGATCCGGAGGAAGCCTGCTTCCAGATGGAACTGCTCGGTCACAACTTCTATGTATTCCTCAATGCAGATACAGACGAAGTAAATGTGGTCTATAAGAGAAAAGGCAATACATATGGTTTAATCGAACCGGAGTTTTAAAATACCAGAAACATCCTAAACATTCAGGCCGCGGTACACAGGTGGACAACCATCTGTGCCGCGGCCTTTTTACATTTTTCTGTCAGGCGTTCCAGATATGAAAATAATCTTGAGCTGTTCAGATCGGAGCAGGCAGATTTTCCAGAACGCTTTTTAACTTTTCCACATCTCCGTCTGCAAAACAGTATCCGTCCATCCCACAGTTCTTTGCTCCCTGAATGTTTAAATCCAGGTCGTCAATGAAGAAGCACTCTTCCGGTTTTAAGGAGAACTTTTCAAACAATCTCAAATAAATCTCCTTCTGGGGCTTTACGCACTTTTCTTCCGCTGAAAACAAAATCCCGTCAAAACAGTCAATCGCCGGAATCACCTGTTTGTAACAATCCAGCAGCCGCAAAGACGCATTGGAGCAAAGATAAATACCAAATCCTCTCTTCTTTAAATCTCTCACCAGTTCTCCTACCGGTTCTACAGGCCACATATTGTATTCATGCCAGTATTCGAGACACAAACGGGCCATTTCCTTTGCATGTTCCGAAGACAGGCGGGACTGCATTCGCTTCAGTGCATCTTCCTCTGAAATTACCCCCATGTCCAGCATCAGCCATTCTGGTGAAACAAAGACGCTGGTGCAAACTTCCTTCCGTTCCGTTTCATCTTCTATAAAATGTCTGGCAACTGCATCTGCCTCATAAGCTACCAGCACCTTTCCCATGTCGAATACGATATTTTTTATCATGGATGTCTCCTTTAAAAGGAGCAGCGTCCCACAGATCTCTTTCTCTGCAAGGCGCTGCTTCCTCGTTTTATATTTGTGACAATCTCGTTAAAACACTGCTCTTCTCACAATGTTTTTATAAATATTCTTCTAACGTCTTTCTCACTGCTCCTGGTCCCGCAAGCATCTTGCCAACCATTTCTTCAATCTTTTCGCCGAGTCCGGCTTCATAAAGGTTCACCCCAAACACTCCTGTATTTTCCAGAACAGGTTTTAACTGTCCCTGTAGACTGTCTGGTTCTCCAACCTTGATTCCCTCTAACGCCTGGCTTAACTGATCTAACATCGGATCCGGACTGACTGGCATCTCATTTCCTGCGTCGTCTACTTTCAAAAGGTAGCGCAGCCATCCTGCAAGAGCCAGCGGGATATAGGTCAGGCTGGAAACGTCCATATCCGGACGAGCCATATAAGATTTAATGGTCTCGCCAAAACGAATGGAAACTTTCTGGCTGGTGTCGGTCGCAATTCGCTGAGGCATATCCGGAATAAACGGATTTGGAAGTCTCTCTTCCACTACTTCCTTAATAAAATCCATTGGCTTGATAATTCCAGGATCGGTTACAACCGGCATTCCTTCATCATATCCAATATGCTCAATCAGGGCTACCAGGTCTTTGTCTTTCATCTCTTCCGCAATGCTCTTATAGCCTAACAGACAGCCGTAAACAGCCAAAGCCGTGTGAAGAGGATTCAGACAGGTGGTGACCTTCATTCTCTCGGTCATATTAACCGTTTCCCTGTCAGTCATGTAAACCCCTGCCTTTTCCAGAGCTGGACGGCCGTTGGGGAATCGGTCTTCAATAACCAGATACTGCGGAATCTCAGCATTTACAAAAGGCGCAATATAGGTATTTTTACTGGTAATAACCGGTTCCATGGCCTCAATTCCCAGTTCCTCTAACTGAACTTCAATCTCTTTTGCCGGTCTTGGAGTAATCTTGTCAATCATACTCCATGGGAACGACACTTTCGTTTCATCCTCTAAATACTGAATAAACTCTTTCTCCACCAGACCTTTTTCTGCCCAGGCTTCTGCAATTTCCGTAACACCCGCTTTTAACTTGGCTCCATTATGAGAGCAGTTGTCCATGCTGACCATGGCAACCGGCGCTGCTCCTGCCAGATAACGCTCATATAACAGCGCAGCTGTAACACCCATGGCATGAATCGGTGCTTTCGGCCCTTCTTCCATATCCTTTAATGCCAGCCCCGACAATTCGCCGCTCATGGTTCTTAAACTGTATCCCTTTTCTGTAATGGTATAGCTGACCATCTGAAGAGACGGGCTGGTAAAAATCTTCTTCAGCTCACTCCACTGAGACTCGTCTTTGCTGTCTGCCCTCAGGCCTTTTGCAATAGATGCAATGACTTTTTTATCTGTATTTCCATCTGGCTTTAAGCTGACCATCATGGTCATACTGTCATATGGCGTGTAAATTTTATCAATAATATCGTAGTCAAAGGTATCTGCTGCTACAATTCCGCTGGTCTCACAGCCCTCTTCCAGCAATACCTGCTGCAAATCTGCAATGAATCCGCGGAAAATGTTGCCTGCTCCAAAATGAAGCCATACTGGATTTTTCTCCGTTTCCTCACACATCTTCTTCCAGTCAAATTTCGGAAGCGTTACGCCTGCTTTTTCCCAGCCCTGTGTGTCTTTCAGTCCTTCATAATTTAATTTCATCCAATTTCCTCCTTAGGCCTTATCAGTCAATTTAACGGGCAACTTTTTCTAAAGCTTCGTACTTCTCATTATACACGAATGGGCGGTCTCTGTCTATTTCCCTAAGGAACAATTTTTTAATAGAATTCCTCTGTTTGTTTCAAATACTGGTAAATTACTGAACTAGTAAGACTCTTTTAAAAGTTTTTATAGCCCCAATGCCATAGACGGCATTGGGACAGATTGGTGTCTAGTGATGCAGAATCATCACTGAATTTCTATTTCTACTTTTCTTCTGAACGAAGGTATATTTTTGCGTTTTCCACAAATGTGCCGATAGAATCGGCCTTTGCAGCCATCTTATGTAGCGTTTTCAATTGTTCCGGCTCCCTCAGCCGTTACAAACCTTAAAAATCGGACAAGCTCAGGCGAAACATCAGCGCTGTTCTTTCCTTTGGTGCTTAAAAAAATCGTATGACAGCCATCATCCAGTTCCACACTTTTATCCTCTTTGCATTCACTTTTAAACGTGTAGCAGTATAATTTCTGATTAAATGGGTCGAAGTCGCATAAAAAGATCACAAACGGAAAATCCCAATACCATCTCAAGGAAACCTCTGCAGTTTTCTTCCACCTGCATAACTGCGCCAAATAAAAAATTATCTTTAATTGTCAGATCCTGTAACGTCTTTCGTTTCTTCATCTTTCCTCCATTTCCACAGAGGAATTCTATAAAACGATTATATCATACCTGATGGAATTTTCAAGATAAGCCCTTTTACAATATATTGTTTTTTATAAGGGAAACCTGACAAAAGGAGCAGGCCAGCCATATCAGCTGTCCTGTTCCCTTTAAACCATATATCCGCCCTTCATCGGAGATACGGCATGTTCTGAATAAATCTTTAATACACCCTTTGTATATTTTGCAGGCTTTGGCTGCCATGCCTGTTTCCGCTCTGCAAGAATCTTGTCCACTTCCTCTTTTGGAAGCTCTTTTCCATTAATTCCTACGATTTCCAGGATTCTTTCCGGAATGTCAATTTTAATCAAATCTCCTTCTTCTACCAGGGCAATAGGGCCGCCTTCTGCTGCTTCCGGAGATACATGGCCGATTGCCGGACCCTTAGAAGCGCCAGAAAATCTGCCGTCCGTAATCAACGCAATAGTCTTTCCCAGTTCCGGATCGGAAGCAATGGCTTCTGTGGTATAGAACATCTCCGGCATACCGGAACCTTTTGGCCCCTCATAACGGATAAATACTGCGTCTCCTGGCTGAATTTGGTGAGACAATACCGCTGCAATAGCGTCTTCTTCACAGTCAAATGGTCTTGCCCGAAGGACTGCCTGGAACATCTCTTTTGGAACTGCAGAATGTTTTACTACGGAACCTTCCGGAGCCAAATTGCCCTTTAAAATTGCTACCGTGCCATCAGTGCCGATTGGATTGTCAAAGGTACGGATTACATCCGTTCTCTTTAATCCCCATTTCTTTAAATACTCTTCACATTTATCGTAAAAACCGTTCTTTTTTAATTCTTCCAGGTTTTCCCCCAGAGTCTTTCCGGTTACGGTCATCACATCCAGATGAAGCATAGACTTAATCTCTTCCATAACTGCCGGTACACCGCCTGCGTAGTAGAAGAACTGAGCCGGCCACTTGCCTGCCGGACGGATATCCAACAGATAATGTGCTCCCCTGTGCATCCGGTCAAAAGTATCTGAATCCAGCTCCAGTCCCAGCTCGTGAGCCATAGCCGGAATATGAAGAAGGGAATTGGTAGAGCCGGAAATTGCAGCATGTACCATAATGGCATTTTCAAAGGATTTCATGGTTACAATGTCGCTGGCCTTTAACCCCATCCTGGCAAGTTTCATAATCTGCTTTCCTGCCTGATAAGCCATATCCTTTAAATCCTCACAGGTAGCCGGCATCAGAGCGGAGCCAGGAAGCATAAGACCAAGGGCCTCTGCCATTACCTGCATAGTTGAAGCCGTTCCCATGAAGGAACATGCGCCGCAGGACGGACATGCATGCTGCTGGTAATACCGAAACTTCTCTTCTGTAATCTCCCCTCTCTGGCACATGGCAGAATACATGCCAATCTGCTCTAAAGTCAGCAGATCCGGACCTGCATCCATAACACCGCCGGTAATCACAATCGAAGGCATATCCAGTCTTGCCAGTCCCATCAGACAGGCCGGTACGGATTTGTCACAGCTTGCAATAAATACGCCGCCGTCAAAGCCTGTAGAACTGCCGTGGATTTCAATCATATTGGCAATCATATCGCGGTGAGCCAGAGAATAGTTAATGCCGTCATGTCCCTGGGCAATGCCGTCGCAGATGTCTGTGGTGTAATACCTGGCGCCTTTTCCGCCTTCCTCCTGAATGCCTCTCATCGCTTCTTCCACAAAGATATTTAAGTGGGCGCTGCCAGGATGGCTGTCGCCAAAAGTACTTTCCACTAAAATCTGGGGTTTGTCTAAATCTTCTACCGTCCATCCCATGCCGATCTTTAACGGGTCATTCTCCGGAGCCAGTTTTCTCACTTTTTGACTGTTCAGTTCCATAATATCCTCCTTTGTATTGTGTATTATTTTCTTTTCTCTTGCAAGTCATATGATGATTTATGGTTTTATCCTATCATAACCCTGCTATTTTTGCAAGTCATCAGATTACTTTTCTACCTTTTGCTGTAAAAGTCATCAGATGTTTGTCCGGATTATATAATTAACTCTTTCATTTTATCTGGCAGAAATGCAAAAAAACACGGCTGCAGATTCGAGACGTCCAGTCCCTCATCACTTCAGCCGTGTTTTTTTCTATCCAGATTCGTAATGCTTCTATTTTTTCGATTCTTTTATTAACTCTTTGATCAAATTCCGGTTATACGTCATATGCATCATCATGGCGCTTTTAGCCCCTATGGGATCTCGATCTGCAATAGCGTCCACTACCGCTCTATGAGTGGCAATGGTTTCTTCCTTCAGCATTTTATGCGTTACATTGACAAATACCATAACCGCCGTGTCAATAATCGGAATCAGTTGTCCGATTACACGGTTTTGGGAGCACTTTGCCACACAGGTATGAAACTCAATATCATCCTGAACATAGTCCTGCCCGCTCCTCATCTTCTCTTCTACTTTGCCGCATATAAGCTTCAGTTCCGCAATATTTTCCTCTGTAGCATTTCGGGCTGCCATTTCCGCAATTCCCGGCTCTAACAGGATTCTGACGTCTGCCAAATCCAAAGCCAGGCTCATCCGATCTCCCATTCCCTGCAGTCCAAGAGGATCTAAATCCGCCGGAGTTTTATTAATTACATAGGTCCCCGAACCTCTTCTGACCTCCAGCACTCCCCTGGACGCCAGCAGCTTTACCGCCTCCCGAATGGTGCTTCGCCCTACGCCAAACAGTTCTCCCAGTTCAAACTCATTGGGAAGCTTGGAACCAATCTCCAGTGGCGTATCTAAAATATAACGATAAATCCGTTCTTCTACCTGCTCTGCCAGCAGTTTTCTTTTTATATTTGATAATTCGCCTGCTTTTTCCATATGGCCTTACCTGATCTTTCCTGTAAAATACGATGATCCCCTGCGCTCCATGGTTCACAGAAAAAAAGCTGCCGCAAACTCCTGTTTCCTGTGGATGTTTTACGGCAGCCATTTACAAACGTTTTTGTTTTACCCTGCAGTCATTATACCTCTGGCTTTTCTACCTGGATAATTGCCTGCTTCTGCATTGGGATACGGCAGTTTTTGTTGCTGCCAAACTCTACGATAACGGTATCGTCAGTCATGTCGATAATCACGCCATAGAAGCCGCTGGAAGTCAGCACAGTATCGCCTACTGCAATGCTGGCCATTAACTCCTGCATTTTCTTCTTTTCCTTCTTCTGGGGTCTGATGGCAATGAAGTACATTAATCCGAAAATCGCTGCCAGATAAATGATCCAGAAGCCAATTCCCATAGTCCCGCCTGTTGCAACCATTGTTTGTTTCCTCCTTAATTATGGGGAGCCTCCGCCTCGCCTGTGTGCTCCCGTTTTATTTCTGACCGGTTACGCCGGCAAGCTTTTCTGCTTTATACTCTGCGTAGCGGTGCTCTTCGATGGCGTCGCGAATCTCACTCATCATTGTATTATAAAAATAGAGATTATGCAATACACAGAAACGCATTCCTAACATCTCTTTTGCTTTTAGCAAATGTCTGATGTACGCCCTGCTGTATCCTCCCTTGCAGGCCGGACAGCCGCATCCCTCTTCAATCGGTCTGGAATCCAGCTCATACTGGGAATTAAACAGATTCAGCTTGCCATGGTTGGTATAAACGTGGCCGTGGCGCCCGTTTCTGGA
Source organism: uncultured Clostridium sp. (assembly GCA_938036545.1). Lineage (GTDB taxonomy): Bacteria > Bacillota > Clostridia > Lachnospirales > Lachnospiraceae > UMGS1370. The sequence goes on along the minus strand of CALHQJ010000113.1, from coordinate 51,862 downwards.
CGGGTAAACACAGTCAAAGAAATCTACGCCTCTGTCTACTGCTTCCAGAATGTTTGCCGGAGTTCCGACTCCCATCAGGTAAGTCGGTTTATTCTGTGGCAGATGAGGAACCGTCACATCCAAAATGTGATACATTTCCTCGTGGCTCTCTCCTACTGCCAGACCGCCTACTGCATAGCCGTCTAAATCCATAGCGGCAATTTCTTTTGCATGGGCAATTCTCACATCATCCAGAACGCCGCCCTGGTTAATGCCAAACAGCAGCTGTTCCTTGTTAATGGTATCCGGCAGGCTGTTCAGCCTGCTCATCTCCGCTTTACAGCGGGCCAGCCATCTGGTAGTTCTTGCCACACTGTTTTCGATGTACTTCCGGTCTGCCATGCTGGGGGGACACTCATCAAAGGCCATGGCAATGGTAGACCCCAGATTAGACTGAATCTGCATACTCTCTTCCGGCCCCATAAAAATCTTATGGCCGTCAATGTGGGAATTGAAATACACACCCTCTTCCTTAATCTTTCTGAGTCCGGTTAAGGAAAACACCTGAAAGCCACCGGAATCTGTCAAAATCGGCCTGTCCCAGTTCATAAACTTGTGAAGGCCGCCAAATTCCTTAATCAGCTTATCTCCGGTTCTGACATGGAGATGATAGGTATTGGATAATTCCACCTGAGTTCCTATGTCTTTTAAATCATTGGTAGAAACGGCGCCTTTAATCGCTCCTACTGTGCCTACATTCATAAACACCGGAGTCTGGATGGTGCCGTGGACGGTTTCCACGCTGGCGCGCTTTGCCCGTCCATCTGTTGTAATCAATTGATATCTCATCTATTATTTCTCTTTCTTACCAGAACGTTTCGCTTCCTTGGCTGCCTTCTTCTCTGCGGCTGCCTGTTCCATTGCTGCTTTTTCTTTCTTCTGTTTTCCAGTTGTCATGACATACCACAGAGCGCCGGTAATGCATACGGAAGAATAAGTTCCGCAGACAATACCTACCATCAGAGGCAGTGCAAATTCACGGATAGAAGATACGCCCATCAGGTATAATACAAATACCATGATGAAAGTAGTTAAAGAGGTATTGATGCTTCGGGTAAAGGTCTGGGTAATACTGTTATTTACCAGTTCCTTCAGATCCTGCTTGCCCTGAACTGCCAGGTTTTCACGGATACGGTCAAAAATAACGATGGTCGCATTGATGGAATAACCTACAATAGTCAGCATACATGCAATAAAGGTAGAACCTACAGACCATTTTGCAAGGGCATAGCAGGTTACAACTACCAGCACGTCGTGAACCAGAGCCAGTACTGCGCTGGCTGCAAAGCGGATATCCTTAAACCGGAACCAAATATAAACCAGCATACATACGGTTGCAATGGCAGTTGCCAGAATCGCATCTTTCTTCATTTCGTCACTAACTGCGCCGGAAATGCTTTCTGCTGTAATCTTTTCCTGTTCAACTCCGAAGTTTTCAACCAAAGCGGTATTTAATGCCTGGCGCTCGTCAACGGTCAGGGCGCGGGTTTTAATAATAACCTCATTAGTGCCGGCTACTTTCTGGGTCTGGATACCGGCGTCCCTGGTAATGGTTTCTACTACTGGAACAACCTCAGAAGAAATCTGTTCCATGGTCATATCTTCATTAAATGTAACATTGGTAGAGGTACCGCCCTTAAAATCCAGGCTGTAGTTAAACATGTCGCCCATGCTGGCTTTGTTCATACCCATTCCCACAAATCCCGCTGCAATTACAACCAGGGAAATGATGAAACAGATATTTCTCTTGCCCAGGAAATCAATTGGCGCTCTGTCTTTCTTGATTCCGTACATCTTAGGACTTTCAAATCCCAGACGGTACAGGGCACGCAGAACAAATCTGGTCACAAATAAAGCGGTAAACATGGAAAGCACAATACCCAGCGCCAGGGTAGATGCAAATCCCTTTACAGTACCAGAACCTTTCCAGAACAATACCAGTGCTGCAATCAGGGTGGTAATGTTACCGTCCACAATGGCAGACAATGCCTTCTGGAAACCGGTCTTAATTGCAGATTTTACAGTCTTTCCAACTGCAATTTCCTCTTTAATACGGGTAAAGATAATTACATTGGCATCTACTGCCATACCGATAGACAGGATAATACCCGCTACTCCAGGCAGGGTCAGGGTAATCTCAAATGCTGACAGCAGAATCAAAATCAGGCCTACATACAGACACAAAGCAATTACTGCCGCTACGCCAGGGATCAGATATACCACCATCATAAACAGGGCTACAAGGGCAAATCCAATTGCGCCTGCCTTTAAACTGGAAGAAATTGCAGTAGACCCCAGCTTTGCTCCTACCACATTGGACCGGAGTTCCTGAAGCTCTAAAGACAGGGAACCAATACGGATTGTGGAAGCCAGATTCTCAGCAGTCTCAAAAGATTCCAATCCGGTAATTTCACAGGAGCCCTGAGTGATTTCCGCCTGAACAACCGGACTGGAAACTACCTGATTATCATAAATGATAAAGATCTGTTTGCCAATATTGGCTTTTGTGGCTTCTGCAAAGGCCTGCTTGCCCTCTTCATTAAATGTCAGGGATACCACATATCTGTCAAGTCCTGTGGTTTCGTCTTTGTACATTCCGGCCTTGGCAGAAGTTACCTTTGTACCATCCAGCACAGTTTTTCCCGTCTCGTCACAGAAAATCAGAGAACCTGGTTTACCCAGTTCTTCCAATATGGCATTGGCATCAGACACTCCAGGAATGTCAATGTTAATCCGGTTACTGCCTTCCTGATACACCTCTGCTTCAGTGCTGTAGTTCTGCACACGCTGCTGAAGCTTATAAATCGTATCAGACATTTCCTCGTCAGTTGGGTCTTCTTTTACGGTCTGGTACGTAATGCTGACACCTCCGGCCAAATCCAATCCCAGCTTGATATCGTCCATGGTCTGATAACCCAGGAAACCAAATACCACAACTGCCACAATGGCCAGAATTAAACTCAGCAGACCCTTTGTTTTGCTGTTTTTCATGGTTGATTATCTCCTTTTCCTTCTCAATCCTCAAGCGCCGCTTTAATCATCACTGCACATTCGATTCGCTTTTTCTGCATCTCGCAGCCAATATCATAGGCGTCTGTAATAGAGCCGTGGAAATTGTAAGAGTTTGCTGCACAGCCGCCGCTGCAATAGAATCTTGCAAAGCAGTCCCTGCATTTTTCTTTTGCATATACGTTGCAGAGTTTAAACTCGTCGCGGATTGCCGTATTGGTTACACCTGTATCTACATTGCCGAGAAGGAATTCTTCCTTGCCGACAAATTGGTGACATGGATAAAGATCTCCCCATGGGGTAACAGCCAGGTATTCGGTTCCTGAACCGCAGCCTGAAAGGCGTTTTGCCACACAGGGTCCCTGCTTTAAATCTACCATGAAATGGAAGAAGGTAAATCCTCTTCCCTCTTTGTGGCGTTTTACATATTCTGCCGCCAGCCTGTCATATTCTGCCAGAATCTGAGGAAGATCTTCTTCTCTGATTGCATAGTCCTCAGAAGGCTCTGCCACTACCGGCTCCATAGACACTTTCTTAAATCCCAGATCCGCATAGTGAAGAACGTCTTCTCCAAAATCCAGGTTCTTATTGGTAAAGGTGCCGCGGACAAAGTAGTCTTTGTCTCCACGAAGCTCTGCAAATTTCTGGAACTTGGGCACAATTAAATCATAGCTTCCCTTTCCATTTCGGAATGGACGCATATGGTCATTGACTTCCTTACGGCCGTCCAGACTCAGGACTACGTTGCTCATTTCCTTATTGCAGAACTCCATAATCTCGTCATTTAATAAAACGCCGTTAGTTGTCAGGGTAAACCGGAATTTCTTATGATGCTTTTCTTCCTGGGAACGGCCGTATTCCACCAGGCGCTTTACTACGTCCCAGTTCATCAGCGGCTCTCCGCCGAAGAAATCCACTTCCAGATGTTCTCTGTTGCCGGAATTGGCAATCAGGAAATCCAGGGCTTTCTTTCCTACTTCATAACTCATAAGAGCGCGGCGGCCATGATACTCGCCTTCTTCTGCAAAGCAGTAGCGGCAGGCCAGGTTACAGTCGTGGGCAATGTGAAGGCACAGCGCCTTTACAACGGTTTTGCGCTTCTTAAAATCAGCCACATACTCTTTATAAATATCCTCGGTAAAAAGCTGCTCCATATCAATCAGCTCCTGGACGTCTTCCAGAACCTCTCCGATTTCTTCATCCGGATATGTGCCGGACAACCGTTCTTTTACCAGTTTCACTGCCTCTTCCGGCAGTTTTTCCGGCTTTTCCATATCGGCAATCTTAGCTTCTTCTGCCAGAACCTTTACTGCATCATAAAATACCGGATCAACAGAATGAACCGAACCGCTGTTGACATCCATAATGATGTAGTAGCCATTGTTAATATATTGATGAATCACTGAATTATCTCCTTATCTAATCTGTTTCTGCCCTTTGGCATACAGAGTTTTGCAGACGCCGAGAAAACCCCTACAATCCGAGAAGACCGTAGGGGTTTCTTGTCTGCCTCTTCCTTGTCCTGGCTGATGGATACAACCAGTATTTCACCAGCCTTTGTAAAATTAGCGGTTGCTATTCTCGCAAGCCTGGTTTCCTACTGTACAAGAGGTTTTGCAAGCGGACTGGCAGGAAGTCTGGCACTCGCCGCATCCGCCCTTCTTCATGGACTCCTTTAAGGTGTTTGCATTTAAAGTCTTAACGTGCTTCATCCCAAGTTCCTCCTATCTTAATTATTTGAACAATATACATAATTTCTCTGCGATTATATCACAGATAACCTGGCTTTTGCAAGTATATCTTGTACCTGCCGGGAATATATTAAATCAAATCATTCTCCTTAGAATTGAGGTATCTGATGTCCAACGGATTTTTAAAACCCCTTCTCCGTTCCCTGTTGTTTTCCTACATTGCTACGGCCATCCTGCTAACCGCCCTGGCCTTTGGCCTGTATAAGCTGCGGCTTCGGCCTGCCCAGGTAAGCGCTGCTGTCAACATCATTTATGCCATTACCTGCTTCTTCGGCGGCTTTCTGGCCGGAAAAGCCCTGCGCCAGCGCCGCTTTTTCTGGGGACTTTTAACTGGCCTGGCCTATTTTCTGGTGCTCCTTCTCATGTCTGCCGCTTTAGGCAAAGGGATTACTGCGGATACGGAACAAATTCTCACAGTGCTTGGAATTTGTACGGCAGCCGGAACTATAGGAGGAATGGCAAGCTGAGACAGGAAAAGCGCGCACAGGATTGATTCCCAGGCGCGCCTTCTGTCTTTTATTTTATTCGCTTTTTTCCTCTTCCTGCGGCTGTTCCAGACGGTAAATATGGATTTTTTCAATCCTGTTTTTGTCCATCTTTTCCACGACAAAGCGCAGGCCCTCGTGCTCTACGCTTTCGCCTTCTTCCGGCAGGTGATCCAAAAATCCGATTACAAGTCCGCCAATCGAATCATAGTCCTCAGACTCTAATTCCAGGCCCAGCTGGTCATTTAAATCATCCAGCTTCATGGCGCCTTCTACGATATACTCATTGGGACTGATTTTCGTCAGGTTGTCCTCTTCGTCCTCATCGTATTCATCTCGGATCTCTCCTACGATTTCCTCCAGCATGTCCTCCAAGGTAATTAAGCCTGCCGTAGCGCCGTATTCATCCAATACGATAACAATGTTATTGGAAGTTTTCCGCATCTCTACCATCAATTCCGCAACCTTTTTAAACTCATAGGTATACAAAGGCTGGCGCAGATAATTGCGAATGGTGAAGTGAGCCTTATCCTCCTCTGTCAAAAGCAGCAAATCTTTCATGTTGATGATGCCGATTACATTGTCTGTTGTTTCTTCGTATACCGGAATACGGGTAAACCGGTCTTCCCTGAAAATCTCAATCAGTTCCTCATAGGTGGCTTCTACATCCGTAAAAGACATATTGATTCTTGGTACCATAATGTCTTTTGCCAGCGAATCTCCAAAATCGAATACGTTGGTAATCATCTTTTTCTCTTCTGTTTCAATAACGCCTTCCTCGTGGCTGACTTCTACGATAGTACGAAGCTCGTCTTCTGTAATGGACTCCTGCTTTTTGTTCGGATCCATTTTCATCAGGCGCAGTACGCCGTAAGACATTTTATTGATCACAAAAATAACCGGTGTCAGCACAATCATCAGCCAGTAAATTATTCTTGCATTTTTTAAAGCAATGGAATCTGCTGAAAGCGTTGCCATAGTCTTCGGTGTAATCTCACCAAAAATCAGAATCAGGAGAGTCAGTACGCCGGTAGCCAATCCTACCACCTTACTGCCCCATAAATCCGTTACCAGCGTAGTCACCATAGAAGATGCATATAAGTTCACAATGTTGTTGCCAATGAGGATTGCAGAAAGCATCTTGCCCTGGTCCTCAATCACCTTATTGACATACATAGCGGCTTTTGAGCCTGATTCTTCAAGGGTACGCATCCGGATTCGGTTGACAGTAGTCAGCGCTGTCTCTGTAGACGAGAAAAATCCAGATAAAATTAATAGAATTAGAATTATGATACCTTGTATCACGACGTCAGACGACGGGTCCAAAAAAAATCACTCCTTCTTTGTTTTTAGTAGTGATTTTACAATATTTCTGCCGTTCTGTCAATATACGGAAAGACGGGCCGGCCGGACAGTCCCTCCATTTGCTTCCTTCCATGCCAGCCCGCCTGTCTGTTATGTCCTGTTTTTTCCTGCCGCTTCCCTAACCCACTGAACTGCTTCCACCAGCAGAGCCAGGGCCATTCCTGCGAATACAAACAGATCTCCCAGATTAAAAATCACCTTTTTCAGACCTTTTACGTTAAAGCTAAAGTAGTCTACCACATAGCCCCGTTTGTACCGGTCGATAATATTGCTTAAGGCTCCTCCTACAGTCAGGGAAAAGGCCGTTTTTTCTGCCAGATGTCCCTTTTTCCCCATCAGATACGCCAGTGCTCCAAATACAGCGGAAGCCGCAGCTACCGGAACTAGCTTTACAAGTTCCTGCTTTTCTTTTAAAAAACCAAAGGGAAAGCCGGAGTTATGGCTCTTATGCAGAATGATTTTTCCCCTGCTTCCCTCCAGGTTTTTGGGAAATTCTTCGTTTTTCCGTTCTTCTATTAATTCTTTTAAACACAAATCCAAGCATGCCAGCACGGTAATAAAACCGATCCAAACCATGTGCGCCACCGTCCTTTCTGTTACCATTATTTGTAACCGTTCAATCATCAGCCATGCATCTTCTTGTCCGCTTACAGCGGGCAAGAAGCTTCGGGCGTCTGCCCTATGAAGATTCAGACAGGAAAACCCTTGTGAAAACAAGCTTTCAACGCTTTTCCTGTCTGAATCTCCGCATGGCTGGACTGTTACCATTATTCTACTATGTATGAGACCATTCGTCCAGTGAATGTTTTTCCTTTAAAAATCATATACTATAGAAAACTCTGCCGGAGGAACTATGGCTGACTGTACCGTTGATATTACATCGGAACAATATACGGATTTTATTTACCGTCTTGGAAGCGAAGGCTGGCTGGCCTCTGGGCCGGATGTTATGCCGGTCTGCTCGGATTATGCCTTTCCAGGTTATTCCATTATCTATTTTCCTTCTGAACATACTTTACCCATTTCTCTTGAAAAATATCCCTACTATTCGATTCCCAAGCTGTTTACCCTGCTGGACACCTCTGCCCTGGATGCTTCCGGAATTTTTCCTGTGTTTAACCAGCCTTCCCTGGGACAAAAGGGCAGAGGAACTCTGTTGGGATTTATTGACACCGGAATCGATTACCGAAGTCCGGTTTTTCAGAAAAAAGACGGCCGCACCCGCATTTTGGGAATCTGGGATCAAACCCTGCCCAGGCCTTTAACCGTATCCCCCAGTCCGGAAACTGTCATTTCCGATTCCAGTGCTTTTGACTTTCTCCAATACGGAATCCACTTTGGCGAAGAACAAATTAACGAGGCTTTGGCTTCTTTAGATCCCCTGTCTGTTGTGCCTTCAAAGGACTCCCTGGGTCATGGAACCTTTTTAGCCGGAGTTGCTGCCGGAAGCCCTCTTGTCTCTCAGGATTTTACAGGAGCCGCCCCAGAAGCTTCCCTGGCTGTAGTCAAATTAAAGCCTGCCAAAGCCTATCTTCGGGAATTTTTCTGCATCACAGAAGGAGCCCATGCCTATCAGGAAAACGACATTATTCTGGGAATCCGCTACCTCTCTGAGGTGGCCAGATTTTACAAAATGCCTCTGGTCATCTGCCTGGGGCTTGGCACCAATCTGGGAAGCCACGGCGGAACCTCTCCCTTAAGCCTGGCGCTGTCCAGCATCAGTCAGTCCATCGGGGCCTGTACCGTCATTGCAGCAGGAAACGAAAGCGGCCTGGGCCACCATTATGCAGGCTCTGTCTCCAGCTCCTCCGAGCCGGATGAAGTAGAAATCCGAGTGGCGGAAGAGGAAAACGGCTTTGTGGCGGAACTTTGGGCCTCCACTCCTGAAACCTATACCGTAGGCTTTATTTCTCCCAGCGGAGAAACCATCAGCCGGATTCCCCTGACTCTGAGCAGCAATGCTACCATCTCTTTTTTATTAGAGCCTACGGTTATTTCCGTCAGCTACCGTCCTCACGAATTAAGTTCTGGAAAACAGCTGGTATTTATGCGTTTTCTGGACCCTTCACCAGGAATCTGGAGAATCCAGGTATACAGCAGCCTTTTACTGGATGGGGATTACCATATATGGCTTCCGGCAGAGACCTTTATTTCTCCTAATACCGTATTTTTGCGTCCAAATCCTTCCACTACCATTACTTCTCCTGGCAACACGCCCCAGCCTCTGACCATTGGGGCCTATAACCACGAAGCTGGCAATATCTATATTCACTCCGGCAGAGGGTATACTCTTGACGGACGGATTAAACCGGACATTGCTGCCCCCGGAGTCCAGATCTACGGCCCTGGTGTCATTCCCGACGCCGCTTACAGGGCTTTCAACGGAATGGACTCTGCTGAAGCCCCTTCCGAAGTTCCCATGGTCCGCAAAACCGGTACCTCTGTGGCCGCCGCCATTACGGCAGGAGCTGTGGCCAATCTGCTGTCCTGGGGAATTGTAGAGGGCAACGATCCCGCCATGAGCGAAGCAGCTATCCGCTCCTATCTGGTCCGCGGCGCTTCCCGAAGCAAAGCCTTTACCTATCCCAATCCGGAATGGGGCTACGGCACGTTAAATCTTTACAATACCTTTCTGCAGCTGCGTGAATAGTGGTAATAGAAAAAGCCCAGCAGGTCACTAACTAGTGCCCACTGGGCTTTTTCTTATAGGACTTTTTACAGCCCTCAGACAGCGTCCATTTCCGACAAGTCCAAAGATATTCTTAAATATATTGCACCCAAACATTTAGCTAATTTAATTCTTTGAGCCTCTCCACCAGATAAATTCATTGACATTTGTCCTAACGATATATAGTCTAAACCTATATCTTCCATGCATTGCAAAATTGTTCTTATACTCTCAACATCATTAAATATTTGCAAATGAAAGAAATTCAAAAATTGAGCAAACAACCACCTACAAAATAATAAAAACACATTTCTTAATTCTCATCCAAAAAAGACTATATTATAAAACGAAAAAACACCGCTGGAAAAGCTATATAAAACAAGCTTTTCCACGGTGTTTTTCTAAACCTCACTGTCAAAGATGGGGATTATAACCCTTACGGTTATCCTCTCATCTGAACCATCGGCCCGCCGTGCTTTTCCAGATAAGGCCTTGTAATAACTACAGAACCGATATTGGGATCTTTGGGAATTTCATACATAATATCTAACATAAACTCTTCCAGAATGGCTCTCAGGGCACGGGCTCCGGTCTTTCTCTTAATGGCCTCCTGGGCAATCCAGGAAAGGGCCTCGTCTTCAAAGACCAGTTTTACCTCATCCATGGCAAGCAGCTTTTCATACTGCTTTAAAATGGCGTTTCTGGGTTCTTTCAAAATGCGGACCAGCATATCCTCTGTCAGGCTCTTAAGAGTAACGGTAACCGGCAGACGCCCCAAAAATTCCGGAATCATGCCAAAGGCCCGTAAATCGTCATTGGTTACGTATTTTAAAATGTCGCTTTCATTTTCAAACTCATCCTTTAAAGCGCTGTTAAAACCAATCGAGGATTTCTTTGTCAGACGCTCTTTAATAATGTTTTCCAGTTCTGGAAATGCCCCGCCGCAGATAAACAGAATATTATCTGTATTTACGGTAGCTGTCGGAGTCATGGCATTTTTCTGGTTTGCGCCAACAGGCACTTCCACCACGCTGCCTTCTAGCAGTTTTAAAAGTTCCTGCTGCACGGATTCGCCGCTGACGTCCCTGGTGTGAGTTTCTTTCTTCTTGGCAATCTTATCAATCTCATCAATAAAGATAATGCCCCGTTCTGCCCGCTCCACGTCGTTATCCGCAGCTGCCAGAAGCTTGGAAACCACGCTTTCAATATCATCTCCAATGTAGCCTGCTTCTGTAAGAGATGTGGCGTCTGCAATGGCTAACGGCACGTCCAACAGCCTGGCTAAGGTCTTTACCAGATAGGTTTTTCCGCTTCCTGTCGGCCCAATCATTAAAATATTGGACTTTTCAATCGTAACGCCGTCTTCCTTTGCCTCCTTGCGCCAGTCTACCAAAGCCCGTTTGTAGTGATTGTAAACCGCTACAGACATTACCTTTTTAGCCTGATCCTGACCGATTACATACTGGTCCAGCTGAGCCTTAATCTGATGAGGCGCCGGAATATCTTTCATAGTCATCGTCTTGGGTTTCCCTGTTTTTTTCTTAATCTTCTGCTTTTGGGGAATCTCCATATTCTCCGGCGGAACCGGCATAAAATCATTAAAATTCAGGTTCATATACGGCATGTTGGAAATCTTTGAAAAATCCATGCCGTTATTTTTCAGAGAATCAAATGCTTTCTGCATGCAGTCGTTGCACAGGCACAGATTGCCTGGCATGGTAATCATAGGGCCTGCCTTGCTTTCAGGGCGACGGCACATATAGCAAATTTTTTCATACCCATCTTCTTTTGCAGAAGTATTTTCCTGTTTGCTTTCGTTTTTATCCTGGATGTTTTCCAATTCGTCCTTCTCTTTATTGTCCAACTCTGCTCTCCTTTTCTTACTAGTATCAATCTAGTATCAACCAATGCACAGCGGCCCTTTCCTAAACCACTGTTTCTTCCAATTAATTTTATCTATAGATATACTAGTGTATTATAAGGTATTTTTGTCACGGAAACAAGTAATGCCTATAAATTTTACTAAGTTTATTAAAATTTAATGTAACAGCCCAGCCATACATCTTCTTGCCCGCTTACAGCGGACAAGAAGCATTGGGCGTCTGCCCTATGAAGATTCAGACAGGGAAATTCTTATGAAAGCAAGCTTTCAACGCTTTTCCTGTCTGAATCTTCGCATGGCTGAACTGTTACGATTTAATAAATAAAAGAACAGCAAAATGAGGAATTTTCCGGTCAATTCCCCATCCTGCTGCTCTTATTAAATGAACTTCATCTGGTAATGTTTATCTCCAGAATCCTCTCTGATTCTGCGGCTCTGCCTCTGTCTGTACTTCCTCCTTCGGTCTGCTGCCCAGAACAATGTCTACCTGCTTTTCTACATACTGTCCGTTTTCCAGACGCATTACCGTCATGGTAACCGTAGTTCCGCTTTCATAGTAGGTCAGCATATTCTTCAGTTCTTCCATAGTGCGGATAGACTGATTGTCAATCTTGGTAATAATGTCCTTTTCCTGAAGGTCAGACTGGCTGGCTGCTCCGCCTTCTACAACCTTGTATACGAATACGCCTTCCGGCATGCCGTACAGGGAAGCATCCCTCTGGTTTACATCTGTACCCTGAATTCCTAAATAGCCCTGTTTTTCAGCATCTACAGTAATTCTGGTTTTCTGGTTCATCAGGTCTTTAATAATATCCTGAGCCTCAGAAACCGGAATAGCGTAACCTACGCCTTCTACAGAGGTTGCGGAAGTCTTTGCCTCATTGATTCCGATTACCTCTCCCTTCATATTTACCAGCGCACCGCCGCTGTTGCCAGGATTAATGGCAGCATCGGTCTGGATTACGTTCTTGGTAGCTCCGCTTTCATCAGTTTGAATCTTTCTGTCCACTGCACTGATATAGCCTACGGTTGTGGTCTGACCATAACCCAGCGCATTGCCGATTGCGATTACTCCCTGTCCCATCTTAAGGTCGTCTGAATTGCCTAATACAGCCGGTTTGATTTTGCTCTTAGTGTCGTCTGGTATCTGGTCCAATGGAACTGCAATTACTGCTAAATCTGCTGCAGAATCAGTTCCCTTTACAGCTGCGTCCACTGAGGTTCCGTCGATAAATGTTGCTTTAATCTCTTTTGAATCTTCAATTACATGGTTATTGGTCACTACCAGAAGCTCTGTATCATTTTCTCCTACAATAATTCCGCTTCCGCTGCTGGGTACTTCATAGGTCTGATTGCCGTAAAACCAGTTCTGAGTGGTATATAAAACCGTATTATCGATGGATACCATGGACGGCATTACGTCTTCTACGATTTTAGACACATCCATCACCACTGCTCCTGAATTTTCTGCGGTCTGAGCCTGCTGAACTGCCGTCTCAGAAGCTGCGGTCTGCGGCTCTGCCACTTTCGTCTCCGCCTGGGTTTCTGCTGCGTTGTTTATAAACAAATGATTGGATAATACGTTAATTCCTGCCATGGTTCCACCGGAAACTGTACCAAACAGCAGAGCCGCTGCTGTAATTAATCCTGCCTTCTTTGCCATCCCGCCCTTTTTCTTCTGCTTTGGAGCTGGTCCCTGCTGGTTTCCTTGATTCTGATATGGGTTATGGTAGTAATTTGGTCCTGCCGGACCGCCCTGATACGGATTTCCCTGGAACTGACCGTTCTGGTAAGGATTTCCCTGAGGTCTGCCATTTTGCGGCTGATTATTCTGCGGCTGGCTGTTCTGTGGCTGGCCGTTTTGCGGCTGGCTGTTTTGCGGCCGCTGATTCTGCGGATTAGAAGTCCCATTATAGTATTGGCTTTCATTGCCCCGATAAGGTCCTTCATAAGGAGGGCGGTTCTGCTCCCCATTTTCTTTCAGTACAAAATTAACGGATTCGTCTCTTCCTGTCTCGTTCTCTATGTTATTAGAATCCGGATTCATACCATTTTCATTGATTCTTTCGTTCTGTTCATTCATAATGATAAGCTCCTTCCTCAATTTCCTTTTGATAGTAAACAGTCTACCAGGTATTTGTGACGAAAGTGTGATGATTTCCTAATCAATTTATGAAATCTGCCGCAGATAGAATCGTTCAATCCCATCTGCGGCAGTCTCTTATCGGCCAAACACCTGTTTATTTATTTGCTACATACCAGGCCCTACGTTATCATAATTCATCATAGGGGCAGGAGTAACGGTAGAATTACCTCCTGGTTCCGGACCAGGACTGCTGTTTCCAGAGCCGGACGGGCCTGGATTGCTGCTGTCCGGGATCTGGCCCGGGCCTGAGGTTCCTCCTGGCTGAATCGCTCCGCCTGAAGAAGGACCATTGGTAGAATTATCAATCATTCCTCCGCCCGAATTTCCATTTCCTCCTGGTTCCAGGCCAGTGCCAGGCCCTGCCCCTTCCGTCGTTTCAATCACGCCTGGACTAACCGGACGGCTGGGCGCTGTACTTTCTCCCGGATAAGAAGCTGACGGCCTGGAAGGTGATGTGCTTTCTTCCGGCCTTGTCGGTCTTCCTGACGCAGTGGTTTCTCCTGGTCTTGTCGGTCTTCCTGACGCAGTGGTTTCTCCTGGAGATACGGTTGCCAAGGGGCGTCCGTTTTCATCCACCAGTTCGCCGTCTACAATCGGATTGCCAGACACATCCGTTTCTCCCGGCTCTTCCAGCAGATTGCCTTCTTCGTCAATCCGGCGGCCTTCTTCATCAATTAAGAATCCGTACTCGTCAATTCTCCGGCCCTCTTCATCTACCAGATTGCCTTTCTCATCATAGAAGTTTCCTTCTTCGTCAGTCTCAAACGCAGGCTTGCTGCTCTCTTTTTCATCGCTTTCTTCTGTAGTTTTAGCCGGAGCTTTGCTGCTTGGAATTACCCCGTTATCTGTAGACACATGATTCACTGCAGTTCCAGCCTTATACATACCGGTATCGCTGGCAATTTTCGCGCTGATCTCCTTTACCGCCTTGCTTGGTGCATAATTTTCTTCCCCATATAAGAACTGATGCAGCACCACCACATTGCTTTCCAGAGTCTGGGGAATCACGCATGCGCCCTTTTTCGGAATGCTGGCTTCTCCTCTTGCAGCAGGAAATCCCATGGTATCGCCAATGTGATATTTGGTCACATTTTTAATCATTCCAAAAATATCATTGACGTCAATACAGGTAGAAACCTGAGGCAGTACTGCCCCCACCAGGCTGTTTAAGGTTTTCAAATCTGCCTTTATGGCTTTTTTAAATGCCGCCTCAACAACCTTTCTCTGGCGTTCTGTACGGGCATAGTCCGTATCCATTAAACGAAGACGTCCGTATGCAACTGCCTGAACTCCGTCTAAGTGGTTTTCCCCAGCGTGAGTAAGCTGATGAGAACCAATTCCGGTTCCCTTAACAGTCTCTGTAATAAAGGAATTGATATAATAAAATTCCGCTTTACTGATATTCATATCAATGCCGCCCAGAACGTTAATTCCATTGGCTACGGCGTTCCAGTTAAAAGTCACATAGTCCGTAATATTCAAATCCAGATTTTTATTCAGCGCTTTTACCGCCTGAGTCGGTCCGCCTACAAAATAGGCCTGGTTAATTTTATTATAAGTACCCTTATCATCCAGGTTTAAATAGGTATCTCGAAATACAGAAACCAGTTTAATCTCTCCGGTATCCTGATTTACGTCGCAAATCATAATAACGTCTGAATTGGTTCCCTTTAAAACGTTTTTATCACGGCTGTCTACGCCAAATACCGCAAAGGTCCAGTGTCCCTTCATGTATTCCGGTACTTCCACTGAAAACACAGGGTTTGTTACATCTTTTTCATTCCAGTCAGTGGACTGCACGATTAAACTCCACTTTCTGGCAAAAAAGGCATAGGTAAAAATAAATACTAAAGCAATACACTCGGCCACTGCTAACGTAATGAGACGGCGTTTTTTCCGGTTCTTCTCCGTTTTTTGTGCCTGCTTCTTCGCTGCCTGGCTGGTTGCCGTAATCCGGCTTCCATTGCCGTCTCTATGGCCAAATTCATCCTGTCCGTTTCCGTTAAGCTTTGGTCCCCCCGATGGTCTGGGACTTTGGCTATTGGCAGAAGTTCTGGCTCTGCTGACTCTCTGCGGTTCTCTTCCGTCTCTGCCTGGCTGGGGCGTTCCTCCCTGAACCGGCTGTCTGCGGTTGCTCTGACCTGGCTGACCAGAACTGCCGCTTCCAGGCTGTCTGCGGCTGCTGGGGCCTGGCTGACTGTAATCTCCGGCTGCCTGGCTTCGTACCGTTCTCTGAGGCTGGCTGTTTCGGTTTCCCATCTGGGGAGCCGTCCGATTGCCTGATGTCTCTCTGGATGCCGGACGGCGAACCGGTCTTGGATTCCGGCTGGCTGATTGGCCAGGAGACTTCTGATTTCTGCTGTCTCTCCCGTCCTTTTCTTTTTCTAACTCATCATCAAAATAATTCATAAAATTACCCTCGCTGCACGAAACTAATAAGCATTTTTATTAATAAAGCCCTTAAAGATCGTTAAAAACATAATCTTAAAATCAAATCCAAGGCTCCAATTTTCAATATAATACAGGTCATGCTCAATTCTCTTGGTAATCGAGGTATCTCCCCGATAGCCATTGACCTGGGCCCAGCCTGTAAGCCCTGGCCGAACCTGATGCTTAATCATGTATCTAGGAATCTCTTCTTTAAAACGCTCCACGAAAAACGGTCTTTCGGGCCTTGGGCCTACCAGGCTCATATCGCCAATTAAAATATTAAAAAACTGGGGCGTTTCATCAATACTGGTTTTTCGAATAAATCTTCCTACTGGCGTTACTCTCGGATCATGAGGAGTCGTCCATTTGGATTTTTCGTCAGAAGGCTTCTGCACCTCCATAGATCGGAATTTGTACATCTTAAACGTCCGATTGTGAAGCCCCACTCTCTCCTGGCTGTAAAAAACAGGCCCTGGGGAAGTCAGCTTAATTAAAACAGCCGTTACCAGCATAATCGGTGAAAATACTATCAGGCCTACTAATGCGCCGACAATATCCACGCACCGTTTTACCGTGGCGTTTAACAGGTTCGTCAGAGGCACATGGCGGATATGAATCACCGGAAGCCCCTGCAAATCTTCGGTATAAGGTTTCGTGGGAATAAAGTTATTGTAATCTGGAATAAATTTGGTATGAACTCCTGATTTTTCACAGGCAGCCACGATCTGTTCCAAATTTGCATATTCCGTAATACTTAAGGTAATGGCAATCTCATCCAGGGTATTGGTTTCCAGAAAGTCATTGAGCTGGTCAATTTTTCCCACAACAGGAACATGGCGGTACTCCGTCCCCATCTCGCGAACATCATCTAAAATTCCCCGAATCCGATATCCCCACTCCGGATTGGCAATCACTCTATCAATAAATCCTTCTGCTGCACGGCTGTAACCAATGAGCAAAATATGTTTCTGGTTATATCCTTTTGAGCGCAGGGAGCGAAGCACCATGTGTATGGCATTGCGTTCCGCTGTCTCCAGCACAATGTTAAGGACAAAAAACGCCAAAATTACTCTGGTTGCAAATTCATTTAAAAACGGGCTTTTATTACGAATGGCAAACAGTACCATGGTAAACACCAGAAGGCCGATGGTATTGGCCTTGCAAATATTGGCAAACTCCACCCGCCTTCCCTGTACCCGTTTCGGGGTATAGAGATGAAATATCCCATATAAAAGCAAATACCCAGGTATAATAAAAATTAATACCAGGAAATAGTACTGGGGGGCCAGCACCTGCCCTTGAACCGGAAAAATCTTAGCTTCCAGCATCAGATACCATGCCAGAATATAGGCCGCCGCCGTTACCAGGGCGTCTAATACTACATGAAACCGGTTAAACCGCTTCTGGTTATCTTTTATCATGGCTCAATCACCTTAGCTTCTTTCTTGCTTTTTCCAAGCTTCCGCCTGGAAAATTCATAGACATACAAAAACGTACCGGCAATCAGTTCCCACTGTATTGCCGCGTACCGCCCCAAACGTTTTATCTGAAACGGCACTTTTTTGCAGTCCTTTGCTGTCCGGATTCCTTCTTTCAGGCCTGCCATATAGTCTTTCTCAAATCCCCGTTTTTTAAAAAACTGGTATTTGAGTGCAATTCCGAGACCAATTGGCAGAGCATTCAGCAAAAGCTGTCCGGCAGGCATGTTTTTGTAATTTAAATATACATTATTTCGGGCTGCTAGCTTTACTTTAAAAGAATTATATTTGGAACCGCTGGTGCCGCTTCCTACATGAAAAATTTTAGCAGCAGGGCAGTAGATATTGTCATATCCGTAAATCTTTGCCCGATACCCTACATCAATGTCTTCCAGATAGGCAAAATGCATCTCATCAAAATATCCAATTTGTTCAAATACCTCACGCCTGTAAATCGCAGCGCCTGCACAGGCGGAAAAAATACGAAATGGTTTTTGATACCGTTCTACAGGCTGTCCTACACCTCTCTGGTACGCCCATCCCAGCACGCTGTACATGTCTCCGGCATCATCCATAAGCTCCGGATGATACATCTGAATCATACAGCTGCTGACTGAAAATATCTTCGGCGACATCTCTATGGCCCGAACCAGTTCTCCCACATAGTCCGGATCTGCTTTGGTATCGTTATTTAACAAAATCACATAAGGCGTTTCTGCTTTTTGAATCCCGATATTTACTGCACCGGAAAATCCGGTATTGGTCTTTAAAAAGACCGTTGGGATCTTGTGTTCTTTCAGCCACTCTGCACTTCCGTCTGTAGAACCATTGTCTACTACTAAAACATCAAAATCCTGACATGTTTGCTTTTTAAGCGCCTCCATGCAGGGTTCCATAAAAGCAAGGCCATTGTAATTTGGAATAATAATTGTTACTTTCATTGTTGTTTTGCGCCAGCCTCTTTTTCTACATCCACCTCTAACTGATAGGGTTCCCCGATTTTTTCTTTTTTCAAGTCTCTTAATGCAAAATTAGACTTTCGTAAGGTCAGGTTTGGGTTGTAGTAAGGGTCTCCATTTTTCAAAATATCCGGCCACCGCTTTGCAAAAATGGCGATTTCACGGTTAAATCTCGCCACTTTTTCCGGCGTGTCCTCCAGTCCTCTGGACTTCGATTCATAATGATACAGCAATGCATACGGATTGTAAACCACTAATTTTCCCAAAGATCGGATTTTCATACAGAAATCAATGTCATTAAATGCCACTGCCAGCTCTTCTGTAAATCCTCCTGCCTGGTCAAACAGAGAACGTTTGGTCATCAGGCAGGCTGCTGTAACAGCGCTGTAATCCTGAGCGCACATAGCGCGGTGGAAGTAGCTGTTTTCCGCCCTGTGAAGGCCGATAAAGGTATGTCCGGCAATGCCGCCAAAGCCTACTACCACGCCGGCATGCTGAATGGTATCATCCTGATAAAGCAGGCGGGCTCCTACGGCTCCTACCTCTTCTCTCTGGCAGTACCCCAGCATCTCCTGAATCACATCTTTTTCAATAATTTCCGTATCATTATTTAAGAATAACAGATATTCGCCTTTTGCAAACTGAACGCCGAAATTGTTGATAGCCGAGAAATTAAATCCTTCTTTCCAGGTCACTACCTTCACATTGGAAAATTCTTTTTGTATCTGTTCATAATAGGAGAATGTAGCTTCTTCGGTGCTGTTATTCTCTATTACAATAAATTCCAGGTTTTTATAAGTGCCTTTTTCCATAAGAGAACGGATGCACAAATCCAAATCCTGATAATGATCTTTATTGGGAATAATAACCGACACCAACGGCTCGCCATTTAATACAAAACGAGTATGGTAAATACCGTAATCGACGCCTTTTTCCACAGATTCTACGCCAATTCCCAAACGCTCAAAATGGGCTTTAATCGCTCTTGCTCCTGCTTCAAAGGCATACATTTTACTCTCCGGATTGCTGGCCGTAGAGTTTTGATGGCACCGCCAATGGTACAGCACCTTTGGAATATGGTAAATCTTTCTGGCCGCCTCTGTACAGCGGAAAATAAAATCGTAATCCTGAGCGCCGTCAAATTCCTGACGAAAACCTCCAACAGCGTCTACCAAATCTCGGTTCACTACAAATAAATGGCAGATATAATTCACACTGGTTAATAAATCCGGATTGAAATCCGGCTTAAAATGTGGATCAAACAGCGCTTTTCCATCCATATCCAGCTTGTCTTCATCGGAATAAATCACATCAATTTCTGGATCTAAATTCATGGCCTTTACACATTCGTACAAGGCATTAGGCGGAATGGTGTCATCATGGTCAGCCAGCACAATAAAATCGCCGGTGGCCATGTCCATGGCGGCATTGGTATTACCGGAAATTCCTTTATTTTCCCCTAAAATCACATATTTAAAACGCTTGTCCAGCTCTGCAAACTTTTTCAGAACCCGTTCAGAACTTTCCCCTTTCGGGCTTCCATCTGCTACACAGACTTCCCAATTGGTATACGTCTGCTCCTTGATAGACTGAAGCATTTCTTTCAAATAACGCTCCGGAGTCTTATAAGCCGGAATCACAATGGAAAGCTTGGGTTCATAATCAAAATGCTCTTTTTTCTGCGCTGCCAGTTCCTCTTCTGACGGTTTGGTCAGTTCATACCATTCGCTGTAATCGTAATCGTTGTCAATTCCCTGAAGCTTATGGCGTGATTTTAAAATCAATGCCTTTAAGCCGTTGTCTTTCCAGAAATCCATGGCTACGCGGACGGTTTCCATATTCATTAAATCTTTGATTTTCTGCCGTCTTTTGTAAGCCACGCTGGTTCTTTTGGCAATTAATTCTTCATTATATTTAATCCGTACCTTCCGGCCGTCACACCGGATTACCAGGTAGTAATCCTGTCCTCTCTCATAGTCAAAACGAATGTCAAAGCCAAAATCTTTATCGATCACTTTTTTAAAATAAATCTGGCTCACATCATCTCTTCTGGTTGGTACATATTTGAATGTTACCGGTTTTCTGGAAGCATCTTCTATAGAAAACTCTGCTGTTTCTTCTGGTGTTTTTCCGATTGCCCAGCCATTTAATGTTATAGAATTTTCCCGAATCCGCACCACATCTACGTTATATCTCATACATTTTCTCCGTCTTCAACGCCAAAGTTAATTCTCTCTTCTTCTATTACAAGGGGTCTGTGCATAACCCTCTGGTTAATGCTGAGAATATATTCTCCTACCAGGCCGATAAAGAAAATCTGAATAGATCCCAGTACGCACATTCCAATCAGCAGCGGCGCCATGCCTGCCGGAAACCGATCCCACCAGATCAGTTTCATAACCAGATAAATCAGCGCTACCAGAATACTTAAAAATGAGCACACGCTTCCAAAAATCGTGGCCATCCGCAGGCCAGTTTTGGTATAAGAAGTAATACTTAACATGGCAGCGTCAAACAAGCTGAAAAAGTTGTTTTTCGTATGTCCGGCACGACGCTTGGGCTGCTCATACGGAATTTCCTTGCGCTTATATCCCAGTTCTGCCACAATGCCTCGAAGGAAGGGCGTCGGATCATTTAAGTTTCTTAAAACCTCTATAAAATCTCTGTCATAAAGTCCAGAACCGGTAAAATGTTCAATCTGCTCTACATTGGAAAACTTCTTTATCATTTTATAATAGCAGCTTCTAAGCCAGTACATAATTGGATTTTCCTTGCTGCTGGTCTTAATTCCAATTACAATTTTATAACCCTCTTCCCAGGCATGGACATATTGTGGAATCAGTTCCACAGGGTCCTGAAAATCCGCTACCATCTCGATGACACAGTCGCCTGTTACCTGAAGCATACCGTAGTATGGAGAATTAAACTGGCCAAAATTCTTGGCGTTAAAGATAGCCTTAATCTTGGGATTTTGTTTGCAAAGTTCACGAATCAAAGGCCTGGTATTGTCCTGAGAATCGTTGTCAATAAAGATCAGCTCATAATCATAGGCAGGTAGTTCCTTCTCTAAAACAGACACTACCGCCTGACTGATTGGGCCTACATTTTCTTCTTCATTATAACATGGAATCAATATACTAATCTTTTTCATTCCTGAATATTCTCTTCTTTCCTCATGGTTTCTTCAATGCCCTGACGGAAGGTATACCGTTCTTTCCAGGCTCCTTTTGTAAGGGTTTTCAATCGGGAAATATCCGGACAGATTGATAACGCTCCTTCTTTGGCCTGGACAAAGGTTCCGTATTCCAGGACGCCTTTTCCGTCTGCGATTTCGTGAATTTCTTCGGTAAAATCCCTGAGAATGCGGGTGTCCTCACTGGCAATGTTAACTGCTGTTTCCATCTGACTCTCCAAATCACAGCTATGATGAAGCTGGTAAACTGCTTCCACTGCATCCTTGATATACATAAAATTCCAGCGGTGCCGGCAGGCGCTGAGAGATACGGTTTCTCCCTTTGGAAGTTCCCTCGTCAAAGTGGAAATAATGGACCATGGGTGATCGCCTGGGCCGTACACGCTGAAAAATCTCAAATGGAAATAGGTCATTTTATACTGATGGCACAGCGGAACTGCCTGTTTATAAAACTGCAGTTTGGCTTTTCCATATTCATTGACCGGATGGCATTCCATGTCCTCCTGCATCACTCCGTCCTCTGTAATACCATATTCTACCCGGGAACCGGCATCCATAAACACCTGACAGTTCAGTCTGGCCGCCGCCTCTACGCAGTTTACAGAACCTTCTACATTCCGCTTTTGAACTTCCGGCGAATCAATTTCCTGACGGTTTACGCCTCCCCAGGCCAGATGAAAGAATGCGTCTGCCTGTCCGATTTTATCCACACAGTCCAGCACATGGTCTAAATCACAGGGCACTTCTATCAGGTTTTTATGCTTTGGAAGCTTCTCCCGATTGAATGAATCCGGACGCACCAGGGCATAAACCAAAGCCCCTCTTTCCAGGTAAAGGGACGCCAGATTGCGTCCAATAAATCCGGTGGCGCCGGTCATAACCACCCGCTCCTGCTCTCCTGTAATATCCTCAATATGGTTAGTTCGAAGCGTTAAAATCCGAGTCCTTTCACCAGACGGACCAAAGGCATATTTTTTCCGGATAATTCCGGCAATCTCATCCGTATATCCAGGAGCCACAATCAAAATAGCGTCTACCGGTTCTTCCATGAAATAATCCGGAGCCACAATGGGGATATGGGATGCCGGCGCAAACCGTCCCTGTTTAAAGGGGGCGGAATCCATCATATAGGACACCTTATCTCCCAGTCTGGTAGTAGCAGCCAGAGTAAATCCCTGATGGCTGGCACCCCAGATTGCCAGACTTTTTCCCTCTTTATGAAGACTGCCAATCAACTGATTTACTTCCCTGTCCAGAAAACTGCGGCTGGCAGTCAATCCTCTTATATCAATGGACTGACGGCTTCTGGCTTTATCGCCCTGATTGGACATTGGAACTTTTTTTACTATGACAGACAGGGTATCTCGGTTTACCATCTCTTCTTCCAATACCTGAAAACCGTTGTGTTCCATCAGGCTTCTCAAGGTATCAAACGTATAATAAGCCAGATGATCCCGAATCAGCTCGTAGTAACCGTTATATTCTAAGATATATTCTAAACTTGGCACAGTCACAAGTCCCAGTCCGTCTTCTGCCAGGTTGTTCCAGATGCACCGAAGCATCTTGTCCGGTTCTGGCTGATGCTCTAAAAAGTTGAAGGATAAAAAGGCGTCATAAGGCGGCCTGGCCTCTTTGCTCTCTAATACAGTATCTTCCTCTTCCGGAAACTGACGCCAGACAGACAGTCCTTCTTTTCTTGCAATTTCTACTAAATCTTCTTTGTGTTCAATGCCATAAGCCTGCACCGGAAATTCTCTGAGAACGGACAAAAACTCCCCTCTGCCGCATCCGGCTTCCAGTATTTTTTTGCCTTCCAGACCGTATTTCTCAATCAGATGGCGGTACTGGCGGCGGCGCAGTTCTACCATGGTAGTGGAAAATCCACCTGACCGGATAACATCCCGATAATACGCAACCGGCTGGCAGTCAAACTGAATCAGACCGCATTCCGGACACTGATGGAGGTTTAACGAAATGCCCTGATCCCCTTCTACCTGAGAAGCATCCGGTATATCCTGAGCTGACTCTGGCATTCCGTCTAATGTCAGCAAAGGAGTATCTGAAAGCCTGGCTTTACAGGCCAGGCAGTGAGTCCGTCTTTTGTCTGTGTTCATGTCTGTCTCCAATCTATTAAATCCTGAAATCCCCGTTGAAAGTCTAGCTCCGGCACAAATCCCGTAAGATCCCGCAGTTTCCTGGTGGATGGAATCAAATTCGCCTGGCCTTCTGCATTGGGAGGCCGTTTTCCATACTGAAACGTACCGTTTTGTCCGCACAGGCGGTACATCTCTTCTACATATTCCCGAAGAGGCCTGGTCTCTTCCTCCAGACCGGCCACATTGTAAATGCCGTTTTCTTCTATAGATTTTGCTGAAAATCCTATGGATTCCGGCGCTGTGGCAAGAAGGTATAAGGCTCGGATGCAGTCATCTCTGTGAAGAAAATTCCACTGCTGGGTGCATTCTCCTAATTCCATGTGTCCGCCTGACAAAAACGTCTTTTTACAGGTTTCTGCCAGAGACCATGGATGATCCCCCGGGCCGTAGACGCTGAAGATTCTGGCATGGACGTATTCCATAAGATGACTGTTCTGCCGTTCTCTCATATAGGACATGGCCTGCCTGTAAAACTCTACTTTTGCTTTGCCGTATTCGGAAACCGGATGGCAGCAATCCGTCTCTTTCATCAGGCTGTCCCGAATCCCGTACTCAGCCTGAGAACCGCTGAACAGAAAGCGGCTGCATCCTAAACTGTCAGCGCCTTTTAATGCACACAAGCTGTCTCCTACGTTTTTCTGCTGAATATCCTGCTGGGTTCGGTTTCCGCTTCCAGCTCCATCCCATCCAAAATGAATCCACACCTGACAGGGGACAGTTACTGCATCTCCGATATCCTCCAGTTCATCCAGGTTCATAGGCACAACCTGAATCTGGCTGCCATAACGTTTTTTCAGCGCTTCTATCTGAGCCATATTTTTTGACCCAGGCCTTACTACCGCAAATACCTGATGTCCCTGTTTCAAACAATATTCTGCCATAGGCGCACCCAGAAAACTGGTAGCTCCTGTCACAACCAGATTCAAACTGTTTTCCTTCTTTCCTTATCCCTTAATTCTGGGGATTATCATATTTCTGTCCATTTCTTCTTCCGGAAGGAATGGAGATAAATCTTCCAGTGGCGGAGAAACCATGGTTCCATCTGGAAGCCGTTTTGCAGCTGATTTCGGTTCAAAATTCTGATCCATGCTGACAAACACCTCACAGATTACCGGCCCTTCCATAGCTAATGCCTGTTCAATAGCATCCCCTAATTCACTGTTATGGCATGCTTTCACATAAGGATAGCCATAAGCGGCCGCCAGTTTTTCCATGTCTGGAAAGCTCAGATCCCGACTATCCACTCCGATTCCCACCAATGGCTCTCCAAAGAAATTCTTCTGGGTCTGGCGAATGGAATGGTAGCCTCCATTATTAATCAGGAAAATCTTAATAGGCATTTTGTGGTGAATAATTGTCTGCAGCTCCTGAAGATTCATCTGGATGCTGCCATCGCCTGTCAGTAGAATAATGTCCTGACTGTGATCGGCCATGCAGGCTCCAATGGCTGCCGGTAAATCGTATCCCATGGAGGCAATGGCAGAATTGGTAATAAATCTCTGGCCTTTTTTTATAATATAGCCGTGGCCTCCGGCAACACAGGCAGAACCGTTTCCTACAACGGTAATCTGCTCTTCGTGAAGGCGGCTGCTCAGTTCTTTCACCAGGGCATATACATTGGCCGGTTCCTCATCGCCGTGTTCCATGTGCTTCGGCAGAATCACCGGATACGTCTTTTTCCAGAACTGGCAGGTCTGGCGCCAGTCCATGTCTTCCAATCCCTGTCCGCCGTCAAACAGCGGCATGGGAAGAGTTCCCTGCTCCTGTTCCTTCTCTAAATATTCATTTAAGGTTTCCAATAAATCCTTTGCATCTGCATGAACCCGCATATCTGCATGGATGGACGGCTTTTTTAATTCCTCTGCATCTACGTCATTGACAATCACATACGCTTCTCTGGCCCAGGTCTGGTAATTGTATCCCACCTGCCGGATGCTGAGACGGCTTCCCACGGAAAATACCAAATCACTGTTTTGAACGGCAAAATTACCTGGACGGTCTCCCATACCTCCGGCCCGTCCCGTATAGAGAGGATGTTCATCATAAATTGCATCCTGGCTGTTCCATCCGGTTACTACCGGAATCCCCAGTCTGGAAATCACCTGCATCAGCACCTGATGAGCTCCGGCAATCCTTACGCCATTGCCTACATTCAATACCGGCCGTCTGGAATGCTGAATCTTTTCTGCAATGGCCTTCACTGTCTCCAGGCTGACCCCGGGCGCTCTCTCCGGCCTTACTTCTCCCTGTCCCGCCTGATCTTCTCCAATCTCGTGAGAAAGGGAGGAAGCCTTCCAGCCAGTGCCGCCTGCCTCATAATCTGCCTCATCAAAACCGATTAACTCTTCACGTTCCACAAATGCTCCCTGGACATTTAACGGAATATCCAGCCAGCATGGACCTGGTCTTCCGCTTTTTGCCAAATAGAGGGCTTTTTCCAGGCAAAACCGAATTCTCAGTGGATCAATGACCATCTCGCAGTATTTCGTCATACAGGAAACTGCTTTACAAATGTCAAATTCCTGATCGCCCATGGCCCGAATCCCCAGGCCGGACCATCTGGCAGTTGTATCGTAACGCACCTGTCCGGACAGAATCAACATGGGAATAGAATCCAGCCATCCGCCTACGACTCCGGTTATGACATTAGTTCCGCCTGGCCCTGTGGTAACACAGACCGCAGCAATCTGGTTATGGATTCGTGCATAGCTTTCTGCCGCAATGGCGCATGCCTGCTCATGGTGATTATACAGGCAATGGAGACCTTCCTGATGTCCCAATGCATCATTTAAATGCATGGCGCCGCCTCCGGTTACCGTAAATACCTGGCTGATACCGGCTTCCACCAGCTTTTCTGCAACATAATCCGATACCTTCACTCTCATGCGTATTCCTCCCTCTTGCTTACATTTCTCCCGTTATTCCCACTCAGTATAGCATACTTTTAAAAAAATTCCTATTAAACTTTTTCTTACAAGTTTCGTAAAATGGGGGCATTTAGGGGTTTCCCCTGGATACAGGAGGGTTTGCTGGATTCATCCTTCCAGTATTACCAGTAACCTACACTATCGCAGTCCCATAGGTATGCGCTATAATGAGCACCGTAATGCAACGATGGATTTTCGGCCGACCGGCAGCATTTCTGCCGCCAACCACAACAAAAAAGGAGAGAATCACAATTTATGAGAAAATCAACGAAACTTATGGCTGTATTATCCACTGCAGCATTCCTGTCTGCAGTAACCCCTTCCTTTTTAAACGGACCTGCTTTTGCTCTGGCTGCTTCTTCCGGCTGGGTGGAAGAAAACGGCAGCTTCCGCTACTATGACTCTGACGGTTATGTTGTAACCGACGCATGGAAAAAGCGCGGCGAGGACTGGTACTATTTAAATGACGAAGGCGAAATTGCTACAAATGAAATGATTGAAGAATACTATGTAGATGAAACCGGAAAAAAAGTAACAAACCAGTGGATTTCTGTTGAGAATGACGAGCTGTTTGATATTCCGGAAGCCCAAGATAAGCTGTGGTATTACTTTGGAAAAGACGGCCAGTCTGTTCGCTCCAGATGGCAATCCATTGACGGAAACTGGTACTATTTTAATGAAGACGGCATTATGCTGACCGGAAAACAGACCATAGAAGATTCTGTTTACTATTTAGGAGAAAACGGCGTCCGCCGCACCGGATGGATTCAGCTTTCCAATGAAACCGACGGCCCTACTGACGATACTTCCTGGTATTATTTTGAGAAAAACGGCAAAATGGTAATGGATGAGCTGGATAAGAAAATCGGGGGAAATTACTATACCTTTGTAGACGGCGTAATGCAGACCGGATGGTACAAGCTTCCGGAAATTCCGGCTGCTACTCCAACCGCTACTCCTGCCAATGCCGAAATTCTTTCTGATAATTCTTCTGATAACAGCACAGATAACAATGCTCCTGCATCTATTGCCGGCTATCAGTACTATGAAGAAGACGGAAAACGCGCTTCTGGCTGGTATGAGATTTACGGCGCAGAAGGCATCAGTGATGATGATGAAACCTACCGTTTCTATTTTAAGAAAGGCGTTCCCCTTGCAGCTTCTGCAGGCGTACAGATTTTTACAGTAAATTCCAAACAGTACGCATTTAATATGAGAGGCGAAATGCAAACCGGAAAACAGGTCATTACTACCGAAGACGGCCAGACTGCCAATGCATACTTTGCAGAAGACGGCGTTATGAAAACCGGAAAACAGGCTATTACCGATGAAGAGTCCGGAGTTACTGAGTACTGGTACTTCCACACTGACGGCTCCAAAAAAGGCCACGGATTCAGCGGTATCCAGGATAACCGCCTGTATATCGAAGGCAGACGCCAGGATGCAGACGCCGAACTGCGCTACGCTCCTGCTGAATTTAACGGCAAACAGTATCTGGTCAATACCAGCGGTATGATTCAGAAGGCTTCCTCTTCTTCTAAGTCCTCTGAAAAACCGGATTTAGGCAATGGTTTTAAAGATGTAAAAGATGCAAATGATAAAGTATGGGTAGTCGATACCCAGGGTGTAATCCACTAACCATATTTTCTCGAAAATCCTCTTGTGATTACAAAATTTGTAAAACTCCGTTCAAAAAAAGCTGTTTTTCCCAAAAGGATTTGCAGCTTTTTTGGTAGTTTTCCAGTTTCTTTCGTTTTTCTGTCATATCTGCTCTGTTTTCCTATTATATATAATTATCAGGGAACTGCCTCTAAGAAAAACTGTCCCAATATCCATTATCTGCCATCTACAGGAGGTCTTTATGAAAGAATCAGCCATCAGCCAGAGGGAAACCATCGCATACCTCACCTGCCGAATCCAGGAACTTGAAAAAGAAAATGCTGCATTAAAGCATACGGTAGAATGGATGCACAATACAATCTGGGATATGGTAAAAAAGCAACGGCAAAACCGCTGACAGCACCTGCCGAATCCGGCATTTTTTCTCTTCTCTATTCTGTTTGCTCTATTTTTGTCGAAAGAAGTCTAAATATATCCATTTTGATAACTTCTCCAAAAATTCTAGTACAATAGAATAAAAGAGAAAGGAGTTGTCTATTATGAATACCAATCTTCCCTTTGCTGTAATCCGCTCTCTTGGGATTTCCGGTACCCATTTAGGATATTACTATTTAAATACCTGTCTCATGCTGATTTTAGAGGATGAAAACCGGCTTTTAATGGTTTCCAAACTTCTCTATCCCCTTGTAGCAGAAATCCACAGCACCACTCCGTCCTGTGTAGAACGCAATATCCGTACCGTTATCTCCATCTGCTGGAACCGCGGAGACAGGGAACACCTTTTTGAAATAGCAGGATGCCGTCTCCAGTCCAAACCAACCAATGGAGAATTTCTCGACATTCTCTCCTGCTACATAAAAAAGACCAATCCCACAGATGAATGGAAAAGAACGGGAATCCTGCGTTCCATGCTGGTCATCCCCAAAAATCTGGGACGAAGGGAAACCAGAAAAGCGCCCTAAGGCGCCTGTTTTCCCTGCCCTGCTGCCTGGGGGAGCAGGTGAGACTGATTATTCTATGTTTTCTATCCCTTCAAACTCCGGAACATCAAAAAATTCCTTCAGCGTCACACCCAGGCCACCGCACAGCTTTGAAATCGTAAACAATCCTGGATTTCTGGTCGTCCCATCTATAATATGCATCAAGGTAGTCAACGGAACGGCTGACTTATACGCCAACTCATAATAAGAATACCGCCTCTGCCCACATAACTCTGCGATTCTTGCCGCCAATATCTTTTGTCCGTCCATGTCAGATCCCCCCTTATTCCAAATGATTCTCTAATAGTTTATACAAAAAAATATTTTAATGGATACCATATACGGTAGTAATCGACGAAAAAATACAATTTTCGACATTTTATCCATTACTATGAATATAAAACGTATAAGAATCCTGGAATGTGGCAAGACTTCGATAAATAGTATACTTTTAATAATATAGATTTTCAGAAAATACAGATATTAAAAAACGAAATCAGTTTTTCATGCACTCTGCCAGCGCTTCTATCAATTCTCTTGGATAGATTTCCGCATCAATTTTCCGTTCCAAACAGGACTCCAAATACTCCTGACCGCCATTGGTAAAAAATACTCTTCGAAACGTCCTCAGATTTTTCTCAACCTTATGAATACTTTCCTTTTTGCGTTGGGCAACCGGCAGATACACCCGTTCTCGGATTCTGACCAGGCGTTCCTCATCCTCTGCTACCAGTTCCATGCACAAAATCATGTCCTCGTAACCTCTGTAGCTTTTTAAAAATGGTATTTGATTTAAAATTTCCTTCGCCGATTTCATAAGCGTTCCCCCCTTATTTCTATTTACACTGTTTAAACGCATTCGGCGAAGGAAAAGCAACGTCTTATAGTACCGTTTTCGCTACGGAAGCAGGGGCTGTGGCAGGTATAGTGGAAAAAATGCATTTGCCATCCTTTATTGTTTCCAGAACCTGAATCTCTCTTAACGCATCCGGTGTCACCTCTAACGGCGATTTGTCCAGAATAACCAGATCAGCCCGTTTTCCGGCTTTAATACTGCCTTTCTCATTTTCCTCAAAATACTGGTAGGCAGCATTAATTGTTACGGCTTTTAAAGCTTCATAAACAGAAACCTTCTGATTTTCTCCAATTACCTGGTGATTCCGGCTCAAACGATTGACTGCACACCAGACAGAATGAAGCATATTGGGCTTTGTCACTGGCGTATCCTGATGAAGCGTAACCAAAATTCCTCTGTCAAGGGCGTCTTTCACCGGGCTGATGTGATTTCCCCGATCCGGCCCCAGATTCTTCATATGAATGTCTCCCCAATACCACACATGGCCTACAAAGACAGAGGCTATCATCTTTAATTTTGCCATTCGGTCAAGCTGATCATTTCGAACTGTCTGACAGTGAATCATAACAGGGCGCAATTTGCCTGCTTCCTCCCATCCAGACTGCTTTGCAGCACGTTCATAAGCATTTAAATACTGCTCGCTGGCTGCATCTCCATTGCAGTGAACCAAAATCTGCTCCTTGTGATCAACTGCGTACTGCACTGCCTCCTCTACCACTTCATCCGGCATCCATGGATAGCCGCAGTATCCTTCCTCACCTGTCAGATAGGGTTTTGACATCCAAGCCGAACAAGCCTGAGGAGAACCATCTAAAACCAGCTTATAACCACCGATTTTCAGACGGTTCTTATAGGTATGAAGAAACTCCTGTTCCGTTTCCATAATCATCTTTCCATCATCATTCAACATCGGGTAAGCCACTACATCAATCTTTAACTGATGGTTACCCGCAATGTTTTTCAACATCTGGATGCCCTCTTTTGTGGCTGCTCCCTCCTGAACTGTCGTAACGCCATGTCGGATGTAAATTTCCTGCATCCTCTCTACCATGGCTTGATAATCAAATTCCAGCTTTTCCTGAATCAGTTTCTGAATCAGCGTCATGCCTGCTTCTTCCAAATATCCGCTAGGCTCTCCAGAATCTCCTTCCCTACCGATTACGCCGCCTTCCGGATTCGGCAGATCCCTGGTAATTCCGGCAAGTCTTAACGCCTCGCTGTTGGCACAGGCCAAATGGCCGGAAACATGCATGATAATCACCGGAATCTCTTTGCTGGCTCTATCCAGCACATGCCTGTCTGGATGTGCCTGTTCTGCCAGAAAATTCTGGTCATAACCAAATCCCAGCACTGCTTTCAGCTGTTCTTGTCCCCTGTCCTTTATAAACTTCTGTAATGTTTCCACAATTTCATCAAAAGATCCACAGTCAGACAAATCGGCACACAAACTCATCTGTCCGGCCATGGTTATGTGACTGTGGGCATCAATAAACGCAGGCATCAGGCATGCTCCTGCCAAATCGGCCTTTTCTGTATCCTCATCTGCGAAAGCACCGACTTCTTCCAGCGTTCCCACCGCCTCAATCCGTCCCGTTTCCGTGTCAATGAGCACTGCTTCCGGAGAATCCGTCTCCTGTTCCATGGTAATAATCGGACCGCCAAAATAAAGTCTCTTCATAAAAAGTGCCCCTTTCTATTTTATTTCCCTGTCCTATGTTATTGCTGGATATTAGGACAATTATACTATAGAAAAAAGAGAGAGGGTAGTAAAAACTTTATAAAGTCCTTGTGCCCTATTTATAAAGAGGAATCTGTTACGCCACACTTCCTGTCAGCCAATCCTGAACCTGTTTCACGCTGACTCTGGCTGCCTCTGCAATCTTCTCCATCTCACGGCACATTACATCTACCCCTTCCTGCGTCTCCTTCAGCTCCCGTACCCGTTCTGACAAAACGGTGCTGCACATGTCCTCTGCTCTTTTACAGTAAAAATCTCTCATCAGCCTGCCCAGTTCCGTATCATCCTGTCCTCTCGAATTCACATATATAGTATCAGAACCATTCTAGCATATATCTATAAGTCATTTATCTCCTATATTTCTTCCGTTACGCCACACTTCCTGCCAGCCAATCCTGAACCTGTTTCACGCTGACTCTGGCCGCCTCTGCAATCGTCTCCACCGAAAGGCCCATCCTGAAAAGAGACAACGCCATTTCTCTTTTGGCCTGTTCTTCTCCTACTTCTATTCCTACCTTTTCTCCTTCACTATATATCTTCTCCATCTCACGGCACATTACATCTACCCCTTCCTGCGTCTCTTTCAGCTCCCGTACCCGTTCTGACAAAACGGTGCTGCACATGTCCTCTGCTCTTTTACAGTGAAAATCTCTCATCAGCCTGCCCAGTTCTGTGTCATCCTGCCTTCTCGAATTCACGTATATAATATGGGAACCGTCTCCAAACTCTTTACCCGTTTCCTGAACCTTTCTCACCACATGGTAGATGGGAAGCTCTTCGCCAAGCACATCATCCCTTGTGATAAAAATCACATGCGTCTCCGGCAGTTCATCGAAATCCTGTCCCTGTTCCAACGTGTTCATATCCATCAGGCCGCTATGGTATCGGGCCCGCTTTGGGGACGCCCCTTCCCTGTCCTGCTGAATCTCCACGTCAAACTGGTTTCCTTCTCCATCTATGGCAACGCAATCCAGGATTGCCGACCTGCCATGCAGGTTCTTGTAATCCTTCTGAATTACCTGCTCCAACACCTTCAGTTCCTTTCGCCCCATAACAATCTGGAGAACATACTCTGTACATTCCGGTTTCTTAAACACATTTCTCATAAACATGTCACTCATCAAGGTAAGTTCATTTAAAACTCCCTTATACCTCTCATAGCGGAGTTCTAGTTCTAACTCTTTATTCTCTCTACCACTGACTGTACCACAATTTGCCTTAGTTTCCCTCAATCGACAGACTCCCCCCATTTCACACATCCTTGCTGCATATCGTTGGTTATATCCATCATACCATTCTGCCATATGCAGCGCAATGTCTAAGAAAGTCGCAAAAAGTCGCTTTTCGAACGAAACAAGTCAAACAAGGCAAGCGCTTCACAACGCAAGTGAGTAGGTGAGTTACAAATGTTCATTTTTTCATTTAACCGCTATTTCATCTGGCAAATATTCCTCGCCTCATAATCACGCTCAGCTTTCTCACAATCCCTGCAGATCCCAGCATACAGCAAAATCATCCAGAACATCGGCTGCCTGTAATTCACCAGCAGAAAACTTTCTATCAGCAGTCCAATGGCTGCGCACCATTGGCAAATTCTTAGCTTTCTCAGATTCTGTCCAAGCCATACTAACAATAAAATTGTCGGAACCGTTCCATAACAGAACCAGATGCTAAACAGGCTCGAATGAATTTCATTTATCTGGCTGGTTAATGGGAAACGCTCAAATCCACCTTCGCCTGCTCCGTACAGCAAATATTGTGGATAATAAAGGAGTTTGTCCATTCCTCGATCCAGCAGAAGTCCGGAACCGCCGCCATATACAGTTTTCCAGATTTTTTCTTGAATCCTGGTAATCATATTGTAATCCATCTGCTGAATATCAAAATTCTCAGGCGGCCATACCCAGATTAAAAATCCTCCAAATACCAGTCCACAGATAACCCCCAAAAAAATCCAGGTTCGTCTTGAGAAATGAAATCCCTCACCAATCTGGTACCCCTTCCATACAATCGCCAAACCTGTAAATCCTATCACTCCCAACAAAATCCCCGTAGATTTTGATGCCAGAATGACCGGAATTGCCAGGGCGTAAAAGACGATATAAGCCCTATCTCCATATTGGCACGTATACAAATAAGCCAACAGTATCATCATAAAAAGGAAAAAGGCTAACTGATTGGGATCATTAAAAGTTCCCATATAACGGGTTTCCCCCCAATACTCGTAGAAAATACGGCCTTTTCCTGATAAAAGCAATAAAAATTGAATGACAATATTTAATTTTACAACAGCATTTAATTTCTTAAAAAAACTTTGACCATATAATTGGCCAAGCTGCCGGAAACTCCAAATTGCTGCCACATTATAAATCCAAAAAACCGAATATCGAATAAATTCATAATTTTTATTTATAATTGCATATATTCCATTAATTGTAACAGCCAGTCCCAAAAACAGGTACAAAAGCCAGTCCTGCTTCAATGTGGATAACCATTCTTTCTTTCGCACTGACTGAAAAAAAAGAACTGCCACACAGGCGGCCATACTAACATCAGCAATCCCAATACTCCCTGACGGCAAAATATAAAACGGTTTTAAAAATACAAACAGCAAAAAAAATACTTCCGGCATAGTTGTTTCCTCACATCTTTTGATACTCTTTCAGGCTTTTCCTGGTTTTTTCAAAATAATTCTTTCTATATTGCCGAAAATCCTGGTATTGTAAAGATTTCATTCCATAAAGCAGTGTCCGATACCAATAAAGCGGCAATATCTGCCAATGTTTCATTCCGAGATACTTGCAGCAATAATAAATCTCACTGCACACATTACAGGTATACGCAAATGCCTTCACCTTCTCCGTGCTGTTTCCATGAAGATGATGAATAACGCTTTCTGGATAATATACAGTCTTCCATCCTGCATTTTCCATCGAAATTCCCAAAATTAATTCTTCTTCATATAAAAATGGGGTTTCGTCCAACGGTGTTACCTGTAACGCACAGTCCCTGCGAAACATAAAACAGCATCCTAAAACCGAATATACCGGAAACGTTTCTGTTTCATAATCATGGGTTCTTCCCCAGTATTCATTATTGAGCTTTGGAAAAAACATAAAAAAACGCGTCCGAAGAAGATATTTTTCCCGTATCCCCGTTTTTTTCATCATACATTCCTTCTGTGTCGAGCCATCTCTTAGGACAATCTTAGGCCCAACAATTCCTGTCTCCGGATTCTGTTCCAGATATTGATACATCTTAGAAATGCTGCCTTTTTCATAACGCACATCCGAATTACTAATCAGAACCGCATCGCAGCCATCCAAAAGAGCCTGCCGGATTCCCACATTATTTCCTGCTGAATACCCCGTATTCTGTTCATTTTGAATCAGCATCACTCCATTTTTCTGGACTTCCCCTATCCATCCCATATCAGGCCGTATGGGCGAACAGTTATCTACCAAATAAATCTGATAATCCAGATCTCGTTCTGCCTCCTGAATGCTTTCAATACATTCCCTTGTATCATCCCAGCTGTTATAATTTAAAATTACAATTCCTACCATCTTACGCATCCTTATTTTTTGTTTTCCATTTCCATAATATTGTTCTTGGAATCAATCCCACAAGCAAAGGACGCATTACATAAGGTAATGCTGCTGGCAACAGTCCCAGCGCTTTAAATCCCTGATATCGAACCTTTGCTTCATCAATTCTGTGACGATATAAAGTTTTCCGGCCGTCAACATAATATCTAAGAAGGGGCTTTTGAATATTGTACCCCTGATAGCCTGCCGCATATAAACGCATAAATAAGTCATAATCTTCCATACGGCGAGTTTCTGGACCGACTCTGTATCCACCTGCCTGTTTTAATACGTTTTTGCGAAACATGGTCGCTGGATGGACAAACTGAGAGCCATGTACAAAATCTTTTTTCTGCGGACATTCTGTTCTGTGCCAATAATCTGGAATTATATGTTCTCCATCATAACCATCCACCATAGATGAGACAAATCCATACTCTGGATGTTCATCTAAAAATGAAGCCTGCATTTCAAAACGTTCCGGATAACAACTATCATCATCATCCATTCTGGCAATATACTCTCCTGATGCCAATTCCAAACATTTATTTAACGTAGCTGCTAAACGAAGATTCTTTTCATTTCGTACGGGAATAATTCTAGAATCCTTTTTCTTCCATTCCTGAAGCTTCTCCCAGGTATTATCTGTAGAACAGTCATCACAAATAATATACTCCCAGTCTGTATATGTCTGTGCACAAACTGATTCAATTGCCTGATCCATGGTTTTGGAACCATTATAAATTCCCATGATAACTGAAATCCGCATAATTGTCTCCTTTATTTTTTAATGCTATTTCACCAATTGTTCCAAACGTTTTACCTGCTTTAATATCTCTTTTGGAATCGTATTGCTTTTCTTTATGTAGCCATTATAAAATGTGAAACAATCTTTCTTATACGAAAAAAACAGACGGAGTTCTCTGTTATCAGAAATCGTGGTACGAAATTCGTAAGAGTTTGTCCCAGTTACATACTTCCATCTTCTGCTGCTGACATTCTCCACAATCTCATCAAGCATAATCGATAAATCTTGTTTTATCGTCTCCCGATCTATTTTATTAATATCTCGTGAATTTAAAAATTCATCTGTATAGATCTTTCCATCTACTTCCAACAATTGTACTTTCTTGCAACATTTCAAATGTGGAAAAAGATAAGTTGCTTTCAAATCTCCTTCCACAAATCCATGCCATAAAAATTGGTTGGAATTATATACATTTCTCAGTTCATGCTGTTCTTCGTCACATTCCAGCACAATAATATCCTGCTGAAAATCGTCATGTTCAAAAGATAATAACGTTCCTCTTCTTTCATAGCATTCTGTCAGACAGCAAGGCCCTATTGATGTTCCTTCATACTTATAGCACACTTCTTCTCTCGTTCTCATCGAATCGTCCCAGAAAGGTTCTTCGCTCATAATCTGAATCAAATAGGATTTTAACATCGTAATATCCGGATCATTGCTTATCTTAAGAATATCTGCCAGAGTTTGCTGCGGCGTAACCAAGTCCTCATAGGTTGTATAGCTTTTATATAGCTGAAACCCCAATTCTTTTATATGCTTTAAAATAGGAATCGTGTATTCATTAATAGAATCTGCAAACTTTTCTGTGTTCGTAAATTGTCCTTGAAGCGATTTATCATTTAAAATTATCTCTGTACTCAATCGATTCCCAACATCCTTTCTAAATCCCTGTCAAACTGGTCAAAAAGGTATTTCTCCTGATTCAAAATTTTTCCTCGTTTTCCTATCTCTACCACCATATTCTGGGTACATAAATTTTCATCAAGAGATAAAAAATCAACTGCAATCTTCTCTTTATCCATATCCCCCCTTGCAATTCCTGCACGTATTCCATTAAAAATGTGATCGCTATGGGATTCTACAAAAATCTGTCTTCCGGAGTCTGCCATCAAATACAAAAGTTCGCATAAACGTGACTGAGAAGATGGATGCAGATGAATTTCCGGATTTTCAATTACAAGAATATCCCCTCTTTGAGATGCCAGAAGCATAACAAGAATTCCCATCAAATAACTGTTGCCGGAACCAATATTTTTCGGTCTGATCGCATCGCTCAGATTTGTACGATACATAACTTTTACGTAATCGGTTCCTGGCAGATCTTCTACTTGAATCCCTGCTCCTACAATGTATTCCATCCACCAGTTGACCTGGCTGGCAAGCGTTATACTGGCCTTATACCTGCATAGTTTATTTTCCAGAGGATCAGCGCCATGTTTCATAAGATAATCTGCAGCGTATTCTCCATACACCCCCAGCTTTGTTTCGTCATTCAGATTTTTCCGGTACAAATCCTGCGCACCTATTCTCTGACAAGACAAATACTGAAACCTTTGATTCTCATAATTCAACAAATCTGTCAGGGTTCTTTTTCCCCAAAACATCATTATCTGATTTTTATTATAAGTTTCTTCTTCTGCTATCAGTGCGCATCGATCACCTTCTCCCTTTATATCTATCTGTATCTTATCTCTATGCTGAACACAGACTGCCTCCCGATAATTTCCCAATGCAACTAATTTTCCATTCAGTCCAACTGGCTTTTCGATATTTTGTGCAACCAGCAGTAACCCCTGTAAAATAGTCGATTTGCCTGAAGAATTTGTTCCAATCAACAAATTTAAAGGTCTGCACTTTAACTCCAGCTGATGAATTGATTTTAATCCTACTATCTTTAACTCAGAAATCATATATTCAGCACCTTTCTAATCTCTCCTGCCATTTTAAACCGTTCCGTTACCTTTTTCACTCCATCTCTGTGATTTCCAATACTTTTCAAAAAATTGTCGCTTTTTAACATCTGCTGGATGTATTTCTCAATAGTTTTTTTTAATTCAGCGTTTATGTCTGGAACAAATGTCATCGCATATACAATCGATTCGAATAAACCCATATTAATTGGAGCCCGTTTTTCTCCTTCTCTACGAAAAGCATCCTTACCTAAATAGTAATAAGACTTTTCCAATGCTTCTTTCGTAATTCGCTCTAATTTATCAATTTCCTCTTGAGACAGTTCATTAATATAATCTAATGTCAGACCTAACAATTCATCTACATCTCCCCGATATTTATATGCTTTTCCTTCTGCATCCTGTAATTTTCCATTAAAATATAAATAAAAAGCCAGAAAACGGTTTAAAAGATATTTTCCCTTCATTCTTGTATTGTTTTTTAGTGCTTTTCCCGTTGCCAGTTCGAATTCCTCTGACTCTGCCAACTTCTTTAGCAGTAGTGTGGCCTTTCCCTGGTATAGTGCATTTCTCATTTCCTGTTGGTTCAACATTGTACCTGTTCGATTGATGCGTTCAAAAATATCAAACATAATCCGATCTGGGGTCGGCGGCTGAATTACATTCGCAATTATCTGGTAATCTTCTATTTTCGCCTTCTGTACGCTTGATAAATCGGAAAATCTTTTTCCATTTAATTCTGGCATAACATTTAGGCGTCTCAGTTCAAACCCATCATCTAAAAACTCAAACAAGGCCGTTAGACGTTGTCTCCCATCAATTACAATTAATCTTCCAAATTTGTCTTCATTAAAATAAAAAGCGGGAATAGGAAGTCCCATCAGTACACTTTCAATCACTGCTGCCTTTTGATTTCGACTCCAAACTACTGCCCTCTGAAATTCGCTGTCTAATACTACTTTTTTCCCATCATCATATTGTTTTTTTAATTCAAAGACCGAATAAAAACGTTTTTCTATCCGAATATTATTCATCGGATACACCTGACCATTCTTTAATTCCCTATTATTGTTCTCGCTTGTCATTATCCCCATTTTTCCTCATAAGCCTCAAATTTTATGAAAAGGGAATCTGCTTATTTCTAATCAGATTCCCTTAAATCACAACGAATTAAGCTGTTTCTATATGTTATTATACCCTAATGTACCAAAAAAGCAAAACAATTTTTAGTTCAGCTTATTTCAAACGACAGACTGCATGTTATAGCATATATCAATTATACGTTATCCGTTATCTCAAAAGGTACTTGCTATTTGGCGTTTACTCACTTTACAAAAAGGGAATCTGCTTATTCCTAATCAGATTCCCTTAAATAGCAACGAATTAAGCTGTTTCTATATAATACTATACTTTAAGATACTCAGAAATCAAGTTAACATCATCTCATAACTTAAAATTCATTTTTTGAATTACTCTTCAATATAATAACCTGACTAATTAAAAATCTGCCTATTCTACAAATTTATAGTATTATACAAAATAGATACCATATTTTTCTCTACTATAAACAAACTTTTCTTCCTGTTTTCATTGCAAGTTGATATAGTCCTATTACCAACAAACTTTCAATACATTTCATTTACTATTATAAATAATATTCTAATAACTTTGGATTTTTCTCCTTCCACTTCTCATAAAAATATGTTCCGTTTCTATTCATTAATTCTGTATGCTGAGGACTTCCAGACTTGGTTGTCTGATGCGGTAAATGCATAATCGACATATATGGACAATATGCTATTTCAAATCCATGATCTCTAATTTTTAAAGAAATATCCGTATCCTCATAGCAAGTCGGATCATAGTAAGTATCAAATCCACCTATTTCTTCAAATAGCTGTTTTCCCATTAGCATTCCACTAGTTGCTAAGTAGGCAATATCTGTTCTAAACCAAACGTTAGCACTACTCATTCCTCGGTTTGGTAAGTAATCTACTATAGGACCTGTTGTTGTTCCTGGAGCAAACCATCCTGCATTCCAACTTACTGCTCCAATTGCATTTCTCTTTTGAAGAATTTGAATTGCACTATCTAACCAATAATCACTTACAATCCATTGATCACTATCTAAGAAGCAGATAAATTCACCTTTTGCATGTTTTACACCCAAATTTCTTCCCGATGAACATCCATTTTTCTTGTTTTGTACTAATATAATTTTTTCATTATATTTCTCTTTTAACATTTCATAAGAACCATCTTTACTTCCATTATCGACTACAATAATCTCATAGTGATACCGACTGTTATGCGCTAATAAGGTATTAATACACCGTTCAATAACATTTTTATTATTGTAATTAAGAACTATAATAGATATGCTAATATCCTTAATACCATTATCGTTAGCACGTTCTATTATTTCTCCGCACCGTGCAAACCAATTATTTGATGTTATAAAATCACTCGCATCTATAATTTCGTTACTTTGATAAACCAAATTTACCCATTCTTCCTTATTATCTGAGCAATATACATTAGGATAGTTCTGTATATCATCCAATGTCGTTGAAATTATCTTTTTATTCATAGCAATATATTCAAATATTTTTAACGGCGATACATACTTCCCTATTTCACAATTCTTAAATGGTAACAATGCAATATCCGAAAATTTTAAATATGCCGGCAATTCAGTCTGTCTTTTCAATCCTAAAAAGTGAACATTTTTACGCATAGAATTTACTCTATCTTTGATTCCTGAATAATCACCAATTAAGTTAATTTCACAATCTGCACATTTTTCAGATAAATATTCGATTTTTTCCCAATCAAACCATTCTCCCCACAAAGATCCAAAATAAATTAATGTTTTCCCACTATTTTTTGCAACTACTAAATCCTTTGGACATTCATAAGTTTTTGATGGTTCAAAGACTTCTGTATTAACAGCATTAGGCAAATATATATAATCTCTAGACGAAACTTGTGAAATTTTTTCTCCTAATAACTTGGCAGTTACAGTTATTAAATCGGATCTTCCAACAAATGCTTCAAATACAGTCTTATCATAAAAGAGACAACCCAATGATGAATCCCAATTATCTATATGCTCATATATTGTATAACAACCAAATTTCTTTGCCATCTCAAAGTATGGTTCAAATTTTATAAACGGAATTTCAAAAATTACTATGGCATCAGGCGTTATTATATTCCTAAACCAATTCTCGTCTATTTCATCAATCATTTTATGTGTATTAGTTGGGATAAACATATCTGGTACATTTTCTTCGTTGCATTCAAACCCATAGATATAATGAACCTGGTATCCCAAATTATTAAAAATTTTTGCCATCTGTGCAGAACGTTGTCCCCCACCCACATCATAAAATGGTACAGATGCAAAAATAAAGACTGTTCTCATTTCTTTTTTATGTTCTATTACAAAAACTTCGTTCAAATCACTTCCTATCAGTTTTCTTCTTTGATTACTCAAACAATTCTTTGCATTTTCTAAGTAATCGAATTCACATAGGTACTTTGCATGATAATCTTTTCCCGTTATTTTTCCAAAACTCCACTTTAAAAAATCTTTTTTCTCCTTTCCCCTTAAAAACTGTGTAGCAAATCGTCGTAAAATCAAACTACTTTTATAACTTCTACTATTTTGTGTAAGATTAATATTCTCAAGTGCCTGTAAAACATCTGCTTCATTTTTTTTCAAAACTTGATTTTCTTCACTTAATTTATCAACAGATTCTTGAGATGACTGGAGCAATTTTTGTAACTCTCTGTTTTTTTCTTCAGCCGTTTCAAGCGTTTTTCTTAATGCACCATTATTTTCATGAGACTCCAACAACTCTTCTTTTAATAGAGACGCTGTATTATCTAACTCAGTTATTTTTCTATTTCTTTCCTTATCTTTTTGAACATAAACATCTATCGCTTTTGTAATATCATTAATTTTTTGATCATATGCTTGTATAATTTCTGTTCTTTCCTCAATATAACCGTTATATAAATTTCTTAATGTTAAAACTTTTCCTGATAAGTACGTTTTGCTTATGTAAACTATTAAAATTTGTTCTCCAAACCAATACTGATTATCTTCTCCTTGTATTGTAATTGGCTTAAAATAACACAATTCATACTCATCATTTATTGATAATGGAAATGATTGAAAATCAAAATATGTTGCATGCTCTGGACACGTATAATATTCTCTAAATGGTAACAAAAAAATACTGTACGCTTTTGCACAACTGATTAAATTTTCCATTACTTTATGAGGCTCCGAAAAATGCTCTAAAACATTAGATGAAAATATAACATCAAATTTATCATTCATTGTTTTCACATTTTGCACTTCAAATTCACAATCCGCATAATTTTTTTGCGCAACTCTAACCGCTTGTTCAGAAAAGTCCACTCCTAAAACTCTAGAACTATCAAACTGTTCTCTTAAAATTTTTGTTCCTATTCCCTCTGCACACCCAGCATCACAAACTGACAATGCATTGTCACGAATATCTTCCGTTATCCATTGTGGCAAATTACCAACAGCTAAATTTACAAAGAACTGTGTCTGTTCTGCTCTTTTTTTATTTTGTTCATCATGCGAAAACATCTCATCCCAATATTTATCACTATTTATCAATCCCATCATCCTCTTCCTCAATTAATTCTTTACCATCTACACACCACTTATTTTTCAATCTGCACACACCGAAATCTTTTTTTCTACTTGTTACATAAAATTCTAAAATATGATGAATTTTATCAAATGGTATTTCATCTTTTGTATGAACGGCTACATCCAAAATATATTTTGCCGGTAATAATGTATTGGATACAAACATCATATCTACACTTCCTCTTTTTCTAGTAGATATCATTTTTCCATTCTCGATGATGTTATTAGTTCCATAGCAGTATACACCATCGTCTCGATTAATTCCAACACCAAAATTACCTAATGTTCCCTCCTCCTCACTCTCATATTCCATATGAACTATGATATTATCTCCTGTCGAAAAAGTATTCTGCTGTTCCCATTTTTCATTCAATAATTCTACCTTAGTGAATCTAATCCTTTTATTTCCAGAGCGAATTGCAGTTGGACACCAATTTGGAGCTAGATACTCCTTGATTTCTTCCTTTTGTACT
The DNA here is from genome assembly GCA_938036545.1 of uncultured Clostridium sp. Classification (GTDB taxonomy): domain Bacteria; phylum Bacillota; class Clostridia; order Lachnospirales; family Lachnospiraceae; genus UMGS1370. The sequence goes on along the minus strand of CALHQJ010000113.1, from coordinate 8,706 downwards.
GTAAATTCATTGTTTTTCTCAGCTGAAAGTTTTTCCAGTCGTTTCCCTTCCATTTGAGCTAAATAACTTTCACCTACAAATCTTGGAAGTCCATCTTCTTTAATCTTTCCATTTTCAATCCATATTGCTCTATCACAAATCTGCTCTATCTGACCTGGAGAGTGTGACACAAGTACAATCGTAGTACCTGCCTTCTTTATTTCTTTCAATCGCTCAAAGCATTTTGCCTGAAAACTAACATCTCCTACTGCTAAAATTTCATCAATCAATAGAATGTCCGCATCAACATTAATTGCAACAGAAAAAGCTAATCTCATATACATACCCGATGAATATGTTCGAACTGGACAATCAATAAACTCTTCCAATTCTGAAAATTTAATAATATCATTCAGTCTGTTATCAATTTCTTTTTTTGTTAATCCAAAAATTGATGCATTAGTATATATATTCTCTCGACCGCTCATATCTGGATGAAATCCTGCCCCTAATTCTAAAAGGCTGGACACTCTACCATTTATTTGGACAGTTCCTTCGGTTGGGTAAATAATCCTACTAATTAGCTTCAACATAGTACTTTTACCACAGCCATTTTTTCCAATCAATCCAACTGCTTGTCCCTTTTCAATCTTAAAACTAATGTCATTTAATACCCACCTCTCTTCATATTTACTTCTTCCTGCAAATAATATTTTTTCTTTTAATCCATAGCCTTTATCAAAATAAACTTTAAATTTTTTCTTTATATTTTTTACTTCTATTGCAATATCTGAATTCAATTTACAATTCCTCCGCAAAATTTCTCTGTAACTTTGAAAAGACCACACTTCCAATTCCCAAAATAACTACACCTAAAATCGCAGCGTGATATAAAGTAAAGAGTTCTGGAATCCGTTTATAATATAAAATTTCTCTGTATGCCACAATAATAGGCGTCATTGGATTTAAATTAAAAATCACCTTGAATTCATCTGGAATCATATCTACGTCATACATAATAGGAGTTAAATACATCCAAGCCATTGTAATAATACCTAAAATATATTCCAAATCCCTAAAATATACTGTCAGTGCTGCAGATAGCAAGCCAATTCCTAATGCCAATATATACTCCACTATCATAATAATTGGTAAATATAAAACTGCTCTAAAATTAATTCCTGTTCCACTAACTAATAATACAGCAAAAATAACGCAAAAACATAGTAACATATTTACAAAACTACTTGTTACATAAGCAATCGGTAAAACCTGTCGTGGAAAATAAATTTTTTTAACCATATCCTGTTGGCTTATTATAGCTGTTGAACCACCTGTAATTGCTGAACTAAAGAAGATCCATGGAACTAATGCAACAAATAAAAATAAATAAAATTTATCAATCCCTGCTCTCAAAATCACAGAAAATACAATTGTATATATAATTAATTGTAATAAAGGGTTAATAAAAGTCCATAAAAAACCTAAAACAGATCCCTTATAACGCCCTCGTAAATCCTTTCTTACAAGACTTGCTATCATCTCTCGATATGCATATAATTCTTTTATTGTTTTCACCATATTCTCCTATTACACTCTTAAAGTTCTTTTACTAACACATCTGCAATTCTTTTACAAGCAAATCCATCTCCATAAGGATTTGATGCTTGACTCATTTTTTCATACTCATCCTGTTCTGTTAATAAGCGCTTAAATTCACTATAAATAGTCTCTTCATCTGTTCCAACAAGTTTTAATGTTCCTGCTGCAATTCCCTCTGGGCGCTCTGTAGTATCTCTCATAACAAGAACTGGTTTTCCTAACGATGGAGCTTCTTCTTGAATTCCACCGCTATCAGTTAAAATCAAATATGAACGAGATAGGAAATTATGAAAATCTACTACCTCTAATGGCTCTATCAAACGAATTCTATCATCATCTCCAAAAATTTTTCTTGCCGTTTGTCTTACTACAGGATTCATATGAATGGGATAAATCACTTTGATATCTCCAAATTCCTCTACAATTCGCCGAATAGCTCTGAACATATGATATAATGGTTCTCCAAGATTCTCCCGTCTATGTGCTGTTAACATAATTAAACGACTTTCTCCGACCCATTCTAGTTGCTCATGGAAATAATCATCTCGAACCGTAGTTTTTAATGCATCAATAGCCGTATTACCGGTTACAAAGATAGATTCTGGGTTTTTCCCTTCTTTTAGCAGATTTTCCCTCGCTAATTCTGTAGGCGCAAAATTAAATTTTGAAATAATACCCGTAGCCTGACGATTAAATTCTTCCGGATAAGGGGAATAAATATTATATGTTCTTAATCCTGCTTCTACATGACCAACCGGAATCTGCAAATAAAATGCTGCTAAAGCGGACACAAAGGTTGTTGTTGTATCGCCATGTACTAAAACAATATCCGGATGTTCTTTTTCTAAAACATTTTTAATCCGATCTAATATATTAACTGTAACATCAAATAAAGTTTGGCGCTCTTTCATTATTGACAAATCATAATCAGGAATTACTTGAAACACCTCCAGCACTTGATCTAGCATCTGTCGATGCTGACCAGTTACACATACAATAGTTTCTAATTCCTTTCTACCTTTTAACTCATTCACAAGCGGACACATTTTTATAGCTTCTGGCCTCGTACCAAAAATTAACATTATCTTTTTCATATTTTTACCCTTTCTTTAAATGATTTAATTCTTTTTCGATTTGTTCCACTCTTTTTTCCCAACTATTTTTTTCAAAAAATTGTATTTTTTCTTCATCTGTTGAAAATGGTTGTGCTAAAAAAGGAGTTTTGCATATCTTCAAAAATTCCTCTTGATTTTTATATGTATAAATACATTGTCCATATTTACTCATTTCTTTGCTATCAACAGCAATTACCGGTTTATTAACAAATAAATATTCATAAACCTTTACAGGATCTATTGTATCTAGTAAATCGCTTTTTTTAAATGGATATAAACAGACATCAAATTGTTCTATCCATTGATAAATTTCTTTCTTTGGAACCCTTCCATAATAATAAACATTAGGCAGATCAATTTTTTCTATGGTTAACGGACCAACCAGCGAAATAGTACACTCCGGATACTCTAATGCTAGAATGCGGATTAATTCATTGTCAAACCAATGGCTAATCATCCCAATATAACCAAAATTTCTAGCTCTCTTAGCTTCTTTATTCCTATTTGTTGTTTCTATATACGTATTCTTTTCTATTTTTATATCAGCACCATTAGGAATCAAAAATACATTTTTTCGTTTTTCAGAAAGACTCTCATAAAACAGATGTGATGTTACAAAAATAATATCTGCCTTCTCTTCTAATTCTGCTCTCATTTTATATAAAAATTTTTTTATAGAAGAGTGTTGTTCTAATAATACATTATCATCCATCTTATCGTAAACCAAAAAAGGTTTTGAATTTTTAAACTTATTTTGTGAATAATACGAATAAAAGAAACGATAACACGCCTCATAGCCAATCCACACGATATCTACTAGCTTTAATATTTTTTTTAGTTGAGCCTGTTCATAATATGTATTTATTAAAAATTTATCATAATTTTGAAGTTTTATATGTGCAGATAATCGTCCATCTAAACGAATAACATGTAGAGAATGATTAACATCATATTGATAAGCCTTACAGCTTGTTCCATCCATTTTAAGACAACGCATCCCTGTAATTGTTGGATCTACATACCAAACTTCATGTTCTTTTGCCAACTCTTCTGCAATATGCTGTGGACGCTGCTTTATATCTCCATATGAAATAGGAGCAAAATATAGTATTTTCATAAATATATAATCCTCATTCTAACATAAAATGATATTCAAGTTGTTCTTGATTGATAACTGTTCACAGTATAGCATCTTCTACAAAGTTTGACAATTCTATATATTTTCCAGCCTTTTCATTTACAAAATTAGTCACACATAATCTCCATACTTATTATCTATTTCTAACTAATCACTTACTTTTCAATTACTATTTTAACTTTTTCTATTACAAAATGTCATTATTAACAAAGTTACTTATTATTCATGATGTTTCAAATGGTTCTCACGCCATACATTGTTCTTAAATCATCATACTTTATTCAACACTATCTATGTAAAGCACGCCAAGAGAAACTATAGCATTATTATCAATATTAAAACATTTGAAAATAAATTTCATTTTATCTCATCTAAAATAAAAAATCAGCTATTTTGCAGTATGATTTTTTCAAAAACACCAATTTATTTGTTGGGCAATCATCACAAATAATAAATTCCCAATCTGTAAATGTCTGGTCACATATAGATTGAATCGCTGCATCCAGCGTACTCTCCCCATTATATGTTCCCATTATCACTGAAACCTTAGGCATACATTCTACCCCAACTGTCTGTAAATTTGGCTCATAATACTGATTACATTTTGTTTGTCAAATTTCTGCACTGCTTTTTGATTTTTGTCCGCCAGCGTTTTTCGATAGTCTTCATCTGCCAGCACCTTGGATATTGCTTTACAAAATCCGTCCACATCTGTAGGTACCGCCATTACTGGCTCATCCGCTATCAAATCAGTATTTCCACGGACTTTGCTGCATACCACTGCCAATCCGCTTGCCATAGCCTCTATCAATGCCACTGGAAGTCCTTCCCGCATCGATGGAAATACAAACAAATCGGCTATTTTGTATATCTCCAGGACATCCTTTCGATACCCTAAGAATCGAATCTGTTCTTCCACATGAAGCGTTTTTGCCAGTTCACGCAGATGCTGTTCTTCCTGACCATGCCCGCAAAATACTGCTATTATACTACTATCGTGAAGCTTGGCAACTACTTCAATAATCAGTCTGTGATTCTTGTTTTTCGTCATTTCTCCGACAAAGAGCAATACTTTCTGTTCTTTGCCAATCCCTAGCTCTTCTCGCTTTTTATTGCGATCTACGTCAATATTTTCTATCCGCTTAATGTCAATCCCCACTCCAGGAATCTTAATCACCTGTTTTGCATAAAATTTCTTTTTCGCACGCTCATAATCTTCCTGGTTAATGCAAATCAAAACATCTGTATAATGGGAGAGCATCTTTTCAACCGGATAGTAACACAGCCAGTTTACCAATGGGGCACCCTTAAAAAAGTGAAATCCATGGGCCGTATATAATACTGGCCCTGTCTTGGTATTGTGAGCCGCAATTCTGGCTAGTGCTCCGCCCATAGGCGTATGACAGTGCACCAAATCGAACTGCTCTTCTTCCATCACCTTTTTTAACTGCTTATACACGGCAATGTTTTTCAACGTAAATGGACTGCGTTCAAAATCCACTTGATGCCGAATAATTCCGGTTCCATCCAGCCTGCTGTTATCATTTCCATAGGAAGGCATATGATAATTGGATGCGTAATGTACCTCGTATCCCATTTGCTGCAAAATGCGGACATTATTCATTTCAAACTGTGGCACGAATCCGCTGACAGTCGTCACCAGTAACGCTTTTTTCACTGCTGTACTCCTTCTGTGCTTTCCTTTAAGAACAGGATTTTAGGGGTCATAAAAATCAATTTCAAGTCTAAAAAGACGGAATAATTTCGGATATAGGTTAAATCTAATTTCAGCTTGTCATAGGGCGTTGTATTATATTTGCCATATACCTGTGCATATCCCGTAAGCCCTGCTTTTACTTTCATTCTGCTTGGAAATTCCGGTATTTCTGCTGTAAATTCTTCTACCAGCTCCGGACGTTCCGGCCGCGGCCCTACCAGAGACATATCCCCTTTTAAAATATTATAAATCTGGGGCAGCTCATCCAGCCTTGTCCTTCTTAAAATACGGCCAATTGGCAGGATTCTGGGATCTCCTTCTGCTGCCAGACGGGGAATGCCGTCTTTTTCTGCATTTTGAATCATGGTCCGGAATTTATAAATTTCAAATGGTCTTCCATCTTTTGTAAGTCGCGTCTGCTTATAAATAACCGGCCCGCCGTCTGTCAATTTAATGCAGATACCGATAATCACAAAAAACGGCAACGTAACCACAATTCCAATGGCTGAGCCTATAATATCAATCACTCTTTTTACAAACAGCTGCTCAATGGACAATCCCATATTTCTAGACAGCAACAGCGGAGAATCAAATAGGTTCAGTTCATTAGAGGATTTCAGTAAAATATCCGAAATCTTTGGTACACAGTAAGAGCGAATGGAATTTTGGAAGCAATACTTTAAAATCACATTTCTCTCATGGGAGGGCATGTCTCCAATAATCACCGCATCATATTTCTGTATATCCGGAATCAGACGTTCCATCCCCCGCCTGTAATTTACCGTTTTTTCGATAATGTATTTGTCATCTCTTGCATTAATCTTGTCTCTCAAATGGTAATCCGAACGGTCTCCGCTGATAAACAGCATTCTTCTGGGCGGAAATAATCCGCTGTAAATCCACTGAAATGCCGTTGTCCAGATCATAATAACCAGTGTCTCCACTACCAGTAAGCCAATCAGCGGAAGCGGAGACATAAAAGCTTTATTTAATACCGCTATCTGAAGGTAGGTAATAATATTGGTAAAAAGAGTCGATAAAATCTGGGAGTATATCAGATTTCCCTTTTTTAAATATCCTACCTTAAATCCTCCATACAGCTGCATGAAAAACATCAGTAACACTGCATAAATGAAAATCATCATCCAGTTGCCCCTGCGGAAAAATGGATACAGGATTACTTTATTATAATATCCAATCCACAAAAAGCTGTACAACGATACCAGCAGTCCAATCTGAACAAACGAAAACGACAATTTTACTAATCTTTTGTATTTTTCATTTTTATTCATCTTTTTCAACTCTTCCAATTCTTCTTTTTAGTCATAGTTTATCCTAGTATACCATAAAACGACATCTCAGTACAATCTCAAGGTTGCTGAAAATATTAGGAAATCTTTAAGAAATTATGAAAAAAAGCCAACATCTGGGATTTTTCCAGATGTCAGCTTTGTATATTACGGTACCTTTCGGCAGGCAGCCATAGAAAGTCCCCACAATGTCCACATAAGCGCCGCAGAAATCGGAATATTGATATTTACAAACGCCTGCATCCAATAGCATATCAGCGCAAACATCACCGCCATAGCCAATGGATTATCTTTCTGCTTCTGCCATATTCTTTTTACAGATGAAACAATCATAGATAAGTATAACAGCAGCCCTGCTGCTCCTACTGTTACCAGGTATTGGATATACTCATTATGTGTGCTGTCGTATATTTCTCCAAACAGCCGCTGCATTTCTGGACGGTATTTATGGTATGTAATAATTCCGAAGGTATCTGGTCCGAAACCAACTAATTTGCGATACCACGGATAATCCCTGTAGCATTCCAGCGCTACTCTCCAGATGTATCCCCGATTGGTTCCCCATCTGTCGTTTAACAGCACATAACTCTGAATCGGGCCATATTTCTCTGCATTTCCTGCTATATTGCAGTCATAAAGAACGTATACCACTGCCACACAGACCAGTACAATCAGGCCTATCCAGCCCCTTCTCCACCATACAGAGACTTCTTCTTCCTTGTGGTTTCGATCCATCCATATAATCACAGCCGCTATTACCCAGGCTGCAGCAACTATCAGCGGGAAAAACTTTAAAGAGCCAATAACCCCCATAATGCCTCCCAAGACAATGGCATTGGGTATATTTTTTGAGCAGAAATCAACACACAAAATCACAGATAACAGGGTTGCAACCGAAATGCCATATCCTTTCACTCCCCATCTGTACCGAAACAGATACAGCGGAGACAGCCCAAACAGTGCCAGCAACGACACATATGCATTATCACTTTGCCCCATAATCAGCGCAGATAATGCAATTATCAATGTGATATAATAATAAATCTTTTTGCCAGTTTTCTGTTCTGCAATAAAAAGAATCATGGCAATAGCAGCAAACATTGCTACCACTACTGTATAAATATTTATATTACCAATTGTTGACGTAAACATCAGCAACTGATCCTGCCACATATTCTCTTTAAATCCAAGGATGTCCATCTGGAAATAATCTGTAATTCCAAATAAACTAACCAGATTTCCCACAAACAGAAATGCATCGATCAGTCTTGTTTTCAAACTTCCATATCGGCCTATCAGCAAAAAACAAATCCCATAAATCAATGTCAAAAACAATCCTGTCAGCCGCCCCTCATTTCCCCAGAATGATTCATAAAAATAATCAGACTGAACGGTAGAGACAGCCGCAACTAGCAAGTATCCCAGTATGAGTTTTTCTGGAGTTGTCATATGATTCCAGCTATTTTGCATGATTCTCACAAAACTTCTGTCTTTTACTGAAAAAATAATATTTTTATTTTTGTGGATTACTCTCATTCCATATCCCACAAGAACTGCCATAAATGCCAAAGAACACCCTATATAATAGTAATATTTCACATACGCAATATCTGCATAATAGTTAACAAATATCAATGGCAATAAGCACAAAACGGCATATAAATAACAGCTTACCGCTTTTTCTGGAAAGTTGCTTTTCTTTGTTTCTTTTATCGTCATTATCATTCTCCTCCATAAGTGTTTCTATTATATCATAAAGTATATTTTTCCACAATCCGCAGTCTCCTTGCGATAATTTCCCATATAGGAAGTATAATTGCCTCGTAATGCAAGAATGGATTTCAA
>CALHQJ010000112.1 GCA_938036545.1 uncultured Clostridium sp. | reverse complement strand
TCACATCGGAGGAATCTCCGATGCTTCTTGTTCGGCAAAGCCGGACAAGAAGATGTCCCGTTCTGAACAGTTACTATTATAGTAGTATTTAGTATTATAAAGGATAAAAATGAGGTTTCCGCTGTGCGTAAACAGCGTAATACCGAAAGCCCAGGCTGCGCAAAACGTCTTTTGCCCGGTCAAAATCAAAGGCCAGGTGAACCGGCGCATGGGCATCGGACCCCAGGGTGATGATCTCACCGCCAAGCTCCAGATAGCGTTTTAAAATATCCTCAGCCGGATTGGGGTGTCCCAGGCCGTACTTGTATCCGCCGGTATTACATTCCAGTCCCCGGCCGGTTTCCACAAGATTTTTTAAAATCGGATCAATCAGATCGCAGTATTTATTATAGGAATAATTGCGGTTTTTATCAGGGCCGTAACGGACTACGTAATCCAGATGGCCCAGTACGTCAAAATCAGGGATTGCCTGAATCCGCTCTAATGTGGACTCAAAGTAGCGCCGGTATCCTTCTTCTTCGCTTTTTCCTTCAAAATAAGCCGGAAAGTAAGGATCCATGTTATCTACAAAATGATTGGAACCAATGACATAATCGAAGGGATAAGATTTCGTAAGTGCATCCAGCTGCTGGACCAGGTGAAGCTGAAGCCCCAGTTCAATCCCAAGCCTTACGTCAATTTTCCCCAAATATTGGCGCTGGACAGACTGAATGGCAGGAACGTACCTGTCCAAATCCAGGGTAAAGTCAATATCAGACGAGGCGTCCAGATCATGGTGATCCGTAATGCAGATTTCTTTCATGCCCAGTTTGACAGCCTGTTCAATCTGACTGGTTAAAGGGGTTTGGGAATCGCCGGAAAACTCCGTATGAACGTGGGTGTCAGCCAGAATACGGCCGCTTTTTTCTGAAATCAGGGAATCGCCGGAAATCAGGCTCATGGAAATAACCGCCTTTCATTAGTATTCAGGAGAAAAATGCTTTTTCGCTCCATCATCTAAGTATATCAGATATTATCAGAAAAACCACTACTAAATTCAAAAAAGGACTTGCTATTTCCAGGAAAATTTTGTACAATAAGGCATAGGTTGATTAATATTTAACAAGTTTATCAATAGGAGGAATTCAATCATGGCAGTAAAAGTAGCTATCAATGGTTTTGGCCGTATTGGCCGTCTGGCTTTCAGACAGATGTTTGGTGCAGAGGGATATGACGTAGTAGCTATCAACGATTTAACTGATCCAAAGATGTTAGCAAATCTGTTAAAGTATGACACCGCTCAGGGTGGATACTGTGGACATATGGGCGAAGGCAAGCACACTGTAGAAGCAGGCGAAGGCTGCATTATCGTTGATGGTAAGACCATTACCATTTATAAAGAGCCAAACGCAGCAGATCTTCCATGGGGAGAACTGGGCGTAGACGTAGTATTAGAGTGTACCGGCTTCTACTGCAAGAAGGACAAAGCTATGGCACACATCAATGCAGGCGCTAAGAAAGTTGTTATCTCTGCTCCGGCAGGCAACGACTTAAAGACCATCGTATTCAGCGTAAACGAAGATACCTTAACCGCTGATGATCAGATTATTTCTGCAGCTTCCTGTACAACTAACTGCTTAGCTCCTATGGCTAAGGCATTAAATGACTATGCTCCAATCCAGTCCGGTATTATGAGCACCATCCATGCTTACACTGGCGACCAGATGATCTTAGACGGTCCTCACAGAAAGGGCGACTTAAGAAGAGCAAGAGCAGGCGCTGCTAACATCGTTCCAAACTCTACCGGTGCTGCAAAAGCAATCGGCCTGGTTATTCCAGAATTAAACGGCAAGCTTATCGGTTCTGCACAGCGTGTTCCGGTTCCGACCGGTTCTACCACCATCTTAACCGCAGTTGTTAAGGGTGCAGACGTAACTGTAGAAGGCATCAATGCAGCTATGAAGGCAGCAGCAAGCGCATCCTTCGGCTACAATGAAGATCAGATTGTATCTTCTGACGTTATCGGCATGAAGTTCGGTTCCTTATTTGATGCTACTCAGACCATGGTTTCCAAGGTTGGCGATGATTTATATCAGGTACAGGTTGTTTCTTGGTATGACAACGAGAACTCCTACACCAGCCAGATGGTTAGAACCATTAAGTACTTTGCTGAATTAGCATAATTGAACCTTAGACCTGATGGGGTCCGGTCTTTTGGACCGGACCCCTTTATCTATTGAAAGAAAGGGGTAATTCCAATGCTTAATAAAAAATCTGTAGATGATATTAATGTAAAGGGCAAACGCGTTCTTTGCAGATGCGATTTCAACGTACCGTTAAAAGAGGGCAAGATTACAGACGAAAACCGTCTGGTAGCAGCTCTTCCTACCATTAAAAAACTGATCGCTGACGGCGGCAAAGTAATTCTTTGCTCCCATTTAGGTAAACCGAAAGGAGAGCCAAAACCAGAATTATCTTTAGCTCCAGTAGCAGTAAGACTGAGCGAATTGTTAGGCCAGGAAGTAAAGTTTGCAGCAGATGCTGAAGTAGTTGGACCAAATGCAAAAGCAGCAGTAGAAGCTATGAATGACGGTGATGTAGTTCTGTTAGAGAACACCCGTTACCGTAAAGAAGAAACTAAGAACGGCGAAGAGTTCAGCAAAGAGCTGGCTTCCCTGTGTGATGTATATGTAAACGACGCATTTGGTACTGCCCACAGAGCACACTGCTCCAACGTAGGTGTTACCCAGTATGTAGATACTGCAGTAGTAGGATACTTAATGCAGAAAGAAATCGACTTCTTAGGCAATGCAGTTGAGAATCCAGTTCGTCCTTTCGTTGCAATCTTAGGCGGCGCAAAAGTAGCTGATAAGTTAAACGTTATCTCCAACCTGTTAGAGAAGTGCGATACCCTGATTATCGGCGGCGGTATGGCTTATACCTTCTTAAAGGCACAGGGCAAAGAGATTGGTAAGTCCTTAGTAGATGACACCAAGATCGATTACTGCAAGGAAATGATGGAAAAGGCTGAGAAGCTGGGCAAGAAACTTCTGCTTCCAATCGATGCCGTTACTATCGCAGATTTCCCAAATCCAATCGATGCTCCTGTAGAGGTAGAGGTTGTTTCTGTAGATGCAATCCCAGCTGAAAGAGAAGGCGTTGATATCGGACCTAAGACTGCAGCACTGTATGCAGATGCAGTTAAGAGTGCTAAGACCGTTGTTTGGAACGGACCGATGGGCGTATTTGAGAACCCGACTTTGGCAGCAGGAACTATTGCAGTAGCAAAAGCTCTGGCTGAGACAGATGCAACTACCATTATTGGCGGCGGTGACTCTGCAGCAGCAGTAAACCAGTTAGGATTTGGTGATAAGATGACCCATATTTCTACTGGCGGCGGTGCTTCCTTAGAGTTCTTAGAGGGTAAGGAACTGCCAGGTGTAGCAGCAGCTAACGATAAATAATCAGGGAGAAGCGATACTATGAGAAAGAAAATTGTAGCAGGAAACTGGAAAATGAACATGACTCCAACCGAAGCGGTTGAGCTGGTAAATACCTTAAAGCCATTAGTAGCAAATGATGATGTAGACGTAGTATTCTGCGTTCCTGCAATCGACATCATTCCAGCTATGGAAGCAGCAAAGGGAACCAACATCCATATCGGTGCTGAGAATATGTACTTTGAGGATAAGGGCGCTTACACCGGAGAGATTTCTCCTAAGATGTTAGTAGACGCAGGCGTTAAATATGTAGTAATCGGCCATTCTGAGAGAAGAGAATACTTCGCAGAGACAGACGAAACTGTAAATAAGAAAGTCTTAAAAGCATTAGAGTGCGGCATTACTCCTATCATCTGCTGCGGCGAGACTCTGACCCAGAGAGAGCAGGGCATTACCATTGACTGGATTCGTCAGCAGATTAAGATTGCATTCTTAAATGTAACTGCAGATCAGGCTAAGACGACTGTTATTGCTTATGAGCCAATCTGGGCAATCGGTACCGGCAAGACCGCTACTACCGAGCAGGCTGAAGAGGTTTGCGCAGCAATTCGTCAGTGCATCGGCGAGATTTACGATGAGGCAACTGCAGAAGCCATCCGTATTCAGTACGGCGGATCTGTAAATGCAGGCAATGCAGCAGAACTGTTTGCACAGCCTGACATTGATGGCGGCTTAGTAGGCGGCGCTTCTTTAAAGCCAGATTTTGGCCAGATTGTTTGCTATAACAAATAATCAAGTAATCAAGTGAAAACTTCAATATAACAGGAAACCGGAAATAAGCAGATACCCCATAGGAACACCTCTTATTTCCGGTTTTTTGAATTTACTTTATGGTCTGCTTCTAAGCCAGAGATACAGCAAGGCTTTCAGATGGCTTAGATGGCACTAAGGTTTCAAAATATTTTACAACTTCTTCTTTATCAATCCGCACTTCCTGGGTAATCCACCAACGGGCGGCAAAGACAATAATACCGGTGTACATGGCGGCCAGAAGCTCCGGATACGGTCCTAATGCCCTGCCCTTTTTTTGATCTTCTTTCATGTGAATGGTAAGGTGGGTTTTTAACTGCTCAGATAAGAGAGCAATAATGGTTTCATGGGACGGCGAAGACAGGATCTTTAAAAAGACGTCTTCGTGGTTTTCTACAAATTCCAGATAATACAGGAACATGCCGGTGTAATAGGTTTCGGCATCATGGTCGTTGGCAGTTTCCTGGACGGAATTATCATACTCTTCCTGAAGCTCACGTATGATAAACGTAAACAGTTCATATTTATCTCCAAAATGTTTGTAAAAAGTAGCTTTTCGGGTTTGTGCCCGCTCGCACAGTTCGGTTACGGTAATTTCGTCAAGGCTTTTTTCTGAAAGCAGCTCCTGTAAGGCCTGTGTTAAACTTTGATAAGTCTTTTGTACTCGTAAATCTAAATTCTTTTTCATGTCACCCTCCATTTGGAAACTAAAATAGCATATTGTCAATTAATTTACTTTAGAAAGCTAATTGTACCTTGTATCTTTTTCTGGTTCTTATTATAATTCTTTGCGTAACGAAAGTCAATTATTTGAATTAAGTATTTCAAAATGTAAGACAGCAATCAAGAGTTGGAGGGATAGCATGGAATACAGTTTGATAAGCATTGGACGGCAGTTTGGAAGCGGCGGTCATAAGGTAGGCCAGATAATAGCAGACGAATTAGGCCTTCCATACTATGATAAAGAGCTGCTGACACTGGCAGCAGAAAGAGGCTCTTTGCCTGAAAAGAGACTTGCAAAATTTGACGAGAAAAAACACAACGACTATTTTTATGAATTGAATTACCGTGGAAATGAAAACGCTCATAAAGGAATCCCTACAGCAGAAGCCCTGTTTCAGCTTCAAAGCGAGATTATCCGAAAGCTGGCGGAAAAAGGAAAAGGAGTATTTATCGGAAGGTGCGCAGATTATATTTTAGAAGAAAGCGATTTTCCGGTAGTCAGCGTTTTCATTGCCGCTCCTTTGGAAAACAGAATCCAGCGGGTTATGGAACGGGATGGACTGACCAAACGGATGGCGGAGTCCATTATTAAGAAAAAAGATAAGATGCGGAAACACTATTATGAAAGCCATACAGGACAAAAATGGGGGGATCCAAAAAGCTATGATTTGTATTTTGATTCTTCAAAAGTAAGCCTGTCTGGCATTGCACAACAGATTATTTCAGAATTAGCGGCGGAACAGACAACATGACCTGGAAGATGGAGAGATGATTATGCAGGAAAAGGAAAAAGAAAAGGAAAGTCTGATGATGCGGATTGCCGGCATGATTGTAAAACAGAGGGTGCTGATTACGCTTCTGTTTGTGGCAGCTTGCATTTATAGTATTATATCGATTCCAAAGGTTAAGATTGTCCAGTCTCTGACAGATTATCTGCCGGAAACTACAGAGACCCGAATCGGCCTGGATTTGATGGAAGAAGAGTTTTTGACATTTGGAACAGCCAAGATTATGGTGGCGAATATTACCTATGACCAGGCGCAGAAACTGGCAGATGAATTGGAAGAGATTGAAGGAATCTCCGGAGTTTCATTTTACGACTGGGAAGAGGCGGACAGTACCTATAAGGACAGCACTATTACCGATTATTACACAGATGCCAGCGCTTTACTGACTCTTACTTTTGATGAGGAAGAGGATACGGACCTGTCTCAAAAGGCCATTGCAGAGGTGAGGAAGCATTTAGACGGGTATGAATCCTATGTATATACTACGGTAGACAAGGATGATGCCGCCCAGCTTCAGGAAGATATGAAAATGATTCTGGTTTTGGTAGCCATCATTATTTTTGCAGTCCTGCTGTTTACATCCGGTACATATGCGGAAATTGGCATTTTTGTCGTTACCTTTGTGGTATCGGCAATTTTAAACATGGGAACCAATTACTGGTTTGGTTCTGTGTCCTTTGTAACCAATGCGGTTGGTACGGTGCTGCAGCTGGCAATGTCTATTGACTACGCTATTATTCTGCTTCACCGATTTATGGAGGAACATCAAAAGTATGACGTAATCCAAGCAGCCACCGTTGCGTTAAGTAAGGCAATTCCGGAGATTTCGTCCAGCAGCTTAACAACGGTTTCCGGTATGGTTGCATTAATGCTGATGCAGTTCCAGCTGGGTATGGATCTGGGACGGGTCATGTCCAAGGCTATTTTGTTCAGTCTGATTACTGTGTTCCTGCTGCTTCCGGCTTTAATTGTCTTTTCGGCAAAAGCCATTGAAAAGACGGGACACAGAAGCTTTGTGCCAAACATTACCTGGTGGGGAAAAATAGTTGTAAAAACCAGATACATTGTTCTTCCTATCTATCTGGTGCTGGTAGTAGGGTCTATTTTCTTTTCAAACCAGTGCCACTACATTTATGACGTTAATTCCATTGAAGCAGATAAAATGAATGAATTTTTGTCTTCTAAAAAGAAGATTAAAGAATTATTTACAATCAGCAATACAACGGCGATTATTGTTCCAAAAGGAGATTATCAAAAAGAAAAGGCACTGATCCATGATATTGAACAGCTGGATGTTGTAGATAATGTAATGGGCCTTGCCAATATTGAGGTCGATGATGACGGAACCTATATTCTGGCAGACAGCCTGAGCCCAAGAGAATTTTCCATTGTAGCGGATCAGGATATTAATATGTCACGTATGCTGTACCTGCTTTATGCAAAGGAGAACAGCCAGTACAGCGCTTTTACCAAGAGTATAGATGAGCTGAGAGTTCCGCTGATTGATATGGTGGACTTTATCTATGCGGAAAAGGAAAGCGGCGGCCTTACATTTGGCTCTGATACATCAGCTGATATCGACAAACTATATGATTCAGTCTGTGATGCAAGGGCGCAGCTGGAAGGAGAAAACTATTCCCGTATTATTTTTGATTTGGAAGGACCAGTAGAAGGAAAAGAAACCTTTGCCGCTATTGATCAGGTTCGGGAGATTATTCATAAATATTATAAGAAGGGATACGTAGTAGGCGATTCTACAAGTGACTACGATTTAAGCGAGTCCTTTGTTTCCGATAACTTAAAGATCAGCATTTTGACGGCGCTGTTTGTTGCAGTAATTCTGTTGTTTACGTTTCAGTCGTACGCTTTGCCGCTGTTACTGGTGTTAACTATCCAGAGCAGTATTTGGCTGAATTTCTCAGTGCCCTATCTGACCAATTCAACCATGTTCTTTGTAAGCTACCTGATTGTAAGCGCTATTCAGATGGGCGCAACCATAGACTATGCCATTGTCATTACCAGCCGTTATATGGTACTTCGTGAAACCATGGACAGTAAAAAAGATGCCATAATAGAATCTTTAAATCAGGCGTTCCCGACAGTTGTTACATCCGGAAGCATTATGGTGGCGGCAGGTTTTATTATCGGAAAGGTCACAACAGACGGAACCATTTCTTCCCTGGGAACTACTCTGGGAAGAGGAACGTTAATATCGATTATCCTGGTTATGACCGTTCTGCCTCAGCTTCTGCTGATGTTTGACAAAGTCATTGAAAAAAGTAAATTTGGAAAGCAGAAGAAGGACAGCGAGGAGGCGAAGGAAGAATGAGAAAACAGAACAATGTCAGATGGAAAAAGCATTGGCGTCAAATGACGGCCAGATGTCTGCTGCTTTCTGTTGCTGTGACGCCTTTGGCAGGAAGCGTTCAGGCGGCAGCCGTGTATGGAGCGCCGGCTGTGGAGACAGCCGGTGCAGAGGCAGCCGGTCAGGAAGCAGCTTCAGATGGAGAGAATCCAGCAGGCCAGACCGTTGAGATTTCTACTGCAGAAGAATTAAGTGAATTTGCAAAAAAATGTCAGAGTACCGTTTATTCCAGAAATATGACGGCAGTGTTGACAGCAGATATTGATGTAAAGGGAACGGAATTTGATCCCATTCCAGTATTCAGCGGAGTATTTGACGGAAATGGGCACAAGATTACAGGACTTGATTTGCAGGGGCCAGGTTCAAAGTGCGGCCTGTTCCGTGTGCTGGAAACAGGAGCAGAGGTTCGCAATCTTTCAGTAGAAGGCAATATTATTCCAGGAGGAGCACAGGAAACGGCGGGAGGAATTGCCGGAATCAACAGGGGAACCATACGGAACTGCAGCTTTGTCGGCATGATTGAAGGCAAGAAGGAGATTGGAGGAATTGCAGGAAGCAACGAGGCCGCCGGTTTTATAGAAAACTCTTACAGCTATGGCATTGTATCCGGACACACTCAGACAGGAGGAATTGCCGGATATAATGAAGGAAGCATTTCTGGCTGTATCAATGAGAGCGAAGTCAATACAGATGCAGGGGTACTGACTGCTGCTGTGGATGAGGATATGTCCTTAAATGTAGAAGAACTGGAAAAAGGAATTACAGAAGATACTATCCGGGATACGGGAGGAATTGCCGGCTATTCTTCCGGAAGTATCTTAAATTGCGAAAATCGTGGACTGGTAGGAAGCGATCATCTGGGAGCCAATACAGGAGGAATTGCAGGGCGTCAAAAAGGCATGGTCAGCGGCTGCACTAACAAGGCGGCAGTGTTGGGAAGTAAAAATACAGCCGGAGTAGTCGGCCTGTTTGAACCCTATGTGGAAGTAGTTTATGAACAGGATGCTTTCGACAAAGTATCAGACCAGATGGATGCGCTGGGAAAACTGACGGACAACTGGTCCGATCAGCTTCGTGGCATGAGCGATAAAGCCATTGATCATGTAGAGCGCTTAGATGATATGGCGGCAGGATTAAAGAATACCTTAAGGGAGCATGACAATATGCGCCAGCTTAAGAGGGAGGATTTTGACGAAACTGTGTCCAGCCAGGTCAACGTGATTCAGGACATTGTTGATAATACGGAACTGGATCTGATCAGCGACTCTGCAAAGAGATCCTATGGGGATATTGAAGACGATTTAGAAGAGATTCACAGTATTCTTGACAAGCTGGTTCACTGGTCTCTGGTTCCGGATATAGAGGACGAAGAAGATTTTGCAGATGCAGTGGAGCAGTCTATTCTGGATGAGCTGAAGCTGATTGAACGATTAAAGGAATTGCTGAAGGATATTGGAGCCAATACAGAAACTATGGTCATGGATGGAATCGGAGATGCAGCAGATGGAATCCAGTCTTTTAAAGACGATATGGACAGCCTGAAAATAGAAGCCAATGATTTGGTGGATATTATCGGAGCATATAAAGATGAATTGATTGACGACTATGACGGGCTTCACATTCAAATTACGGATCAGTTAGACGCTATCTATGATGAGAAGGACCGGATGACAGATGACTTAAAGGCAGACCGCACTATCAGCCAGGAAAATCAGGATCAGATCAGCCAGCAGATGGATGATATTGGAGATACCATTGAAGACGGAAGACAGCGGGTTCAGGAACGGGCAGAGAGTTTAAAGGAAGACGACTACCGGATTTTTAAAGATTTATCCGATCAAAATATCGACGTTCCTGGGAACGGTACCATCCTTTCGTGCATCAATGAGGGAAGCGTAGGTGCAGATTACCAGGCAGGCGGAATTGCCGGAATGATTGGTTATGAAGATGTGAAAAAAGAGTTTGCCGATCTGGATACTACAGGAGACACTTCCCTTCGGGTTACCAGAAGCGCCAGGGCACTGGTTCGGGGATGCCGGAATACGGGAGAGATTGAGACACAGAATAACGATGTTGGAGGAATCGTTGGATCTGCCAAACTGGGATTGATTTTGGAGAATGCCAGTTATTCCGATGTGGAATCTAAAAAAGGCGGCTATGCCGGAGGAATTGCCGGCTCCAGCAGCGCTCAGATCAGTGGAAATTATTCCAAAGGAACCATCAGCGGCGGCGATTATGTAGGCGGAATCGCCGGATATGGAAAAAAGGTAGTGAATAACTGCGGAATGACCGTTATTGAGACTGCAGGGGAAAAAGAAGATGGAACGGTTTCCGGCGAGTATCATGGAAGTATTGTAGGAACTATTGAGAAAGACGGACTGTTAGAGAACAATCTGTATGTGGATAATGGACTAGGAGCAGATGACGGAATCACCTATGAAAATGAAGCAGAAGGCCTTTCTTATGAAGAATTTTTGCAGAGAGAGGGGATTCCGGATGAATTTCGGCAGATTCACGTTCGGTTTGTAGCTGATAACCAGGTTATCAAAGCGGTAGAATGTGCATATGGAGAGCCGGTTCCAGAAGCAGAGATTCCACAGGCCCCGGAAAAAGAAGGATATTATACTATCTGGGAAGAAGCTGATTTAGGAGAGGTTTTGGTAGACAGAACTATTCATGCGGTTTATCGTCCATATGTAACGGCCATTGCGTCCTCAGAAGAGAAGATGCCGATGGTTTTGGCAGAAGGCATTTTCTATCCGGATGCAAGTATCGAAGCAGAAGAAGGAAAACTGCAGGATGGAATTGGCACGCCTGACCGTTACCGGGCAGTTCGGACAATCCGTTATCAGGCAGACTTTGAAAGTGAGGAAGACGGACAGAAGGACACCATCCGGCTGAGAGTGTATGCAGGAGATCTGTCGAAACATGCTGCTGTGGGAATCCTGACCGGAGACGCCATAGAACTGGCAGACGCACAGCGCAGCGGAGAGTATCTGGTGTTTGACGCAGCGGCACAGGGAGAGATTGTACTGCTGGAAAAACGGGGAATCCCTCATTCGTTCTGGGGAATTGCTGCAATACTGGCAGTATTGGCCGTGATTCTTGCCGCTTATCTGGCTCACAGAAGAAAGAAACACATTTTGCGGAAGCGGTTTGAAAAACGGATTGCAGAAAGAAAACAGAAACGGGCCCTTCGCAAAAAAACTCTTTTGGAAAAGAGAGAAGCGGTTTCAAAAGGGAAAGAACCAGAGAGTTCAGAAAAACCACAAAATTCAGAAGAAGCAGGAGGAGATCAGGAATGAAACAGCAACACAGAAAAAGGTTCTGGGCGGTTTTAATATGCCTGGTTTTATGCGCTTCTTTTACTGCATTGGGAGCAGCCAGGAAAAAAACAATCCAGAGCGTGTACCTGTATATTACATCTTATATTGAGGCCGGTACCCAGAACGATTACGTCAATGTAGAATGTCAGTCCAGACACTGTTATGTAGATGGTGTGGAAGTAACCAATGTCCCCAAAGATGAATGGGAATCGGACGATAAGCCGAGACTGAAAATCACCTTATGGGCAGATGATGACTATTCTTTTGATTCCGGAATCGGAAAAAGCAAGATTCAGCTAAGCGGAGACACGGGAAACGTAACGTCTGTCAGCCGCAATGGAAAAGGAAAGCTGACGGTAGTGGTAACGCTGGACGATTTAGACGGATATGACGGCGAACACATGCTGGGTATTGACAGCCTGGAGTGGGATGAGACGACAGGATACGGATACTGGGAGGGAGCAGACGAGGCGGCTCGGTATGAAGTGCGTCTGTTCCGCAAT
The DNA here is from genome assembly GCA_938036545.1 of uncultured Clostridium sp. Taxonomy (GTDB): domain Bacteria; phylum Bacillota; class Clostridia; order Lachnospirales; family Lachnospiraceae; genus UMGS1370. Next base: position 725 of record CALHQJ010000112.1, on the reverse strand, counting down.
GATGCAGAGGTAACGGGAAGCGGGGTGAAAACTTCTAAGACCTATTACGATTTTGCGCCAAGACTGACTCGAAACGGATATTACACATTTAAAGTACGGGCGGTTTACAGAGAAGATGAGAAGGGAGACTGGAAGACCTCGGAACGCTGGTATGTCAGCAGCGCTGCGGCAGCAGAATTAAGCGACGGAAAAGCTATCTTACCGGAAAATGATGGAACCAATTCTCCCAGCAGCAAACTGCCAAAAGGGCCAGGCGATGTCCTGGATTCTGAAACGAACACCGGAGAGTGGAAGCAGGATGATTTCGGATGGTGGTACGTTCGTTCCGATCATACCTATCCGGTCAATGAATGGAGCAATATTTTAGGTAAATGGTATTATTTTGGTGAAGAGGGTTACATGAAAACCGGCTGGATCTGTCTGGATGGCAAGTGGTATTATCTGGATAAGGAAAGCGGCGCCATGTATGAAAACACCGTGACTCCGGACGGCTATGCGGTTGGAAGCGACGGAGCATGGATTCCGTAAAAAAGGAAATGAAAGCAAAAGAATATTGACATCTGTTCCTATGGGGAATAGAATAATTTTAAGTCTATTCAGGACAGTGGAAAATCTGGTGGGAAAAGTCGTAACAAGCTTGTTTGTAAAAGGCTTTTTCCACCAGATTTTATATCGGAGGAATCTCCGAGACTTCTTGTCCGGCTTTGCCGGACAAGAAGATGCCC
>CALHQJ010000111.1 GCA_938036545.1 uncultured Clostridium sp. | reverse complement strand
TGTTTTCATGGCCTCTGATTACGCCGTCCTTTCTATCTACCGTAACTCCGGGAAAATTTCCCACATGCTGCTTAGAACCGGTTAACTGATTAAATAACGTAGTTTTTCCGCAGTTCTGGTTTCCTACCAGCGCAAAGGTCAGAATCTCGCTGTCTGGAAGAGGTTTTTCCTCTTTCCGGTTGTGATACTTGCCTCCTTCTCCATATCCAGGATGGTGCTTTTCCGGCTTCTTTGCTTTGTTCTCTATGCTTCTAGGCTTATGAGGCTGGGTGATTTCAATGTTTCCTGCATCCTCCAGCCGGATGGTCAGCTCATATCCGTGAATCCGAAGCTCAATGGGATCTCCCATTGGCGCATATTTAATAACCGTTACTTCTGTTCCCTGTATCAGACCCATGTCCAGAAAATGCTGACGCAGCGCTCCGGAACCGCCTACAGCGCATATCGTAGCGGTACTTCCAATTGACAGTTCGCTTAGTTTCATCTGGTTCTCCTCTCGTACCTTAACATTAGTCATGTCTAACCTATGGTGAAAACGGAAGGCAACGGTATTTACCATTGCCTACCTTTTTCATTTTACCACAGTTTTGAAACTAATCAAGTATTCCGTTACACTGTATTCTTTTTCGTCGTTTTTTACAAATTGTGAACCCTGAGAGCACGAACTGCATTTAAAATTGCAAGAATCATAACTCCCACATCTGCAAAAATTGCAAACCACATATTGGCAATTCCCACTGCCCCAAGCCCCAGGCAGGCAAATTTAATCACCAATGCAAACACAATGTTCTGGTATACAATGTTCAGGCATTTTCTGGAAATTTTAATAGCCTTGGAAATTTTTAACGGGTCGTCATCCATCAACACCACGTCTGCCGCCTCGATTGCAGCGTCTGATCCCATTGCGCCCATGGCAATTCCAATATCTGCACGGGTTAAGACCGGAGCATCATTGATTCCGTCTCCCACAAAAACCAGCTTTTCGTTTTCCGGCTTTTTGGAAAGCAGCTCTTCTACCTTGGACACTTTATCTGCTGGAAGCAGTTCGCTGTAAACTTCATCTACTCCCAAAGACTTTGCCGTCTGATCAGCTGCCTTTTTTAAGTCTCCCGTCAGCATAACTGTTTTCCTGATACCGGCCTTTTTCAATTCTCTGACTGCTTCTTTGGAATGTGGTTTTTCCACGTCGGAAATTACAATGTGGCCTTGGTAAGTTCCATCTACCGCCATGTGAATAATGGTTCCTGCGCTGTGACAGTCCTGATAATGGATGTGAAGCCGTTCCATCAGCTTTCGGTTTCCTTCTGCTACTTCCCTGCCGTCTACCTTTGCCACAATTCCATGACCGCTGATTTCCTGAATATCCGTTACACGGGTTCGGTCAATTTCCTTTCCATAAGCGTTCTGCAGGCTTTTGCTGATAGGATGGGAGGAAGCGCACTCGGCAAGAGCCGCATATTCCAGTAATTTTTCATTGTCCATCTGGCTGTGATGGATGGCGCTTACCTCAAAAACTCCCTGAGTAAGAGTTCCAGTCTTGTCAAATACCACGTACTTTGCCTTTGACAGAGTTTCCATATAGTTAGAACCCTTAATTAAAATTCCTTCTTTACTGGCTCCTCCGATTCCTGCAAAGAAACTGAGCGGAATGCTGATAACCAGAGCGCAGGGACAACTGATAACCAGGAAAGTCAGCGCACGGTAAATCCATACATTCCACTGGGCTGCCTGACCCAGAAACAGCATTTGAACAAGAGGAGGAATGACCGCCAGGGCCAGCGCTCCATAACAGACTGCAGGCGTATAAATTTTTGCAAACTTGGAAATAAAATTCTCTGATTTCGATTTTCTGGAACTGGAATTTTCTACTAATTCCAAAATCCTGGATACTGTAGATTCCCCAAATTCTTTGGTAGTACGAACTTTCAGCATACCAGTCATATTAATACATCCGCTGATGATCTCATCGCCCTGCTTTACATCTCTTGGAAGGCTTTCTCCTGTAAGAGCGCTGGTATTTAAACTGGAACAGCCCTCTGTCACAATGCCGTCTAACGGTACTTTTTCACCTGGCTGAACGACTATCAGACTGCCTATCTCCACTTCATCCGGATCTACCTTTTCCAATCCTCCGTCTCGTTCTATATTGGCATAGTCGGGACGAATGTCCATTAACGCACTAATGTTCCTGCGGCTTTTTCCAACTGCATAGCTTTGAAATAATTCTCCAATCTGGTAAAACAGCATAACTGCAATTGCTTCATTATAGTCCCCGCTTCCGGAATAAATAGCCAGAGCAAAGGCTCCCACTGTAGCTGCTGCCATAAGAAAATTTTCATCAAATACCTGCTTATTTAAAATTCCTTTTCCTGCCTTCCTTAGAATGTCATATCCAATTACCAGATAGGCGGTTAAATACAAGACCAGTTGTAATATTCCGGTTACCGGAACCAGATTTAATACAATTACCATTGCTGCGGCAATCAGGATTCTTGCCAGCATTTTTTTCTGCTTCTTGTTCATGTCTACACACCTGTTATAATTCAATCTCACAATCCGGCTCTACCTTTTTACAAGCCTTCAGTACGTCCTTCATAACTGCCTTCGGCTCCCTGCCATCTTCAAATTCAACAATCATTTTCTGTGTCATAAAATTTACTACAGCACCGGCAACTCCCTCCGTCTTTTTTGCAGCGTCCTCCATCAGGTTTGCACAATTGGCACAGTCTACTTCAATTTTGTAAGTTTTTTTCATATTAATCTACCTCTTTTTGTTTGTATTTTTTAAACAATTAAATAATCGTTTAATCTTTATGTTTGTATCATATACCCCTTCTGTTCAAATGTCAAGAGGAAATTTTAAAGTTACCAAAATTCTAAAGAGCCCAAAAAAGGGCCTTCGCCCGAAAGCGAAAGCCCTTAAATAAATCACCGTTTGGACACAATATTACTTTTTATCTGACTACTTATTCGTTCAGAGCTGCCTGCGCTGCTGCCAGTCTTGCAATCGGAACGCGGAATGGAGAACAGGATACGTAGTCTAAGCCAATCTTATGGCAGAATTCTACGGAAGATGGATCTCCGCCGTGCTCGCCGCAAATACCTACGTGCATGTCAGGACGAACTTCCTTGCCTAACTTAATAGCCATTTCCATCAGCTTGCCAACGCCAGTCTGATCTAATTTTGCGAATGGATCGTTCTCGAAGATCTTAGCGTCATAGTAAGCGTTCAGGAACTTGCCAGCGTCATCACGGGAGAAACCGTAGGTCATCTGGGTTAAGTCGTTGGTACCGAAGCAGAAGAACTCAGCTTCTTTTGCAATATCATCAGCAGTTAATGCTGCTCTTGGGATCTCAATCATAGTACCAACTTCATACTTCAGTTCGATGCCTGCTGCTGCGATCTCAGCATCTGCAGTCTCAACAACTACCTTCTTAACAAACTTTAACTCTTTTACATCGCCGATTAATGGAATCATAATCTCTGGTACGATGTTCCAGTCTGCGTGAGCCTTCTTAACATTGATAGCAGCACGGATAACAGCCTTGGTCTGCATCTTGGCAATCTCTGGATAGGTAACTGCCAGACGGCATCCACGATGGCCCATCATTGGGTTGAACTCATGGAGAGACTCAATGATGTTCTTAATCTGCTCAACAGTTTTGCCCTTAGCCTTAGCCAGCTTCTCAATGTCAGCTTCCTCGGTAGGAACAAACTCATGTAACGGCGGATCTAAGAAACGGATAGTAACTGGGTTACCTTCCAGAGCCTCGTATAATGCTTCAAAGTCGCCCTGCTGTACAGGAAGGATCTTCTCCAGAGCTTCTTCTCTCTCTTCTACGGTATCAGAACAAATCATCTCACGGAATGCTTCGATTCTGTCGCCTTCAAAGAACATATGCTCGGTACGGCAAAGACCGATACCTTCTGCGCCTAACTCACGTGCCTTCTTAGCGTCAGCAGGAGTATCTGCGTTGGTTCTTACTTTTAATCTTCTGTATTTGTCAGCCCAAGCCATGATTCTGCCGAACTCACCTGCGATAGTAGCATCTACAGTTGGGATGATGCCGTCGTAAATCTTACCGGTAGAACCATCGATGGACAGCCAGTCGCCCTCATGGTACTCTTTGCCAGCCAGAACGAACTTCTTGTTTGCTTCGTCCATAGCAATGTCGGAGCAGCCGGATACACAGCAGGTACCCATGCCACGTGCAACTACTGCAGCGTGAGAGGTCATACCGCCGCGGACAGTCAGGATACCCTGAGCAGCCTTCATACCTTCGATATCTTCAGGAGAGGTTTCCAGACGAACCAGAACTACCTTCTCACCCTTTGCATTCCATTCTTTTGCATCTTCTGCAGTAAATACAATCTTACCGCATGCAGCGCCTGGAGATGCAGCCAGAGCCTTAGCAACCGGCTCAGCCTTCTTTAATGCCTCTGCGTCAAACTGTGGATGCAGCAGAGTATCTAAGTTTCTAGGATCGATCATCTTAACAGCTTTCTCTTCAGTGATCATTCCTTCATCAACTAAATCGCAAGCGATCTTTAATGCAGCCTTAGCAGTTCTCTTACCATTACGGGTCTGAAGCATGTACAGCTTTCTGTCCTCAATAGTGAACTCCATATCCTGCATATCGCGGTAGTGATCTTCCAGAGTATGGCAGATATTTACGAACTGATCGTAAACTTCCGGCATAACTTCCTTTAACTGGTCGATCTTCTGAGGTGTACGAACACCAGCTACTACGTCTTCGCCCTGTGCGTTCATTAAGAACTCACCCATCAGGTGCTTCTCGCCGGTTGCTGGGTCACGGGTAAATGCAACACCGGTACCAGAGGTTTCGCCCATGTTACCAAATGCCATCATCTGTACGTTTACAGCAGTACCCCAGGAATATGGAATATCGTTGTCACGACGGTATACATTTGCTCTTGGGTTGTCCCAGGAACGGAATACAGCCTTGATTGCTTCCATTAACTGAACCTTTGGATCGGTTGGGAAATCTTCGCCAATCTTCTCTTTGTATTCAGCCTTGAACTGGTTAGCCAGTTCCTTTAAGTCTTCAGCAGTTAACTCAACGTCCTGAGTAACTCCTTTTTCTGCTTTCATCTTGTCGATCAGTTCTTCGAAGTATTTCTTTCCAACTTCCATAACAACGTCGGAGAACATCTGGATAAATCTTCTGTAGCAGTCCCATGCCCAACGTGGATTGCCGGACTTAGCTGCCAGAACTTCTACTACTTCTTCATTCAGGCCCAGGTTTAAGATGGTATCCATCATACCAGGCATGGATGCACGTGCACCGGAACGAACGGAAACCAGAAGAGGATTTTCCTTATCACCAAACTTCTTGCCGGTGATCTCTTCCATCTTTGTGATGTGTTCCATAATCTGACCCATAATCTCATCATTGATTACGCGTCCATCCTCATAATACTGAGTACAAGCCTCGGTGGTAATGGTAAATCCCTGAGGTACCGGAAGGCCTAAGTTGGTCATCTCAGCCAGGTTTGCACCTTTACCGCCTAACAGGTTTCTCATGTCGGCGTTACCCTCTTTGAACAAATAAACCCATTTTGCCATTGATAAATTCCTCCTAAAAGTTTGAATGTGGCAGTCGGGGCTATGAAAACCATCAGCCTGCCGCCTGCGCGCCTTTACAAGCGCACATATAGAAAACCCCCAGGGTTCTCTACTCTTGGGCTCTTCTATACATGCGCTTGTTTATTAATAACTATCGTAAATATTATAACATAATTTAATATTACGTAAAGCAATTTCCCGTACCATTTTCCAAAAAAGTACACATTTTCCAGTCTTTTTTTGTTGAAAGGACTTACAAAATCGATTCTTTTCGGGTATCTGACCTTTATTCGTATATGCGAATTTGTTCTGTATTTTTATCCGTTCCTGGAGCCAGCTTGTCTGCAAGATTTCCAGCATCCTTTTTCTCTTCTACGGTTACTTCAAAAACACAGTTTGTTTCTTTTCCGTCATACAGAACCGGAACCCGATAGACTCCTGTTTTTTCCAAATTGCACTGGCTGGTATCATAACCAATGCGTTCCTCATCCAGCAGGCCTTCTTCAAAGTACTGGGATGCCTGAAGGTTTAACTCGTCTCCTGGGGAAATTGTTACATAAAGGGTCTGGGCGCCGTTTTTATCTAACAGAGGATTCGGTTCTCCTTTCCATAAGTTTAAAGCAGTACCGAAAACAACCAACAGTACGCACACAGAGAAAAACGAAATGTTTCTTTTTCTATTTTGCTTCATCAAATCCTATCTTCTCCTTCATTTTTCCTTTTGGCGGCATCACACAGGCAATCATATCTCTTAATCCAATACAAAATTCGGAAGAAAGCCTTTTCTCCAGATACTCGATATTGGTTTGCGAATGTTCCGTCTCTCTTCCATAAATGTGAAAAAACTCCAGCAGCTCTTCTTCCAGGCAGGCTTCCATGCCCCGAAGCATCAGACAGTGGAATACTGCCAGCTTTGCTTTTGTAAGAACATCGTCATCATACACAGCCCCCGGCAGATATAAATCCAGATAGGTCACAAAAATATGCTCATAGTTTTCCGTCCACTGTTCCGTCTGCCTTGGGCCACGGCGTTCTTCATCCCGCCTGATTCCCTGAAGAATTCGCCTGCAGTATTTATTCCAATGGCTTTCTGCCGGCTCCAGTTCCAATAAAACATCAAACAGCAGGCTGTATTTTTTCTGTCGTTCCCTTTCTTCCAGACAGCATTGTTCCAGTTTGTTTAAAAGCCGGACGTTTTTCTCCTTTATGGCAAATTCATAATTCCCCAGTATTTTCGGAACCTCTGACAACCTGGGACGATTTCCAAAAACGCCTAACCTGGCCTGCAGATCGTGGCACATAGCCAGTACTGCAGACATACGCTGAGCTATGGTAAGCTCTCTGTTTTGGCTGATTCTCACTGCACTGCGGCGAATATCCAGAAGCGTCGCCAGAAAAAGTGGTTCCACCTCTTCCTCCGGCCTTCCCATCCCTGGAAATTCTTTTTCTATAAAACGAATCGGCTCCTCCTGTTTTAGTAAAAGAGCAGCAGTGGCCGGACAGGATAATGATAAGGAATATTCTCTGCGGTTTCCATACTCTTCCACGTGTCTGGGGTATCTGCGGCACGTTCTGCAAAGCATCTCTTCCCCTTTTTCTTTTTGCAGGCTGCACAGCCCCTGTTCCAAAAACGGGCAGATTCCATTCTGAAACTGTAAACTCCCTGTGCGAAAATTAATCCAGCGCTTCAGCTTATTTTTTAATATTCCTGTCTCTGCCCGATAACGTTTCAGGGTTTTTTGATCCACCTGGATCTCCCATCCCTGGCAGCACGTATCCGGACACTCTGACGCCATACAGGTGAACTGGGAAAAATATTTTGGAAAACGTATTATCATAGACGCCCTCTCTTCGATTCTGTAAAATGACTGCAATACTGTGCCGCCTGTTTTTCTGTCGTGGAAAAATGATGAACCAGCCTGTTTATAATATCCTCTTCTGCAAATCCATTACTGTACACATTTTAACTTCCCCTTCTTCTGTACTGCGTTTTTGGAGATCCCTTCTAATCTGCTCATACCTCCTATCCGAGGTATAAGATGCAACTTTGGAATAAAACTGGCGAATATGCCATAAAGACTGCCAAACTCTGGGAGATATGCCTGGAAAAGACGCCGCCCCTTACTGGCAGTTTCAGATAGCCGGAGACTATGTGTACCCACTCCGGAACATTTACAAATCCTGCCGTCAGAAAAAGCAGAGAATCAGCCTGGCTTGTAAAGCACTTTTTAAGTGTCCATATTATAACACTGGCCCTTATCCCCAGTCAAGGGATAAAGGCCAGTGGATAAGGTCTCTTAAAGTTTATAAATGTCGATTTCTGTAACTGATACGAATTTCCTATGATCTGCTGATAATAAACTCATATTCTATATCCTGTTCCGCAGATACATGGTATTCTTCTTCTACATCGCTTCCCCAGCTGTCGATTCCTCCCACGCCTCTCATTGCGGCCAGGACAGAAACCACTGTCCGTCTTGGAACAGGCAGTTCTTCCTTATGAAGAGCATTTTCCAGTTCCTCTGGAGTATAGGGAATCGCACTGAAATGAAATTCCTTTTCTCCAGACATAGTAATTTTCAAAGCATCATTATTATCATCTGATGCCAAAAGCTTCATCCATACTGTATCCATGTGACAGCCATACTCCTGAGGAACCAGGTAATCCGGCTGTTCCAGACCGCTGTTCCAGATGCCAAATTCCCCGCCTTTTTTTCTATCTGGGTAGGTCTCTCCGCTCAGCCCCTGCCACTGAATGCCAGCTATTGCAAACGGCGTACTGAAACGCAATCCGAATACCGGAAGTTCCGGCAGGCCCTTCTGTCCAAAATAGTGGGTATGAACCCTGATGGCTCCGGTTTCATAGACTGTGTAATCAACCGTTACTCTGGCTGCAGGATTGGTGCAGGTTTCATATTCATATGTAATGGAAACCTGCTTTTCCTGCTCCTCAACCTTCCAGCCAATGCAGTGAATATATTGATCCGCTCCCAGCCATACAGCGCTCTTTTTCGGGAACCCATTTCCTCTGTCGTTTTCTGTCGTACCCCTCCAGAACGCCGGAAGCGCCGGACGGTAAACCCATTCTCTGTTTCCATATACCAGGGAAACTATACCATGCTCTGTATAGGAGAATATAACATGAAAGTCCCGTCCTTTTACGCCTAAATTCACATCACCGTGAATAACTGCAAATGTGCTGTCAGAGGTTTCTTCAGCTTCCGTCAATTTTTTGTCTAAATCTCTGTCGGCTTCTGTCATCCTTCTGACAAACTCTGCTGCCTCCAGTTTTGCACTCTCTGCCTTCTCAGCATTGGAAGCGTCAAACGCAGCCCGTTCTTCCTGGCTGCTGTACCAGTAGCGGACATCCTGCATTGCCGGTTTTTCCGCTCCATCTGCAAATACAATTCCATTTCCGCTAAACGCATAATCCGTTGGCCTGTCGTTAAAGTCTCCGCCATATCCCAGTACGTCTGTGCCATCCACATCTTTTTTGTAAACCGCCTGATCCTTAAAATCCCAGATAAATCCCCCCTGGTACATTGGGTATTCGTCCAGAAGGCGGATATAGCTTTCCATTCCGCCAATGGAATTGCCCATATCGTGCATATACTCGCACAGCAGATACGGCTTCTGGGGATCGTTTTCCAAATACTCCCTTACTTCCTTTGGCGGCGCATACATTCTGCTCTCTACATCACTAATGTCGTTAAATTCCCGATTCCAGAACACCCCTTCATAATGAACCAGTCTGGACGGATCGGTTTTGCGGAAATACTGGCTCATTGCCCGAATACATTCCCCTGCATAAGACTCATTTCCGCAAGACCACCACAAAATAGACGGATGGTTTTTATCTCTTTCCAGCATGGATTTTGCCCGATCCAGCACACATTCTTTCCACTCCGGTAAACTTCCAGGGACATTCCAGGACGGTTCGCAGGCTCCCATTTTCTGCCAGGAACCGTGGCTTTCCAGATTGGTTTCATCCATCACGCAGATTCCGTTTTCATCGCACAGCTGGTACCACAGGGTCTGATTTGGATAATGGCAGGTACGGACTGCATTAATGTGGTTTTTCTTTAAAACCGCCATATCGTGTTTCATATCTTCCGCTGTAATAGAACGGCCTCTTCTGGGGTTCCATTCGTGGCGGTTTACCCCGTTAATAATCAGCCGTTTTCCATTTAAAAGCATAATTTTGTCTTTAATTTCAAAGCGGCGGAATCCAATCTTGTAAGGCACAATTTCTGTAATCTGACCGCTGACATTCCGTACAGACAGTTCCAGATTATACAAATACGGATTTTCACAATCCCAGATGTGAACCTGGGGAATCTCCATCCGGACTGTCTCAAAGCAGGCACCGCTGCAGGAATTAATGTCCGTCTCCTGGCCAGATAAAATCTGGTTTCCATCCATATCGGTTAACTTCCATGAAACGGAACCCTTCTCTCCTGAAGCCTTTACTTTCATGGAAAAAGTTCCTGTCTGATAATCCTCTTTTAAGCCGGCCTGTACCCACAAATCTTCTACATGGCATTCCGGTTTTGCAAACAGATATACTTCACGAAAAATTCCGGAAAATCGGAAGAAATCCTGATCCTCCAGCCAGGCTGCGCTGCTTCGTTTATATACCTCTACGCAAAGGCGGTTTCCCCTGTTCTTTATAGTCTCTGTCAAATCAAACTCAGAAGGGGTAAAGGTGTCCTCGCTGTAACCGATAAATTGTCCGTTCAGCCACACAAAAAACGCCTGTTCTACTCCCTGAAACGAAATGCAGACCCGTTTTCCTAAAAGCGGCTCTTCCAAATCAAATTCTTTTACATACGAACCTACCGGATCATAGTCCCAGTCAATGTGAGGCGGGCGTAAAAATGATTTTCCATCCCAGGGATACATAGTATTAATATAATGAATGTTGTCATATCCCTGCAGTTCCATATGGCCAGGCACCTGAATTTCTCCAAAAGCAGCGTCATCATAGCCTTCTTCATAAAATTTTTCCGGCCTGTCTGCCGGACGGCTGCTCCAGGCAAACTTCCATGTTCCGTTTAAAGACTGAATCAGACGGTTGTTTCCTGTTTTCCTGTCCTCTTCATTTACATAATAAGCATGATCCGAATGGGCGTCCAGGCGGTTTACCTGAAACACCTCAGGATTCTCCAGCCATTCCAACTGAGGCTGGGTAATTTTTTCTGTCATAGCTGCAATATCCTTTCTCTCTGCAAAATTAGAATATCCATATTTTACTCCTTAACTGTTTCTGGGGCAAGAGTAAATGCAGCTGTTTTTAATCCCATTCATACTCCCCATGGAACACCTCTGCTGCCGGTCCTGTCATATACACATGATTGGATTCCCGATCCCATTCAATCAGAAGGTGTCCGCCCTTTAGCGCCACATCTACTTTTTGTTCGGTATATCCCATCAGAACAGAAGCCACTGCACTGGCCGTAGCGCCGGTACCGCAGGCCCAGGTTTCTCCGCTTCCCCGTTCCCACACCCGCATCTGAATGTGTTCCCTGTCAATAATCCGGACAAATTCTGTATTGACCCTGTCTGGAAAACGGGTGTGTGTTTCAAAAGCCGGACCGATTTTTTCCAAATCCAGACTGTCAATCTCATCCATAAAATAAACGGCATGAGGATTTCCCACAGAAATCCCTACAAACTCCAGATCCTTTCCGGAAACTGTGATTTTTTCCGGAAGCTGGGACGTAACTTCCGGCTCTCCCATATCTACCCGAATCATGGCTGCCTTTCCGTTCTGGATTTCCAGATTTAAAACCTTGATTCCGCTTTTAGTCTCTACGGTAATGCAGGTCTTATCCACAATTTTATGGTCAAACACATATTTTCCCACACACCGGATGGCATTTCCGCACATAGCGCCTTCACTGCCGTCTGCATTAAACATCTGCATCCTGCAATCTGCGGTCTGGGATGGTCCAATTAAAATAAGGCCGTCTGAACCCACGCCAAAATGCCGGTCGCTGATTGCCACAGCCAGCTTCTCCGGATTTTTCACTTGCTCCTCAAAGCAGTTAATATATACATAATCATTTCCAATTCCCTGCATTTTTGTAAACTTCATATTTATTTTCTCCTGTCTTTTGCCATCTTCTGTTTCTGCTTTCAGAACGCCCGTGCAGCCAGGCTAATTTTCTGCCAGGCTAATCACCATCTGGGCAGTTTCCACTAAGTTGGACCCATTTTCCATACTGCATTTCTGCAAATATCTGTGGGCTTCATTTTCGTCCATATGGTTTCTGGACATCAAAATTTCCTTTGCCCGTTTTAGTATTTCCAGTTCTGCCTCACTTCTGGCCTTTGGCTTGTTCTGCTGCTTTCTCCTGCGGCGCTGCTGAGCCAGGTTCATCATTTCTATGGTGCCAATCAGGTCATGGACTTTTAAGGGCATTGCCAGACACACCAGATGATCCGTCTGCTCTTCTGTCATATGAGACGGCGGAGCAATAACCAGCATATCCAGATAGTCCGGCAGGCACTCTCTCAGATCTCCGTAAACCATGTCGGAAAAACGGCTTCCGCAGACTACGATTCCACTGTATAAATCTTCCGCTGCAGCCAGTGCCTGTGCGCCAGTCTGGCACACTGCTGCCACATGAAATCCGCTTTTTATTAAAATATTTTTTATATGTTTACTGTTTTCCGTTTTTGAAAAGGCCACGATAATTTCCGCCAATCTCTTTCACCTCCCTGTCGGGCCGGAGCTGCACATACGTTTAATAACGGTACAAATATTCGCCTAACTCCCAATCCGTTACAGCAGAACGGAATTTTTTCCACTCCTTCTTTTTTGCCTCCAGATATTGAGTAAAAATGTGCTCTCCCAAAATCGATTTGATAAAATCGTCCTCTTCAAATGCGTAAATGGCCTCTCCCAGGGTTCTTGGAAGCAGCTCCACCTGCTTTTCGGTCAGTCTTTCCTCGTCCATGTAAAATACATTTCCCTCCAGGCTTTCCGGAACTTCCATTTTATTTTTAATTCCATCCAGCCCTGCTGCCAGGCAGGCGGCCAGTACCAGATAGGGATTTGCAGCAGAATCCGGGCAGCGCAGTTCAATTCTGGTTCCCTTTCCCCTGACGGAAGGTATCCGGATTAACGAGCTTCGATTGGATTTTTCTGACCAGGAAACCGTAACCGGCGCATCATAGCCAGGAATCAGCCGTTTGTAGGAATTAACCAGCGGATTGGTAAGAATTGCCATTCCTTTCATGTGCCCCAGAATACCGGCCATAAACCGCCTGGCCGTCTGGCTTAACCCCATAGGATCTGTCTGGTCTGCAAAAACGTTATTGCCGTCTGCATCTGCCAGAGACATGTTGATATGCATTCCAGATCCGCTTACTCCCTCTCTGGGCTTTGGCATAAAAGTAGCGTGAAATCCATGACGTTTGGCAATGGTTTTTACCGCCATTCGGAACGTCATAATGTCGTCTGCTGTCTTTAAGGCATCTCCGTATTCCAGGTCAATCTCGTGCTGGGCCGGAGCCAGTTCATGGTGTGATGCTTCCACGCAAAATCCCATATCTTCCAGATTAAGAACGATATCCCGCCGGACGTTTTCTCCCATATCCAAAGGAGAAATGTCGAAATAGCTTCCTGTTTCCCTGGTCTGTGTGGTCGGATGTCCTTCCTCATCTGTCTGGAACAGGAAAAATTCACATTCCGGCCCTACAAAAAATGAATATCCCATTTCTTCCGCTTCCCTTAAAACAGTTTTTAACACATATCTGGGATCTCCTGCAAAGGGACTTCCATCAGGCAGGTACACATCACAGATCAGTCTGGCCACTTTTCCCTGCTGGGGACGCCATGGAAAAATTTCAAAGGTGTCCAAATCCGGATGAAGATACATATCAGACTCTTCAATATGCAAAAATCCTTCTATGGAGGAACCGTCAAACATACACTGGTTATCCAGCACCTTTTCCAGCTGGCTGACCGTCACCGCCATATTTTTCAAAACGCCGAAAATATCCGTAAACTGAAGTCGGATAAACTCCACATCCTCTTCTTCCGCCATTCGGATAATATCTTCTTTATTATATTTCATCATCTGCTTCCTCCAAATATTTTTAGTCGGAATGTGGTTTCAAAGCTTCCTTAGCATAAAAAATAACAGGCAGCAAGGGGTTTGTCAACGTTATAAACGGGCAGATCTTACATAAATTATAATTTTTTGCATTTCCCCCTATTCAAGAACGAAATTTGTGATATAATCAATAAGATTAGAGTTTTTTTAACCACGAAACACTATACTTATGGAGGTCCATTATGCCAAAACGCAATGACATCAACAAAATTTTGATTATCGGCTCCGGCCCTATCATTATCGGTCAGGCTTGCGAGTTCGACTATTCCGGCACCCAGGCCTGCAAGGCGCTCAGAAATCTGGGATACAAAATCGTTCTCGTCAATTCCAATCCGGCGACTATTATGACTGACCCTGCTACTGCTGACGCTACTTATATCGAACCATTAAATGTGGACCGTCTTACTGAAATTATCGCAAAAGAGCGGCCCGATGCCCTGCTCCCCAACTTAGGCGGCCAATCCGGTTTAAACCTTTGTGAGGAGCTTTATAATGCCGGAGTACTGGATAAGTACAATGTACAGGTTATCGGCGTTCAGGTAGACGCTATTAACCGCGGCGAAGACCGTATTGCTTTTAAAGAAGCCATGAATAAGCTAGGTATCGAGATGGCAAAGAGTTCTCCTGCTTACAGCGTTGATGAAGCATTAAAAATTGCCGCTGAATTAAGCTACCCTGTTGTTATCCGTCCCGCATATACCATGGGTGGTACCGGCGGCGGTATTGTATACAATGAAGACGAATTAAAGAAAGTCGCTGCCCGCGGCCTTGCTGCTTCTATGGTTCATCAGATTCTGGTGGAAGAGTCCGTAATCGGCTGGGAAGAATTAGAGGTCGAGGTTGTACGCGACTCTACCGGAAAAAAGATTTCCATCTGTTTTATCGAAAATATCGATCCAATGGGAGTTCATACCGGCGACTCTTTCTGCAGCGCTCCAATGCTGACCATTTCCAAAGAACTTCAGGATCGTCTGGAGAAACAGGCTCACGCCATTGTAGAGTCTATCGGTGTTATCGGCGGAACCAACGTACAGTTTGCACATGATCCAAAGACTGACCGTATTATTATCATTGAGATCAACCCAAGAACCTCCCGTTCTTCTGCCCTGGCTTCCAAAGCTACCGGTTTCCCAATTGCTTACGTATCTGCCCTCTTAGCCTGCGGTTTAACCTTAGACGAGATTCCTTACTGGAAAGAAGGCACTCTGGACAACTACAAGCCGTCTGGCGACTACGTTGTAATTAAGTTTGCACGCTGGGCTTTTGAGAAGTTTAAAGGCGCTCAGGACAAGCTGGGCACTCAGATGAAAGCTGTAGGCGAGGTTATGTCTATTGGCAAGAATTATAAGGAAGCTCTTCAGAAAGCCATCCGTTCTCTGGAAACAGGACGTTACGGCCTGGGCTTTGCAAAAGACTTCCATGAACTGACCTTAGATCAGCTGTACTTAAAGCTGGCTGAGCCTTCCAGTGAACGCCAGTTTATTATGTATGAAGCAATCCGCAAGGGTGCTCCATTAGAGAAACTTCACGAAATGACCCACATTAAAATGTGGTTCTTAGAGCAGATGAAAGAATTAGTAGACCTGGAAGAAGAAATCATTTCCTATAAGGGAAAAGAACTTCCTGACGCCCTGTTAATCCAGGCTAAGAAGGACGGCTTCTCTGACAAATATCTGGCAAAGCTTCTGGAGATTGACGAATGGGATCTGTTTAAACGCAGAGAAGCCCTTGGCATGAAGGAATGCTGGGATGCAGTTCCGGTCAGCGGCGTAAAAGATCCGGCTGCTTACTACTATTCCACCTACAATGGAGAAGACAAGGCTCCTGTTTCCGAACGCAGAAAGGTTATGGTTTTAGGCGGCGGTCCAAACCGTATCGGTCAGGGTATCGAATTTGACTACTGCTGCGTACACGCTGCTTTAACCTTACGTGAACTGGGCTTTGAGACCATTATGGTAAACTGTAACCCTGAGACGGTTTCTACTGATTATGACACCTCTGACAAACTGTATTTTGAGCCTCTGACTGTTGAGGATGTTATGAGCATTTACAACAAGGAAAAGCCGGAAGGCGTTATCGTACAGTTTGGCGGACAGACTCCATTAAACATTGCCGCTGAATTAGAGCGCCGTGGAGCCCACATTCTGGGAACCTCTCCAAAGGTAATCGATATGGCGGAAGACCGTGACCTGTTTAATGCCATGATGCATAAATTAAACATTCCAATGCCAAAATCTGGCATGGCTGTTACCGTAGAAGACGCTCTGGAAATCGCTCACCGCATCGGCTACCCAATGATGGTTCGTCCTTCCTACGTATTAGGCGGACGTGGCATGGAAGTTGTTTATGATGACGATATGCTGAAGGACTACATGGCTGCTGCTATTGATGTAACTCCGGAACGCCCAATTCTGATGGACATGTTCCTTCAGGATGCAATGGAATGTGAAACCGACGCTATTTCCGATGGTACTCATGCATTTGTACCGACTGTTATGCAGCACATTGAGCAGGCTGGTATTCACTCCGGTGACTCTGCATGTGTAATTCCTTCTGTTAAGATTTCTGAAAAGAATAAAGAAATCATCCGCAAGTACACTACTGACATTGCCTGTGAAATGGGCGTTGTAGGTCTGATGAATATGCAGTATGCCATTTATAAGGATGAGGTATATGTTCTGGAAGCAAACCCAAGAGCATCCCGTACCGTTCCGCTGGTATCCAAGGTCTGCAATATCAACATGGCCAACATTGCTACTCAGCTGATGGCTTATGAACTGACTGGCGTCCGTCCGGATGTAACTCAGTTTAAGGAAAAAGAACATCCTTATTACGGCGTAAAGGAAGCAGTTCTTCCATTTAACATGTTCCCAGAAGTAGACCCGTTACTTGGACCGGAAATGCGTTCTACCGGTGAAGTATTAGGCATGAGCCGTACCTTCCCACTGGCTTACTACAAAGCAGAAGAAGCTACCGGTACAAAACTTCCTTTATCCGGTACTGCTTTAGTCAGTGTCAACCGTGCTGACAAGGAACTGGCTCTGGAAGCTGCACAGCAGTTATTTGAACTGGGCTTTAAGATTGTTGCTACGGAAGGAACCGGACGCTATCTGGAAGAGCACGGAGTTTCCTGCACTATCTTAAAGAAGATTCAGGAAGGCCGTCCAAATATCTATGATGCTATGGTCAACGGCGAGATTGATTTGATTATCAACTCTCCTGCCGGAAAGCAGAGTAAGTATGACGATTCCTACCTGCGTAAAACCGCTATTAATAAAAAGATCCCTTATATTACCACAATGTATGCAGCAAAAGCCGCTGCAAAAGGCATTGCTGCCGTATTAAAGGGAGAACATGACGAATTAAAATCTCTCCAGGAATATCACGCAAGTATTCCGGAGTAAGTTTTCAAACGGGGCTGCCGCTATATGCGGCGGCCTTTTTTCTGTCCTCTTTCTCGTATCTTTTTCTGTATCCATTCCGGCTGTTTCATAACAACCATCCGGCAGATCATTCTGGATAAATAGATGTCGAAAAGAGTCGTTCGATAGGATCTTGCCAGCTTAACGCTTCCTACCCCTCATTTTGTGGTTTTTTATAATGGAGAACAGCAGATGCCGGAGAAAACGGTATGGAAACTTTCCGATGCATACGTCAGGCCAACTGAGCATCCGGAGCTGGAGGTATGTGTAACGGTATTAAACATTAATTCCGGATATAACGAAAATCTGAAAGAAACCTGCGGATTGTTAAAGGAATATATGCAGTATGTAGAAAAGGTAAGAGGGTATACGAAAACCATGAAACTAAACCAGGCTGTCAGCAAAGCAGTAGAAGAATGTATCAAAGACGGAATTTTAGCAGACTTTCTGACTGCCTGGAAATCGGAGGTAATCGTTGTGAGTATATTTGAATATGACGAAAGACGTGAAAAGCTCCAGGCAGAACTGCTGATTTCCCAGGAAGAGGCCAAACACTATTTTGCAAAGGTACCTTCTTAACGTGAAAACAGGCGGTCTGAATCTAACTCCAGACCGCCTATAAGAAATTAAATCATCTCACTAACGCAAATCGCTCCATAAGGACGGATACTCATCCGGTAAGCGCTGCCTTCTCCTACTGCTTTTTCAATATAAGCAATATACTCATCTACTAAATCATTTGGAAGCATTGCCATAATAACGCCTGCAAATCCGCCGCCGTGAACTCTGCAAGCTCCCCGCTTCTTCTCTGCAATAAACAGTTCTGTCAAAGCCAGAGTTGTAGTAATGCCCTGTTCCTGGACGTCTGCAGTGGTGTAGCAGTTCTGCAGCCATTTCCAGGAGGAATTGCCGGAAGCTGTAATATTGGCTAAAAAGCTGTCAAAATCACCTGCTTTTAATGCTGCTACCATGTTCTCCACTCTCTTGTTTTCCTCAAAGAAATGAAGGGCGCGAAGTACAGAACGGTCTCCTGCATACTCTCTTACTGCCTGGAAATTGTCGATTACCATCTCTTCTGTAATCTCTGCCAGAACCTCTTTTCCAAAATACTGGGCAACTTTCTTCATCTCATTTGGCACGGAAGAGTAATCTGCACTCAAATCTGCGTGGCCCTTACCTGTCTGTACAATAATCAGGCTGTGGTTCTGAGAAGCAAAATCAAAGTCAATTTTTTCTACTGCCGGTTCAGCCGGATTTACAAAGTCAATGGTAATCAAACCGCCTACTGCACACGCCATCTGGTCTAATAATCCAGAGGCCTTGTTCCAGTAATTGTTTTCTGCATATTTTCCGATGTGGGCATAGGCAACCGTATCCATCCTGCCTTCATTAAAAAATGTATTCAGCATAGAGCAAATCAGCATTTCAAAGGAAGCAGAAGAACTGACTCCGGCTGCACTGATAACGTTGCTGGTAATGTAAGCGTTAAAGCCGCCTATCTCATAGCCAAATTCAATAAAGCCCTTTAACATTCCCTTTACCAGATCAATGGTTCCGGCTGCCTTTGGGCTTACCTCCAGCTGATTTAAATCAATGGTAAAGTCCTGATTATAGGTTTCGCTGACAATGCGGATTTGATTGGAATTATTTTTTGCAGCAACGCCTGCACAGTCCAGATTGATGCTGCCTGCCAGCACCTTGCCATGGTTGTGATCTGTGTGGTTGCCGCTGATTTCAGTACGTCCAGGAGAGGAAAACAGCTTCATATCGCCGTCTCCAAAAGTCTTTACATATCCCTCTACTAATGCCTTATACCGTTCTCTGTTTTCTGCTGTTTTAGAGCAGCCGTACAGCTGGGCCATAAGCTTCTCTGCCTTCTCCCGTCCTAATACCTCAATGGTTTCCTTTGCGTTCATGTCTTCCTCCCCTTTTTATTTTCATATGCTGGGCATATATTCTCACCAGACTTGTAAATACGTAACAGTTCAGCTGCCTTCTTGCCCGCCTGCAGCCTGCAAGAAGCGTTGAATATCCTTATTATACCATAGTCCCAGACTTCGGGACAATCCAATTTTTTATTAAATTGTATATAAATTTTTACGATTTCATTGTATACTGGTTTTAAAGAAAACAGCAGCACACCATCTGGAGGATTTTATGAATTGGAATGGAAAACCCTATCGCTCTCTTGATTATTATGTTCGGGAACAATTTGGAGAAAAACTGTATAAGCTGGCTTTAGACGGAGGCATGACCTGTCCCAACCGAGACGGCACAATCAGCTATGGCGGCTGTATTTTCTGCAGTGAAGGCGGTTCCGGCGAATTTGCCCAAAAGCAAATGGCATCTGTCACTGAACAAATCGAAGCTGCAAAAAAACGGCTGGAAGGAAAATTTTCCGGCAAATATATTGCTTACTTCCAGTCCTATACCAATACTTATGCTCCTGTTTCCTATCTGGAACCGCTGTTTTTGGAAGCCATTCTTCATCCCGACGTGGCCGCCCTGTCCATTGCCACCCGTCCCGACTGCCTTCCAGATGACGTTTTGGATTTGCTTTCCAGATTAAACCGCATCAAACCGGTCTGGATAGAACTTGGACTTCAAACTATCCACCCATCAACCGCTAAGTTTATTCAAATAGGCTACCCTTTGGAGTGTTTTGAACAAGCCTATGAAAAATTAAAAGAGCGGGGAATTACTGTTATTGTCCATGTAATTTTAGGACTTCCTGGAGAAACAAAGGAAATGATGCTGTCCACTATTTCTTATCTTGGAAATCTATCTCCCATACTGGACGGAATCAAGCTTCAGCTTCTCCACATATTAAAAGGGACCTCCCTGGCAGACATCTACCAGAAAAATCCCTTTCCAGTCTTCTCACTAGAAGAATATATTGACTTTGTCATTGACTGTGTTGAGCTTCTGCCGCCGGAAATCGTCATTCACAGACTGACCGGAGACGGCCCCAAATCCCTGCTGATTGCTCCCTTATGGAGCGGCAACAAGAAGCTGGTTTTAAACACCCTGACCCGCCGTTTTAAAGAGAGGGCTTCTTATCAAGGGAAAGGGCTGCTTTGCAGATAATATCAGTACAGCCTTCAATCCCAAAAGCGCCGCTGTCCAGCATCAAATGGTAATTGCTTCTGGCTCCCCAATCCTGAACGGTATAAGCCTCATAGTGAAGCCGTCGCTGTTTATCAATATGGCGTACTAATTCGTCCACCTGTTCCGCCACCCGTCCATATTGCTCTACAGCACGGCACTCTCTTACCTTTCGATCTGCATAGATAAACACCTTCAGCAATTTGGGCTTATCCCGCAAAATATAATCTGCACAGCGGCCTACAAAAATACAAGGCCCCTGTTCCGCCAAATCTTCGATTACTTTTTTCTGGGCCAGGAAAATCTGCTCTGCCACAGGCAGTTCCTTCATTTCCGGCTTTCTTGGATAAGCCAGGCCGTAAATTCCCCCTAGTGTAAAATTATAGAGAAAGTTACTTCCCAGCCTCTGCTCTCTCTCTGCTACAAATTCCGGCGTAAAACCGCTTTCCTTGGCCGCCTTATCAATCAAATCCCGATCATAAAAGGGGATTTGCAGCCGTTCTGATACCTTTTGTGCGATCTCTCTTCCGCCGCTTCCATACTCTCTGCTGATTGTAATAATGCTGCTTTCCATAGGCACCCTCTTTTCTATATTCAGGTTAAATGGTTCTGAACAGAAATCTATCAGAATTATTTTCCATTACAGCCTTATTATACTGAATTTCAGACAGTAAATCAATCTGTTTTTTGTTATATCAGCGACTCTTCCAGCCCTTATGAAACCGGCTTTCCCGTGGAGCAGCTTCCATGACAGCTTCCGCCGCAGCTGCCGGAACACCCGCTGCAGCCAGAGCAGCATTTCCCTGACTTTTTATTTTTATAAATACTTCTGGCAGCGAAAAATACCAGCATCAATATAACTAAAAGTACCGCAAAAGTTGCAAAATTCATAATTTCATCCTCGTCTTTCTAACGCACCAAAGTACAGGACAGTTCCTGTACTCTGATGCTAACACAGCTTTCCGCAAATATCAAGCCCCTGCCCGTCTGGACGCTTTTCTTACAGAAGTGTCCAGCTTTAAGGATTTGCTTTCCTTATAAGGACGGAACAGCAGGTATAAAAATCCAATGATTAACCCGATTGCCACAGCCAGGCCGATTCCGGCTGTTCCAGTAGTCACATAGGTTCCCACCTGATAGATGCACAGAGACACTGCATAGGCTAAAGCAGTCTGATAACCAATGGCAAACCAGGTCCACTTTGCACTGTTCATTTCTCTCTTAATAGCCCCAATTGCTGCAAAGCAGGGAGCGCACAGAAGGTTAAATACCAGGAAAGAATAGGCTGCAACAGGGGTATAGCTGCCTGCCAGAGTTCCCCAGATTTCTGCTCCTTCTTCTGAAACCTCTGCAAATCCAAACAGGATTCCAAAGGTGCCAACCACATTTTCCTTGGCTACCAGTCCGGTAATTGCCGCTACAGCAGCTTTCCAGTCTCCCCAGCCCAAAGGAGCAAAGATCCATGCCACTCCTCTGCCAATAGAAGCCAGAATGCCGTTGCTTAAGTCCTCTACCATGCCAAATCCATTTTCTGTAAACCCAAAGTTAGAAGTAAACCAGATAAAAATCGTAGACAGCAGGATAACCGTACCGGCCTTTTTCATAAAGGACCACCCTCTTTCCCACATACTTCTCAATACATTCATAAAAGTAGGCATGTGATAAGCCGGAAGTTCCATAACAAACGGCGCCGGATCTCCTGCAAACATCCTGGTCTTTTTCAAAATAATACCAGAGCAGATAATGGCTGCAATTCCCACAAAGTAAGCGCTGGGAGCTACCCAGGAAGCCCCCTGGAACAGAGCGCCTGCAATCAAAGCGATAATCGGAAGCTTTGCGCCGCAGGGAATAAATGTAGTGGTCATAATAGTCATTTTCCGGTCTCTGTCATTCTCAATGGTACGGGATGCCATAACACCAGGAACTCCACAGCCAGTTCCAATCAGCATTGGAATAAAGGACTTTCCGGATAAACCAAATTTGCGGAAAATCCGATCCATAATAAACGCAATTCTTGCCATATAGCCGCAGGATTCCAAAAATGCCAAGAAGAAAAACAATACCAGCATCTGAGGAACAAATCCCAAAACTGCACCTACGCCTGCAATGATACCGTCTAAAATCAGGCTCTGAAGCCAGTCCGCGCAGCCAATGGAAGTTAAAAAGCCTTCTGCTAAAACAGGGATTCCTGGAATTTCCATTCCAAAGAAACTCCAGCCATCGCCAAATACTCCGTCATTGGCCCAATCTGTCGCCCAGGTTCCCACTGTGGTGACGGAGATGTAATATACCAGCCACATCACTGCTGCAAAAATCGGCAGTGCAAAAAAGCGGTTGGTTACAATCCGGTCAATTTTATCGGAAGTCGTTAGCGCGCCTTTTCCCGCTTTCTGGCAGCAGGAACCAATGATGGAAGTAATATAGGTGTACCGTTCATTGGTAATGATACTTTCCGTATCGTCATCCATTTCTTTTTCTGCCCGTTCAATCACGTCGCTGATATCGGGAACCTGTTTCATCTGCTCCCCAATTTTATCATCTCGTTCAAACAGCTTTACTGCATAAAAACGCTTCTGGTTCTCCGGAATCCCGTTTCCGATTCTGGATTCAATTTCCTCCAGGTAGCGTTCTGTATTTTCGCTGAATTTGTGAACCGGATCTGGTTCTGTCTGGGACTCTGCTGCCTGTACTGCAAGCTCTGCTGCTTCTTTAATTCCAGTACCTCTCAGAGCAGAAATTTCCACTACCTGACATCCCAGTTTTCGGGACAGCTCCTGAATGTGAATCCGATCGCCGGATTTCTTCACCACATCCATCATATTGACCGCCATAACAACGGGAATCCCCAGTTCCATCAATTGAGTAGATAAATATAGATTTCTTTCCAGATTGGTGCCGTCTACAATATTTAAAATAGCGTCCGGTCTTTCTCCTATCAGATAATTTCTTGCAACTACCTCTTCTAATGTATACGGAGAAAGGGAATAAATACCTGGAAGATCGATAATGACCGCATCCTTATTCCATTTCATTCTTCCTTCTTTTTTCTCAACTGTAACTCCCGGCCAGTTGCCCACAAACTGATTTGATCCGGTCAGCGCATTAAACAACGTGGTCTTTCCACTATTGGGATTACCGGCAAGCGCAATTCTAACAGACATTTAAAAATCCTCCTGTTTCCTTCCATTCCTTTTCCAAAGTTAGCCAATTCTAACTCTTATGTAAAAAAATATCTTAACAAACCTCTATCATCTGGGCATCTGCTTTTCTTAAAGAAAGCTCATACCCGCGAACTGTCACTTCCATCGGATCTCCCAAAGGCGCTACCTTTCTGACAAATACCTCTGTCCCCTTGGTAATTCCCATATCCATAATCCGCCGCTTTACCGCTCCCTCTCCGTGAAGCTTTACAACGGAAACGGTTTTTCCGCATCCCACATCTTTTAATGTACTCACTGTTATCTGCCCCTTTCACAATCCTTTTATTTAAACCATAATCTTACTTGCCATTTCCTGGCTGATGGCAACTCTGGAGTCTTTAATATTTACAATCACATTGCCGCAAATAGAAGAAACAACGGTAACGCTGGCTCCTGCTACAAACCCCAGGTTCTCCAGAAAACGGCGGGTTTCTTCCTTCCCCCCTACTTTAATAATTGAGTTCCGTTCTCCCTGCTTTGCAAATGTCAAAGGCATCATCAACACACTCCTTTCTCCAAGTTAGCCATTTCTAACTTTCATAAGATTAGCACAAACTAACTCATATGTCAATAGTTTTATTTGAAAAAATCTCCAGTTTATAGTATACTGGCATTAAGCTGCAGGACTGCTCTGTCCATTCCTGTTATCCCATTTTTATTAAGGAGAAGGTAAGATTGAAAATACAAGAATCAGCGGAAAATTATTTAGAAACGATTTTGACCCTCAGCCAGCAAAAGCCAAATGTGCGCTCCATTGATATTGTCAATGAGCTGAATTTTTCCAAGCCCAGCGTCAGCGTAGCTATGAAAAATCTTCGGGAAAACGGATATATTAAAATGGATGGCAATGGTTTTATCACCCTTACGCCATCGGGTCTTGCTATTGCTGAAAAAATATACGAACGGCACACACTGCTTTCCCAGTGGCTTATCAGTCTTGGCGTTGACGAACAAACCGCCCAGGAGGACGCCTGCCGGATGGAACATGTCATCAGCTCAGCAAGTTTTGAGGCAATCAAAAAACATGCCGGAAGAGAGTAATCTCTTACCGGCATATTCATTCTGTTTCCACATAGTTTGTAACAGCTTAGCCATGCATCTTCTTGCCCGCTTACAGCAGAATTTTGCAGTCAGAATCTACTTTTGCACAAACCTCTACTACCTTTTTCATAATTTCGTCAAATCGGTCTTCATCTGCCTCAATCACCAGCTTCTGAGTCATAAAGCTTACGCTGGCGCTTGTAACGCCGTCGATTTTTTTAATCCCGTCCTCCATTTTTGCTGCGCAGTTGGCGCAGTCTAAGTCTTCCATCTTAAATTTTTTTCTCATTGTCAGCTTCTCCTTCCTTTTATTACCAAACATGCATCTTATTCCTGCACGTGATCCAGTCCGTGATGCAGAATGGTTTTTACATGGCTGTCTGCCAGAGAATAAAACATAGCCTTGCCCTCTCTCCGGCTTTTGACCAGCTTGGACTGTTTTAATATCTTTAATTGATGAGAAATTGCCGACTGGGTCATATCCAGCTTCTGGGCAATCTCGCATACGCACAATTCTGTATCTGACAGCACATACAAGATTTTTATCCTGGTAAAATCACTGAATATTTTAAATAAATCAGCCAGTTCATAAAGTTCTTCTTCCTTTGGCATGGTGTTCATCTTCCAGTCTCTCCTTTCTCCTATCATGCAATCAAATGAGCAATCATTCAATTAATCTCATTATATCTGATTTAAGAGGAAAGTCAAGAGCCTGAGTTCTGTTTTCCAACAACCAGAGAATCCCATACAAAGCCAGGCTGATAATCGCTCCCCAAAACACATCTACAACAGAGTGTTGTTTAATAAACAGCGTGGATATACAAATCAGTATTGCCCATACTACCAGTAAAACTTTAAGCCATTTTTTTCCCTTTAAAAGTTCCGAACTCCCCCCTGTCAGAGCAATTGCCACTGAACTAGAAACATGAATAGACGGACATACATTAGTGGGCGTGTCTGCCTGATAAAGAAGGCCCACCATCCACCCCCACACATTGTCCGGAACTGTATCCGGACGCAAAGTAATTCCATTTGGTGCAATCCAGTAAATTCCCAGACAAATCGTATTTCCAAGAAACATAACAAAAACCAGTCGTAAGAAATCTCTCTTTGATTTAAACAGGCTCCAAAACTGTGCTCCTGCTAATAGTACAAACCAGGAGAGGTAAAACAGAACAAATTCTTCTGCAAATGGAATCTTATTATCAATGGGACACTGAATCAAATAATAGTCTCCCTGCCGCAGTTCCAGTCCGAAAAATGCTGACAGATAAAAAAGCCAGTATGCCATAAACCAGCTATGAGGATTTTCCCGAATCCATGCGATTCCTTTCCGCATCCTGCTTTCTCTTTTTTCTTTTTCTCTTCTCATGGCTCCTTCTTCTAAATCAGCCCAGAAATAACAGGAACTAATATGACAGTCATAAGTCCTGCCACTGCAATGGAAAGGCTGCTCATGGCTCCTTCAACCTCTCCCAGTTCCAGAGCCTTTGACGTTCCTACCGCATGAGCGCTGGTTCCTAAGGCCAGTCCTTTTGCCACAGGATGAGTAATCTTCAGAACATGAAATACTGCTTCTGCTATTATGCTTCCAACAACTCCGGTAATAATAATAGAAATCACCGTCAGTGTTACAATTCCTCCAGCTTCTTCACTAATTCCCATTCCAATGGCTGTTGTAATGGATTTGGGAAGCAGGGTGACATAGTGCTGATGACCCAGCCCAAATATTTTTACCAAAATATACACGCTGACTGCACTGGCAGCTACACCGGAACAAATAGCGCCAATTACTGCTGAGAAATACTTCTTTAACAGCTCCAGCTGCTTATACAACGGAACTGCCAGACAGACTGTCGCCGGAGTCAGCAGATAGCTTAAATACTTTGCTCCATTATCATAAACCTGGTAATCAATATGAAACAGAGCCAGGAATGCCAGTACCAGCAAAGAAGATACCAACAACGGATTTAAAACTGCCCATCCCGTCTTTTTTCTAAGCCATACAGCAGCCAGGTAACTTCCTACGCTGACCGCCATTCCAAAATATAACGAAGTTCCTAACAGCTCATTCATTTGTTTTCTCCTTTTTTGCTATTTTTCCAATTAAATACTGTGCGGTCTTTCCGGTTACTGCCATAACAAATATTGTTGTCAGAGCAATAATTACTGTATATGGCAGCGCTACCTCCACCAGAATGTCCTTCGACTCAATAATTCCAACCGTGGCTGGTATAAACATCATGGCCATAATGTCTAAAAGAAACATCCCCACTGTCTCCACCTGTTCCAGCTTTACTACGCCGCAAAGCAACAGGAATAAAAGCAGAAACAGTCCGTAGACCCCCGCCGGAACCGGCAGAGGAAGCAGGGTATATAATAGCTCTCCCGCCATGGTAACGCCAAAAATAATTGCCGCTTCTTTTACTAATTTCATTGATTTTTTCCTCTTTTCTCTTATGTCAAATATCCCTGTATCAAATAAAATCTTCTGCATTTTACCACCATAGAGCCGCGGTTTCAAGATGTTTTACTGAATTTTCAAAAAATAAATCCCTATAGAAACACCATGTATATTCTATAGGGATTTATTTAAATGATACGAATCAAATTAATAGGTTATGATAATCCAGGCAAAAAGCCAGAACATGCAACTAAAATACAGAGCATTGCAAAACCTGCCAAACAAGCAATCAAGTTTCCTCCTGTATGTGCCAAAAAAGTTTCTTTCATAGACAGGTTATTATATTCTTTCACTTGCCAGAATGCCCCATCTGTAGGAAGACAAATTCCTAAACCTCCCAAGCATACAGCAAGACCTACAATAATAGGATTTGCTCCGGTAGAAGCAAGCATTGGAGCCATTAATGTACCCGTTGTAACCAATGCTGTTGCTGATGACCCCAGTGCCGCTTTCAATAATACTGATAAAATAAAAGCCATCACAAATAACGGAATATTTGCACTGGAAATCAGATCTCCAAGTACTGTCCCAATACCAGATGCAGTAATGACTGCTCCATAGGAACCAGATGCTGCTAATATAAAGAAAATATCACCAACATCATTTAAGCTGGAAGAAAATATCTTTGCTGGAGTCTTATCGATATATTTACGAAGAATTACCCAGGCAGTCAACACAGAAACCAGCAAAGCCCCCATTCCATTGCTTGCAGAAAGAAATGTACAAATGTTTAAAATCATTGCATTTTCAGTAATGTATGGCAATAAGGTTGCAAACAAAATAAGGATAATTGGAAACAGAATCAGAAATACTGCCATTTGAGAAGAAGGGTGGTTCCCTTTACTATTTTTCTCAATCTCTTTAATTGCCGCCTCATCTGAAATATCTGTTGTACTTTCCAGAGAACTATACTTTTTTGTCAAATAATTTCCATATAACAGTCCGCCACAAAGACTAGCCGGAACTGCTACAATCAAAGAGTATAAAATAAACAAGCCTACTTCTGCACTTAAGGAACCAGCTACAGCTAATGGTCCTGGTGTTGGGATCACCAGACAATGCGTTACCATAAGGCCTACTACCAAAGCAGTCGTATAACCCATTACATTTTTTTTGGTAAATTTAGCCAGTGTTGTACAAATAGGATTTAAAATAATATAAGCAGGTCCCATGAAAACAGGAATAGATACCAGAAATCCAGTTGCATTCAATGCAGTATTAGCTCGTTTGCTGCCAAATGTTCTAAGCATACTTAAAGCCAATTGATTTGTAGCGCCTGACTGCTCTAAAATTCCTCCTAATATAGAACCCAATCCTACTACAATACCCAGAGACGCCATCATATTTCCAAAGCCACTCGCCACTGTAGATATCATATCTGCTGCAGACATTTGCAACATAATTCCAGTTAAAATTGCAGAAATGAGCATCATTACTCCAGAGTTCATTTTTAACTTCATGATACCAAACATCAATATAAAAATACTTATAAAAAATATGGCAATAATCAATGGTGTACTCATCCTTTATTCCCCCCCAATATTTAACTTCTCTCTCAAAAACTCAGCTTCCAGATCGTAAATCCACTCTTCTTCAAAATCATGTATATCATGGTGTGCTCCTTCCACAAGCTGAAAACGGACATGAGCTTCATCCGTTGCTTGCACAATTTTTGCCGCAAAATGCATTGCCCCTAAAATCGGAACTACCTGATCTTGTGTTCCGTGCAAAAATAAAAAGGGTGGACACTTATCATTGATATGATTCTCTGGATTAGCCTGATAAAATAATTCCTGTTTTTCATTTGCTGTTCCTCCAATAAATACCGCTTCCATTGAATCAGGCTGACCATACTCTTCAATTAACGGAGTTAACCCCATGGTTTGTTTTTCGATCTCCCAGTATGCTTTAAATGCTGCCAAATCTGCTGGACAATACACCGCTATTACTGCCTGAACTTCATCTGAAACATCATGATTTGGCCATGTTAAATCCAAAAGGGTATTATTTGCTGCACTAGTTGCAGCAACAGAAGCAAAATGCGCTCCTGCGGATTCTCCCAGTAAAGCAATTTTATTCGGATTCAATTCATATTGTGATGCATATTTTCTAATATAACGAATAGATGCTTTCACTTCCTGAATCGAAACTGCAAACTTTTCAGTATGGCTTAAAGAATAATTAATACTTACTACAGCAAAACCACGGCGCAAAAGCTGCAATGCTGGTTCTAACTTATGAGAACTTTTATTGCCAAAATACCATCCACCACCAAAAATATCAATAATAACCGGATATGGTCCTTCTCCCTCGTTTGGCAGATAAATATCCAGAGTACGCCTTTCTCCTCCCTGCGCATATGGGATATCTAAAAATTTTCTTTGAATAAACTCTGTTTTTGCTGGAATATGAATTCGTTTTTGCTCTATAAACTTCATTTTCCTTCTCCTTTCTGCTATGTTATCTTTTTTCTTCCTGTTTCTTTTCTATTGTCATTCCCACTTTAATGAAACGATACATTTGATCTGCGGCCTGACAAAACAGTTTGTCTGTATGTTCTAATGCCTCCTTTAGCGACATAACATTGTTCACACAGGCAATAGCAGAACTCACCCCTTTCCCATAAATCTTTTCTGCACCGTCTCCTATGCCTCCTGCAATTGCCACAACCGGTATTCCCCGTTTTTGGCAGCTTTCCCCAATTCCTGATAAAACCTTTCCACAGGAACTCTGTCCGTCAAGTCTTCCTTCACCAGTCACAACTAAATCGACACCTTGAAGCATTTTCTCAAATCCAAGAAGTTCCAGCACAGTTTCAATTCCAGATCTGATTGAAACATTTGCAAATGCTAAGAATGGTACTGCAATCCCACCTGCGGCTCCAATTCCCTGAATATTTCTTAACTCTTTTTTACAGGTGTCTTCTACTATTTCTATATAATTTTTCATTCCCTCTTCCAGTTTTTCCTGTGTCTGTTCTGTTGCTCCTTTCTGTTTTCCATACACATATGTGGCACCATCTGGTCCTAATAACAGATTGGTAACATCACACATTATTGTAATATGAACATCTTTCAGCTTTGAACACAGCCCTGATACATCTATAGATTTTACCTGTATTAAACCAGAGCCATTGGCCGGCACCTCCTTTTCCCTGTTATCCAGAAAGCGAATTCCCAGGGCTGATGCTGCCCCTATCCCTCCATCGTTCGTTGCACTCCCACCAATTAACAGATAAATATTGTGGCATCCGCTTTGTATTGCGTGCATCAATAGTTCGCCTGTCCCATAAGAGGTTGCCTGCATTGGATCCAGTTTCTCTGCTGGAATTAATGGAAGCCCCGAAGCTTGAGCCATCTCAATAATAGCAGATTTTTCTCCAAAGACCCCATATCTCGCTTGTACGGATTTTCCAAGCGGGCCAGTCACATTGACAGATACATAATGTCCTCCCAGCACATCAAGTACTGCTTCAACGGTTCCTTCTCCTCCATCTCCTACCGGAACAGAAATCATTTCACATTCTGGAAAGTGTCTCTGCGTTACTTCTTCTAACAGCTTCGTAATGTGTTTCGCACTGGCAGAGCCTTTAAATGAATCTGGTGCAAACAAAATTTTCAAATATATCGCTCCCTTTTGCGTTGTATTTATTGCAATTCACTTAATTAAATACTAACACAAATCATTTTTTTAGAGAATATACACAAAAGCCAAAAAAAGAAACGTGAATTATGTCATTGACACAATTTACGTTTCTTACCTTTCACATATTTTTTTTCTTCAAATAACGATAAAATCCATCCACAAAAATACGATCCTGATTAGAAGAAAATGGATTCACAGAAAATATATCTTTTATTTTATTCATCCTGAATGCCAGCGTATTTTTATGAACAAAAAGTTCTTTGCTGCTTGTAACAAGATTATAATTTGTATGACGCAGAGAGCCTATAACGGAACAAAACATTTCTTTAAAAGCCTCATCCAGATGTCTGTCATAAACGTTATATAATGCATACATTTCCATGACTGGAAACAAACTGTCAAAATAATCATTTAAATAGTCCAAAAACCAGCCCGTTTGATTCTTCGG